>CAZLVL010000014.1:0-73051 GCA_964563155.1 uncultured Clostridiaceae bacterium | reverse complement strand
AGAAAGTATTCGGATTAATTTTAAATTTATGTCTTGACAAAGGGGTGCAGTTCACTACAAGTATATTATCAAGTATAGGTATGAGCATATTATTAAAATACCTTATGAAAAATTAAGAGGTAAAAAGTATGAATGAGTATTCAAAATCAAATATTGACTCAAAAACTATATACTCAAACTACGGATATATCTCTTACAAATTCAATAAGAATATCTACTTTAAAATTGCTAAGCTAAGTTACGAACTATTTGAAAATGAGGAGTTTCAGTATTGCTTTGAACCATATTATGACGTTTTAGATGCCTTTGAGGATCTTGAGATTCCTGGAATAGATTTGTCTCTTCGACTATCAGCCTATTATCGATCTAACATTACTCCGACTTTTGTTAGTGAAAGAATCACGCCAAAAAACAGAGTTAATCTATTTGAAGAGTTAAAAGAACAAAATCTTGATTACCATCAACCATTCTTGTTGTTACTCGATTCCAAGCGTACTTATGGTGGTGATAGGCTTTCATTAAAAAGTGATTCCTTCTATGATAAGAAACTGGCTGATTTTGAAGGAACATCTGATATTTATAAAATAATCCCTTCAATACTAAAACAACTTGCTGCAAGAGTCCCCTTCAAACTTGGCAGCATGGATGTTAATGAAAATAACCGGTGTATACTTATTAAAAATTACTTGTTCTTATTCAGCAAAGTTTCTAAGTATTATGATAAGAAAAGTAAAGGGAACATGGGAAGGAAAAGACAAGAAGTTTCTTTTTTTACTCTAAAGGAGATAAGAAACCAGTATAGCCATGGAATTATTACAATAGATGAGGCTGTAAGAAGGAGCGGTTTAGGTTCAAGGAGCACATTTTATCGGCGAATTAAAGAAATGGGAAATAGTGAAAAGGTTTGATGAAATGAGTTTCTCACGGTTTAAAATATTTGTATGCGATTGCGCAATTATGAAAGAACTGGGTAAGAAAATAGTTGAACTGCCCCCTGTGGATATGTGCGAAAATCTGTAGGAAATGCATTAAGGAATATTAGCAAAAAACATCCGGATTTAATTTTGGCAGAATTAAGCATGTGGAGCTTGTCTTCGAAAGAAATAAAACAGGTATATAAGCTGGCGAATAAATTCATGCAGAAGTTGGATTGACGAAAACGCTGTAGCACTAATTTTTCTGCTAAAGGGGTACCAGGCTCAACAGTCATCAGAATCACAGAAACAAGACATTGTGATTGGTATGTAAGTTAGAAAAATACAGGAGATTAATCATGAGTAAATTATTCGAAATATCATGTGAAGAATTAGAACTCATTTTTCAAAACAATTCAGGAAAACTTAATTTGCCAAAAGTTATCGAAGAAAAGACTTGACTCTATTAATGAAATATTGACAGAGTTAAACAGAAAATATATAATTGTATTACAACGTAATACAAAGGAGGGATTTATATGAGTATTATTAATGTTAGAGTAAATGAAGCAGATAAAAGATTACTTGAAAGTTATGCCAAATCAAATAATAAAACAATATCTGATGTTATTAGAGAAAGTATTGATGACATAATTGAAAATGAAATACATTTGAAGCTCTATCAAGAAGGTATGAAAGAGTTTGAAAAAGACAATACTACCTATACCCACGATGAAGTATTAAAAGAGCTAGGTATAGAGAAAGAAGAACTATAAATGACATATAAAGTTCTTTACTCAAAAAAAGCACTCCAGCAATTTAAAAAGATGGATAATCATAATAAATTGTATATACTGTCCTGGATAGATAAAAACTTAGAAGGCACTAATAATCCTTATGCTAAAGGAAAGACTTTAAAGGGAAATTTAAAAGGAAGTATCAGGTATAGGATAGGCGATTATAGGGTTATTGCAGAAGTACAAGAAGATAAACTAATAGTTTTAATTTTGAATGCTGAGCATAGAAGTAATGTATACAAATAAAAAGGCAATGGCAGCCCAGATAAAAAGCCTAGGCTGCCATTATCTGATAGGAATATCTCGACTAGTCGTATCTTTCTGGAGACAGAAAAAGATTATAAAGAATCAATGCTAAAAAGAATGACATATGAGAAAAAGCGAGAAATATGAATTTTTCTATGTGTAAAGTAAGGGAAATGAAGAGGGACTAATAATGATCATTATGCTTTTTGGTGTAACGAATGTAGGAAAAACGGTAACGGGTGAGAAACTCGCCAAAAAATTAAATTATCTTTTTCTTGATATGGATGAAGAAATAAAAAAGCGATTTCATACAACCTTAGAAAAGTTTATACAAGAAAACCCGTTTCCACATGAACGAGATCAAATAAAGGGCAAGTTATTAAAAAGTTTGCTGAATGAATACAAAGATAATGTGGTTATCGCAGTAAGTCCGTTTTTTTATGCTAGAAATTTTAACTCCCTTCTAGACTTGGAGCAGGTAATAGCAATTGAATTGCAGGACTCAGAAGAACATATTTTTGAAAGACTGATTTTTTCTGATGAGAATGATAATGTCTATAAAGATGATGAATATAAGGAAGAGCATAAAGATCATTATATAAAGGAAATACATGAAGATATTGTATATGCAAGAAGGGTTTATAAGAAAATTGAGAACAAGTATTTCATAAATAATCGCCCTGTAGACCAAGTTGTTGATGAATTGATGGTAATAATTCAGAATGTATCTATGAATAAATGAATTATAGATAAGGTGTTTCTTCCCTAAAGATTTCTAAGAAATTAAAAGAAGCATGTAAGCGATGCAAAATAGGGAATGTACATATGAACTATCAGGGATTGTTAATGGGTCCAATGCTTGAATAAAATCCGCATCAAGGGAGTATTGGAGGTGTGAAACTTTACTTATGATATATCTGTGTCAAAACAAGTGTCGGTGGTGACACAGTCATAGTTCGTAGTAAAAATAGTAAGGATAATAGAATTTATACCAAGCTGAAGAAAAGTTTGAAACTACAATAGACAATGAACGCTTTATTATCAAATTTAGGAAAAACTCAGAATCAAGATTTTGAATAATAAATAGGAGAGAATATTATGAAAAGAAAAAATATAAAATGTAATTATCAGGAAATAGTCGACTACTGGTTTTCTAGAGTTGATGAGTGTGGATTAAGTGTAGATGCTGCTGAGGCTCATGTAAGGTATTGGAGATGTGGGCATGAAAGAGGACTAGAAAGATGTCACATTGTGCCTTCGTCGCTGGGAGGAAGTGATGAACCATCAAATTTGGTCCTTCTTTGTAAAAGGTGTCATTTAGAGAATCCGAATGTTTCTGATCCTGAAATCATGTGGGACTGGATTCGTGCCTATGGAACCGTGTTTTACGATACATTTTGGACAATTCAGGGGTTAAAAGAATATGAATTTATCTATAAAAAGTCACTAGAAGAAGAGTTAGAGGCAAAAAGAATAAATCATGAGAATTTTGAGAAAATCATTAAAGAAGAAATTAAAAACACATCACATCATTTTGGAGATCCTTATATGAATAAAGCAACAATAGCAGGTGTTATAAGAATAGCCTTAAAAAGATATAAAGAAACATGCTTCTAATTGGGAATATGCTCATTATCCATAAGCTGATTAGCTAGAAAAATTTTGTCTGGAATCAGATGTCTATAAATAAAGCATATCCTATTTTGAAGATTCCTCTCTTTCACAAAGGGGATAATATCTATCCATGTTATCTTTATAAATTTCTCAAGACAAGGTTAAACGATAGTTTTGATGTTGGAGCTGGAACAAAACAAAGTATATGAGGTATTAACGTGAATAATTTTGTAAAAGTTGACGGAGGAGTATTTGTTCGTAAAGCAGGCTTTCAAGTTAAGAAAGGGTTATTGATTCCAACAATTACGGTCAAAGTAGATAGCTTTTATATCGATGACTTTGTTGTAACGCAAGAAGATTGGAATCAAGTTATGGATTATAACCCGTCCTACTTTAAGGATAATAATTTGCCAGTTGAAAGTGTCAATTGGTATGAAGCGGTATTGTTCTGCAACAAGAAAAGTCAAAAAGATGATTTAAATCCCTGCTATTTTATAGAAGGTGAACAAGTAGAGTGCGATTTTAATACTAACGGTTATCGCTTACCGACAGAAGCAGAATGGGAATTTGCAGCAATTGGCGGAGTAAAAAGCAAAGGTTATCTTTATGCCGGTAGTGATTTGCTTGATGAAGTTGCATGGTATAGCGAAAATGCTGGAAGGACTACACATCCCAAAGGAGGGAAGCTACCCAATGAATTAGGCCTATACGATATGTGTGGTAATGTTTTCGAATGGTGCTGGGATTGGTTTGACAAATATGAATCTGATTTCATGGATAATCCAACTGGACCGATTAAAGGAAAAATGAAAGTTGTCAGAGGGAATAATTGGATAAATGGCAAATCAACAAGTGATTTGACAAGAAGAGTGCATCGTGGGCCATATTGTACAACTCATCATCAAGGATTTAGAATCTGTCGTACAAGTATATAATTACAAACTAAGAGATGTAGCATAAAGAAGCTGAGGTGTTTATGAAAAAAATATTGTTAAAAGTGTTAGTCTTCAACCTTATATTAATTTTATTAATTGGCTGTACTAAGCAAGTTATAAATAGGGATGAGAAAGCTTATGAAAACCTTATTATTAAACTGGAAGAAAGAGGTTTTTCTATAATAGCTGAGGATGTTGGAGAAAGTATTCTGCAAGGACAAAGAAAATGGTTAACAATAGATACTGAGGAAAACATGTCAGTATATTTTTATGAAACCGACAAAGAAATGGAAGAAGATGCCTCTTATATAAATAAAAGTGGATTTAGTTACAATAACAAGGATAAAAGTGTTGAGATCAGTTGGGCTTCATTACCACATTTTTACAAAACAGATAATATAATTGTTCTTTATGTGGGTGAAAGTAATGAAATTATAAGTGCTCTTGAAGAAATAATAGGTCAGCAGTTTGCCGGGTATTTAGGAAATTAGAATTATACTAATCTGGATTAGTATAATCATGTATAGGGCTTAAATGCTGCTTGAATATTTTACTACTTTAGATTATAATAATCCTAAATAGTAAAATGGAGATATGGCTATGTTTTTAGGCAGAGAAAAAGAACTAGAATCCCTAGAGAAAATTTATAAGAAAAAGAGTTTTCAAATGGTAGTAGTTTATGGTCGTCGTCGAATTGGGAAGACGTCTTTGCTTAATGAGTTTATTAAGAATAAGAATTCACTGTATCTTCCAGCAGAAGAGGTAAATGATTCTCTTAACTTAAAAAAGTTTTCACGTTTATTGGGTGAGAAGTTGGGAATTAGTAATTTCCCAACAGTTGATAATTGGAATAGCCTATTTACTATCATCAAAGAACAGTTGGGAGATAAACACTTGGTGCTTGTTATTGACGAGTATCCTTATGCTGCATCAGCCAATAAATCACTTAACTCAATCTTGCAGCATGTAATTGACTATGAGTTTAAGGGTACTAATATTTTCTTAATTTTATGTGGCTCATCAATGAGTTTTATGGAAAATCAAGTCTTAGGTGAAAAAAGCCCCTTATTTGGAAGACGAACCGGACAATTAAAAATCAATCCACTAGACTATTATGATTCAGCTTTGTTTTATCCCAATGTGAGTAATGAAGATAAAATACGCTACTATGCTTGTGTCGGAGGAACACCCTATTACCTTTCTTTAATTGATCAAAAATTAAGCTTTGAGGAGAACCTTAGAGAATTATATTTTGAAATCACTGGGTACTTGAACAATGAAGGTATCTTACTGATGAAACAAGAATTTAGAGAGCCTGCAAATTACAATGCAGTACTTCAAGCTATTGCCAGTGGTTCAAATACATTAGGTGAGATTGCTGGCTTTACAAAATTAGAAAGCAACTTCATTTCAAGATATCTCATCGCCTTACAAGAACTAAATTACATTGAACGAGTGATACCATTTGGTTCAAATCCTTTGAAGGGTAAAACAAGTCAGTACTATATTACAGAGAATTTCATTGCCTTTTGGTATCGTTATATCTTTTCTGTAAGGACTGAAATTGAACGAGGAAATGGAGATATTTACTTTGCTTTAGCCTTGGATGATTTGTCTGATTTCATTGGCCCTATCTTTGAAGAAGTTGTCCGCCAGTATCTTCGTAGATTGAATGGCCAGGGCAAATTACCCTTTATGGCTAAGTCATTTGGCAGATGGTGGGGAAAAGACAAAAAAGGTAAGGTGCAGGAATTAGATGTGGTCGTAGAGTCCATGACAGGTAAGGAGCTACTTATTGGCGAATGCAAATGTCGAAACTCATTCAAGGTGAACAAGACAATAGAAGCATTGAAAGAGCGAGCAGATTACTTCAGTGAGTACACAACTTTTAAATATCTGTTCACAAAAAAACCGGTGGCAGTTGAAGATTCTGATATAGTGAATCTTTCCTTGGAAGACTTCTTTGACTAAGCAAGATGACATAGGACTGTTTTTAATAAATATGGAATCACTAAGGCTTATGACATTAAAGGAAAAAAGAAGGGTATATCCCAACTTTCAAAGGTAGCTAGAATAGTGGATGAAAATAGAGCTGAATATAAACTAGGTTTAAGGGAGTAAAACATGAGAATATTTGCCTTAGAATTGAACAATGATTTAAAGGGTATTGCTGAACGTAAACAGTATATTGAATCTCTCATATCTGCACTTCCATCTCCGGATTTGGTCTTGTTACCAGAATTAGCCTTATGTAGTTATATGGCAAGCCAAGCCATATGGAAATATGCTGATGATAGTGGTAAAGATACCTCTTCCTGGGCCATGAATATGGCAGCAAAATATAGTACATATATTGGCATAGGGTATATTGATTATGAAAATGGAGACTATTTTAATAGATATATGATTGCTGATAAAAACCAAGTATATGGTATTGTTACAAAAAGTGAAGGTGAGTCAGCTGTCTTCAAAAGAGGTTGGTTTGATAATATCATTACTACACCCTTTGGAAATGTAGGTGTCGCAATTTGCTACGATGCTAGGCGTAAACACTTTTATGAAAACATTAAAGATAAAACAATTAGTCTAATAGTTTTTCCCCATGGAAGTCCAGCAGATCCCAAAAAGGAGGAAGAGGAGAAGAGAACAAATGATTATCTTTGTAATACATATGTCCAAGCATTTGGGGTTCCAGTTATTTATGTAAATAGTCTTGGAAAACTTGAGTATATGCCAGGTAAAATGGGAGCAATGATGAAAATGGCGGGATTTACCATGAATGGCAAATCTAAAATATATGCAAACAAGGGCAATAATATTATCTGCGATACCCAAGAGGCAAGGGGACTTGATATAGAACTATCTGAACAAAATCGTAAGAAAGATATTCGTTTTTATGGAAATGATTTAACCAAAGGTAACTTTTGGTTTCGACATTTAATACTAAAGCCAGATATTGCAGCAGGTATTAGAAAATACGATGAAAGTATAAAATGATACAGGCTCATGATTGTGGATATGACAAAGTAGGAAGTTAAAAATACTTTGTTTTGGAATATCTATATAGTTATTAGTATGAATTGAAAAGTAAATTGCCTACGAAGTGTTGCTAGTTTAATTCCACAATTCGTGGTGCAAAATTTATCTTTACTAACAGTTCATCATATTCTTCTGGAGTCAACTCATGTCCCTTACCAGATAAAGCGACCAGTAAGGCTTCCATTACATTCACTCCAAAAGAACGACCATTTAAGTCAGGTGTTGTAGTCACCAGTGTTTTCACACCCCGTTGTCTTAGTAGTTCCACATCGGCTGCTGTTGTAGTATTGGTTAGAACTATCTTTCCAGACAAATTTTCGGGCATATAGCGACGAATAAAAAGAAAATCACCTGCAATAATATCCGCTTTGTCAAATAAATGAGAAGCCTTAGGAGTATTTTCTTCCTGTTTTTTACCAGTAGGATAAATCATAGAAAAAGGTAGCTTGCTTAGTGGGGGTAACAAGATAGAGGCAAATATGTCCAAAGAACGCATAGAGCGTAGGGGAATAGGTAGGCCAAGTATGAAAACCAGATCACCGATAGTCAGGTTACAACCAGCAGCATCAAGGGCATGAGCCATGCCAAAGCGGTCTACACCGGAGGCTACTAAAACATTTGGTGCACCTTTTAGTAAATCAGTTTCTTGCTGTAAGTATTGGACAATTTTACCTTCAAATCTGTCTTTTAAGCCAGAACCATCAAGGATTGGAGTCTTTTTTGCTGCTCTTGTTATAATCTCTGCATCACGCAGAGTATAACGTTTTTTAGTAGTGTGAAAATAGAGGCCAATGCCACCAAGCCCAAAAGCATCGACTTTTCCATCTAGTTCTTCAATCAAAGCAATCATTTTTTTCATATCACCATTGGCGCCAATACGCTCCACACGACAAGGCATACCTAATAAATCAAGCTCTACCGCATGGTCACGGACCGAAGAACCTAGACTGACACTTACTATTCGTTTCATTGTTTTTCCTCCAATATTTAAGCCCAACAAAATTGGGCAAAATCACTTATATTATTATAAAATTTAAATTCCATTATTTCCAGATGGCACAAGGTATTTACGGGCTAATTCTAAATCCTCAGGTTTATCCACATCTGTACCCAGTTCAGCATCTGATAAAATTACAGCTTGGCCAGGTACTGAAAATATGGTAGCAAAACGTTTTTCTAATTGAGCAATGGTTAGCCTTTTTGTGAAAAATTTCAAGACAAGATCAATGCCAAAAACAGCAGCCAAGCGCCAGGGTTTTTTTCGTAAGGCAAAAAAACGGTTTATTTGTGGCATCACTTGTTCTAGTCGAACTGGATCAACTAAAAGAGCATTCCCACCAGTAAATTCACCATCTATTAATTTTACATAAGTACGTTTTACATCAGGAAAGCGATATTCAATATCGCTTCGAGATATAATGGGGTAGTAAATTGCTGCTGTATAGGGTTGACAGGCAGCCAGAAAATTTTCCACAGCAAGACATGTCAAAAAAGCTGAATCAGCTGTCACAATTAAACAAGGTTTAGTTGAACCAAGGGCAGCTAATCCCCTTTGTAAATTTTCCACTATAGACTTACCCTCAGCTACTACAATCAAGGTATCAGAAGGTGTGAAAAGAGCTTGAATTTCTAGGGCTGGCCCTACAAGAACGATTTTTTCTATTTGTGCCACCTGCTGCAAAGCGGACACGACATAACTTAGCATTGCTTGTCCATTAATCTGAATAAAGGCTTTATTATGTACGCCTTCACTTTGTGTCAGATCTGATGGTTTTGTCGCTCCCGCCAATACAATGACATCCATCTTGCTTAACCTCCGCTAACCCATGATTTATCTTAATTAATACGGTAGTCCAGTCACCGCATATTATTTTCAGAATAGTTATTACTTTATCATAAATTCAAGGTTTATTCACTAGTTATAGGGGCTAGCATAGAAGTTTATTTGAAAGCTTAAGAAGAATAATGGAATGTATATAGAAGGAAAAGATTTGAAAGAGTCTGTTATTTATATGATTTGAAAGAAAACTATAGGGCAGATAATACTAAGGGATTAATATATAAGTGTTTAGAATATATATAATACTGTAATATTTAAACTTTGACACATGCATATCAATTGTTCTATTATGGAGCAAAGAAAGGGTCCATTTGTTTTTGTAGTCGATAGAGTATTTAAAAAGAATGGATTGGTTGTTATGTCTTTATTATTCGATATCATTTCTCCTTTATATGGTACAGTCTATAGGATACAGACAAGACATTACAAAAAGGTATTAGATAAAATGTCTTCTCATATTATGTTGCCAAATTATGAGAAGGTTTTGGACTATGGTTGTGGAACTGGGGCCTTAGCTTATGCTCTAAGTCAAAGAGGACATAAGGTAACGGGAATTGATGCTTCTGTGGGTATGCTTAGGGTTGCCAAGAGAAAGACTCGCAAAGCAAATAGAGCAATAGATTTACTTAAAGTTGAAAGAGATGAAAGACTTCCTTTTGCTGATAAAAGCTTTGATTTAGTTATTTCATCCTTTGTAATTCATGCCCTAAAACCAGGGCAAAGGCAATGGGTTTATAAAGAACTTAGAAGGGTTTCAAAGGGCCTTATAATCTTTCATGACTACAATGAAAAGAGGGGCATTATAAGTGATGTGGTTGAGTTTATCGAGGCTGGTGATTATTTCAATTTCATAAAGGTTGCAAAAGAGGAGATGGAAGCCTTTTTTGGACAGGTGGAAATAGTAGATATAAAAAAGCAAACAGCCTGGTATATTATAAGGCTATAAGCGAAGGTATATTAAAAGGATATTAAGGAAAACTTGAAGCATGAGGTTGTACTCTTTTAGAACTGGGGTATAATAAAAATAACAGGACTCTCCGCACCTCTCAACGATGTGCCCCAGGAGAGACATTTTTTTATATAGGTACTTTAATTCGGTGCTATTAACTATTTGAATCTATATTTATTCAATTTTCACATTTCTTTTTAATAACCATTGATAAATCAAGAAGTAAAGTGCTTACAAATCAGGAAGTAGAGAATAAGATATAATAATATCAAGAGATAAAGAAGGATATGCTGTACCAATTGGTTGCTTGAGGGATTAGAAGCTGTGGACATTCCTAGTACATAGGAGATTGTTTTTGAAGATTTATTTTCAAGTTCAAAAGATACGGAGAGTGAATGATGTTTGATCTACCTGATAAAATCAAGAATCTGCTTGGTGAAGAGAAGTACACTATTGATAATGTGGGAATGTCAGATTCTACAGTTATTCTATTTAATGATATGGTTCTTAAAATTCAAATAATAAATGATGAGTCAGATAATGAATATCATGTCATGAAATGGTTGCAAGGTAAGCTACCGGTACCTAAGATTTTGGGATATGAAGTAGATGAAAAGAAGGCCTATCTTTTAATGACAAAAATACCTGGAGAAATGGCATGTGCAGATAAATATTTGAAAAATCCAGAGCAATTGACTACTTTATTGGCAAAGGGATTACAAATGCTATGGAAGGTAGATACTAAAAGTTTTGCTTACACTTACAACTTGGAAAAAAAAATACAGATTGCAAAATATAGGGTAGAAAATAATCTTGTAGATATGGACAATGTAGATCCAGACACATTTGGTGAAAAAGGATTTAAAAATCCCAAGCACCTTCTGGAATGGATTATCAATAATAAGCCAGAGGAAGAGCTAGTATTATCTCACGGAGATTTTTGTCTTCCAAATATATTCTTTGCAAATAAAAAGGTTTCTGGATACCTTGATTTAGGTAGAACTGGAGTAGCAGATAAGTGGCAAGATATTGCTTTGTGTTATCGGAGCTTGCTTCATAATTTTGATGGTAAATATAATGGAAAGCAGTATCAGGGGTTTGATACACAAATGCTGTTTGATAGATTAGGAATAAAGCCTAATTGGGAGAAGATTCGCTACTATATTTTGTTGGATGAACTTTTTTAATTCCCATCAATACAAAAAAACTATAATATATCTGTTATAAGAAAAAACAAAGGACATCAATACTAGCCCTTGGAACTAAGTTGAATCGGTAGATAGAATATAAAAGGTCAATTAATATAAAAAAGAATAAATAGGATAATTGAAAATATCTTATTTCTTAATGTTAGGGGGATCTTACCTTTTAATATTGAAGATCTGGAATATGATTATGAGGGTATAACTACCAACCAAGTTCTGATTGGAATTGGTTTAAAATAAGGAAAGTCTAGAAGTATAAAAAAAGAAAGAGAAAAATAATTATATTTGTTAATCTAAAAAGAGTAACACAATTAAGATATACATAAATACTGCTACAGTGTTAAATAGACTTAACTCTATTAAGATTATATGCATTGGTATTAAGTCTATTTAATTCTACCTTGCTTTATTGCTAATGTATGCTATTTTATAATCAGGAGAGGTATTCATGATTAAACGAGAAATATATTTATCAAGAATCAGACCCTTTTATGAATCTGAAATGATAAAAGTTCTGACAGGTGTCAGGCATTGTGGCAAATCAACAATTTTAAAACAGATAATGGATGAGCTTAAAGAAAAAGGTGTACCGGATAATCAGATAATATATATAAATTTTGAAGATTATGCATATAGAGAACTGAAAAACAAAGATAATTTTTATAACTTTATTATTGAAAAGATTTCAAGTGTCGAAAAATATTACTTACTTTTTGATGAAATTCAAAATGTAGAGGGATTTGAACTGATAATCAATTCATTACGTTCTACAAATGATGTTAGTATTTTTATTACAGGCTCAAACTCTAGACTGTTGTCAGGCGAATTGGCAACATTTTTGGGTGGGAGAACTATAAGTTTTAGAATAATGCCTTTTAACTTTGCAGAATTTTGCAAATTTAAGAATAGGCAATACTCTAATAAAACAAAGCAAGAATTACTTAAGGAGTATATGACATGGGGGGGAATGCCCCTTGCCTGCCAACAGGAAGACGAGAGCATAAAAGAAGTTATACTTTCCAATATATTTGATTCAGTTGTACTCAAAGATATCATTTTACGCAATAAAATATCTCAACCTTCAGCGCTTGAAAAGGTAATAGAATATATAGTGGCAAATTCTTCTTTAGCAATATCGGGGAATAAAATATCAGAAGCACTATCTGATAAAGTGCAAAAAGTATCCGCCCCAACCGTATATGATTATTTAAGATACATAGAAGAAGCATGTGTGTGCGACAGAGTCTCAAGATATGATATAAGGGGAAAGAAAATATTGGCTTATGAAGAAAAAGTTTATGTTTGTGATTTAGGTTTTTTAAACTTGAAAAAGAACAGAATAAAAGATGAATACAATTATATTATCGAGACACTTTGCTACAACGAGTTAATCGCTAGAGGTTACAAGGTTTATATAGGGAAAACATATAAAGGTGAAGTTGATTTTATAGCTATACGTGGGAAAGAAAAAATTTATATCCAAGTCGCATATTTATTAACAAATGATTCGGTAATTCAAAGAGAATTCGGTGCTTTTGCTGAAATAAAAGATAGCTACCCCAAATATGTTATTTCAATGGATGAGATGTCTCTTTCAAGAGATGGGATTATCCATCTAAATCTATTAGATTTTTTAATGGATATAGAGCTTGATAACAAAGAACAAAAAGGGATTTAAAGTAACATACTATGAAAAAATATCAACCAGAAGAGAAAGATCATGAACTTATAACCATCGCTTTACAGGTGCTAGCAGAAAATTTTGATGATGGTATTTATAACCATACTGTTGGCTGTGCCATTCTGTGCAAAAACGGTAACATCTATAAAGGGGTCAATTGTGATGGGATACATGGTTCTTGTGATTTACACAAAACTTGCACTAGCTTTAAAAAGTAGGGTATTATTTAATCAAGACAAGTTATAGGCCTAAATAAGAAGAAATGACAGATTATTTTTTTAAAATATCTGATTGAGGTGCGTAAATGAAAAAACGATTAAGTGAATATAGGGAGAAGAATAGGATATACAAACAGTATTCAGTGGACAATAAAGAGGCAATTCATGAGTACAACCAAAAAACTTTATCTACACTGTTACCCATAGGATGGATTTTAACCTTGCTACCTCTAGTAGCTGTTCCTTTTAGTAATACAAAGATCTATGCAGTTCCTGCCTATTTACTAACATTTATTTCATATTTCATATTATTTTTTGTCTTTAGAATTCCAGCAATGAAAAAATATACCCTACTTGGATTATACTTAAGTTTTGCAGTCCTGTTTTTGTTTGGGATATATCTTAGTGTAATTCATTCTCCTAATATGCGAGCAACAATTTTATTAGGAGGCTTCATTTTAATGCCAATCAGTTTTATAGATAAACCTCGTAGAATGAGATTAGTTTTATTGTTTTGGTTGATTGTGTCAACCGCTCTTGGTTTTTATCTAAAACCTCAATATGCACTTGATGATGCAATAAACTGTATAAGTGCTGCTGTTCTAGGCTACTTTGTTGGTAAAATGATGGTACATGTTCGTCTAGAAAGCTTTGAAGCTAGCCGCCAATTAGTCATTGAAAAAGAAACTGATGTGCTAACAGGTCTTTTTAATCGACGTAAACTGTTTGAAACTCTTGCAGGATTAGAAGGTGAGAATACAGAAAAACCATCTGGAGTTCTGATGATAGATATAGATTACTTTAAAGATTACAACGATACCTATGGTCATGTGATGGGAGACAAGCTCTTGAGTGAATTAGGTGATACTCTAGTAAAGTTTTCACAGAATTTTAGATTGTCTTTTTATCGCTATGGTGGTGAAGAATTTGTAGCAATGGCTTATGGGTATGATGATAAAGAGCTGATGTCCATTGCTGAAAGCTTACGTATTTCTATGCAAAGAATAGATACATCTAGCAAAAATACTTCGGTTAGTATTGGAGTTGCCTATTGTGGTGATGAAGCAGTTAGAAATTATGAGAATATAATTGATAGGGCGGATAAAGCCGTCTATGCAGCTAAGAATGCAGGTCGGAATAAAGTATGCATGGAAAAGAAAGAAAACAGATAAATTTTTATGTTAGTTAGGATTTAATAAAGCATTTGTTATTTGAGTTTGCAAAATTTTGATGGTTAGAATCTTGACAAAACTACTAGGATATGCTCATATATAAATAATTAAAAGAATAAGCTACTTGATGTATATGAGTAGAAGAGAATATAAAAATGTTAGAATTAAAAAATGTTTCCTTTTCAATAGAGGAAAATGGTATAAAAAAAAGAATTATAAATGATATTTCATTAAAGATAGACGATAATTTCACAGCAATAACCGGACCTAATGGCTCAGGTAAGTCTACTTTGGCAAAATTGGCAATGGGCTTGGAAAAGCCTGAGTCTGGTCAAATCCTTTTTAAGGGCCAGGATATAACCAATCTTTCCATATCTGAAAGAGCAAATTTAGGAATAAGCTTTGCCTTTCAGCAACCAGTCAAATTTAAGGGTATTACGGTTTTTGATTTGATTTCTTTAGCTGCTGGCAAGAAGCTTACCATAGATGAAGCCTGCGAATATTTATCTCAGGTTGGTCTTTGTGCCATGGATTATGTAGATAGAGAGCTGGATTCTAGCCTATCTGGTGGAGAACTTAAAAGAATTGAAATAGCCATGATGATAGCAAGGGGCACAGAACTTATTATTCTAGACGAACCAGAGGCTGGTATTGACTTATGGAGCTTCCAAAATCTTGTAAATGTTTTTCAAGAAATGCATGATGTGGCCCAAAGTTCAATTTTAATAATCAGTCATCAGGAAAGAATTTTAAATATTGCAGATAAAATTGTAGTCTTAGATGAAGGGAAAATTAGCAGAATAGGGAGCAAGGATGATATTTTACCTGACCTTATAGTTGCCTCAAATGCTTGTGAGCATTTTGCACTTAAAGGAGGGAAAAAATGACTCTTGTTTTAGATAAAAAAGATCCTGTTAAAAACAAAATATATCAAAACCTACTTGCAGAAATTGCTGATATGTATGAAACACCTATGGGAGCATACAATTTCAGAGCAGATGGACAAGGTGTTCAAAAAAACACAACTGCTAACATAGATATTGTTACCAAAACAGATAAGCCTGGTATAGATATAATTATTAAGGCAAATACTAAAAATGAAAGTGTTCATATACCTGTTGTTATTAGTCAGTCTGGCTTAAGCGATATGGTTTACAATGATTTTTACATCGGTGAAAATGCAGATATAACAATTATAGCTGGATGTGCTATTCATAACACTGGTGATAGTGATAGTACCCACGATGGTATTCATAGTTTTTTCCTTGAAAAAAATGCCAAGGTTAAATATGTGGAAAAACATTATGGAGAAGGAGAAGGGGCAGGTAGTCGTAACCTTAACCCTAAAACTATTATCCATATGAAAGAAGGCTCATACATGGAAATGGATAGCTTTCAAATCCAAGGAGTAGACTATACTAAAAGAGATACTGAAGCTCAACTGGAAGATAAGGCTATACTCATTGTCAATGAAAAAATCATGACAGGCAAAAAACAGTATGCAGAAACATATTTCCATGTTGACTTAAATGGACAAGACTCCAGCACCCATATTGTATCAAGGTCTGTTGCTAAGGATAATTCTAAGCAAGTTTTCCTATCAAAACTAAATGGCAACAATAGGTGCAATGGTCATACTGAATGTGACGCAATTATAATGGATAAGGCTGTAGTAACAGCAATTCCAGAAGTAACATCCAACCATGTGGATGCTAGTCTAATTCATGAAGCAGTTATAGGGAAAATAGCTGGAGAGCAATTAAACAAGCTTATGACTCTAGGTTTGAGCGAAGAAGAAGCTGAAGCAAACATTATTAGTGGTTTTATGAGATAAGTCTTAAGAGATATCTATTAAGTCCAAGTTAACCAGATGATTAATTATCTGGTTCAATTTGTTTAAAAAACAGAAAAATGATCTACAGGACTTAATAATATTAAAGCTATCCATATGTTTGAACTGATTTTTTATTTATGTGCCCAAAATATTGGAAATAGAAAATATCTAAGAATGCTTTATAATATCAAGACTATTTAACTGCAAGTCAACTATTGTCCCTAATCTTGTTTAGGGTTGGGCTCTTTGATATGATAATTTTATTATAACCAATTAGTTTTTAGATGCCTTTGATAAGCTATATTTTTGGAAAAGAGAATTAAGTGAATAGTGTATAAATAGATATCTAGGAGTGAGCCTAATATGTTTTTAAACTTGCAGGATGAGAAAATAGAAAAATACTTTAAAAATTGTTATGAAGTAAAAAGAGAAGATGGAACCTTGCAGCCAGTTAGGTTTTCCCATAAGCAAATGTCTATATATAGTGAAACAAAAGCGGCAAAGATTAGGAGCGCTTGTCCTTCTTCAATATATCTAGAAATGAAGACAGATTCATCATTTATAAATATAAAACTAGAGGCTTTAGATTTTGCAAGAGATTTTCTTTATTTAGATATTTATATAGATGATATCTTCCTATCAACTGTAGGAGTAGATGCTGTAAAGAAACTAGAAGATAGCATATATATAGATTTAAGCTATGAACATATAGATAGAAGAGAGAAAAAGGAAAAAAGGGAGAGAATTCAGAAAGTTTCCATTTATCTACCTCATCTTGTTGATATCCGTATAAAAGAAATCGAAATTGAAGATGCAAGTTTCATAGAAGATTGCTCAGAAGAGGAAAAAGAAAAGAAGAAGATTCTTTGTTTTGGAGATTCTATAACTCAAGGTATGACTAGCAAAAGGCCATCCACAATATTTCCAAGCCAGTTAGGAAAGTTCTTTTCTATGAAGGTCTTAAACCAGGGTGTGGGAGGCTATGTTTTTGATGAAAATATTATTGATGAAGAAATGAATATAAGTCCACATATAATAACAGTGGCATATGGTATAAATGACTGGTTTCAGCATACTTCTATTGATTATTTTCAAGAAAAATGTAGTGGCTTTTTAAATAAATTGGTAAGAACCTATGAAAAAGCTGAAATTTTCCTTATAACCCCTATCTGGTCTACTAGTGAGAATGAATTAAAAGCTATGGGGAATATATCTGCTATTAGAAAAATAATTGAAGACATAGGGAAGGAGTATTCAAGGATTCACCTTGTCGATGGTTTGAAAATGGTGCCAAATATAGAAGACTATTATGTTGATGGTCTCCATCCTAATGAGGCAGGCTTTATGCATTATAGTATCAACCTAGCTAAAGAAATTAAGGCTAATATTTAATATTATGGAGCTTATTTATGAAGTTAAAAGTTATATGTCAGGAAAAGATTTTTGAAGAGGAAAAACATTTTCCCCAATGCCACTCCTCTACTGTCTTAAAACTAAAAAATGGAGCTATAGGCTCATTTGTAATATAAAAGAAAGAGAAATTATAATATTAGTTTTACAAACTCTTTGTCTTATTTGTTATTATTAAAAAAAGTGTTTTCTAGGAGATAAAAATGATTATAAAAGAACTGGATAATGCAGAAGAAAAAAGAGATATAGCTAAGAATATTTTAAACTCTCTACCTAATTGGTTTGGCAGGCCAGAATCAACGCAAATTTATATTAATGAAAGTAGTAAGTTACCTTTTTTTGTAGCATATGATGGAGCAAAACCACTGGGTTTTGTATCCATGAAAGAAAGCAGTAAATATGCTGTTGAGATTTTCGTTATGGGTGTTCTTCCCAATTATCATAAAAAGGGAATTGGGAAAAGCTTAATAAATAAAGTTTTGCAATGGGCAAAAGAAAATGAATATGAGTTTTTACAGGTAAAAACTCTAGATGAATCTCATCCTGATATTTACTATGCTAGAACAAGAGAATTTTACAAAGCAGTTGGATTCAAGCCCTTAGAGTCTCTACCAGAGCTATGGGGAGAAGATAATCCCTGCCTTATAATGATTCAATACATAGGTTAATATGTGTATATAGGATTAACTAGAGGAGTATGAAAATGCAAGGGTTAGACATTGTGTCTAAAGAGCTAATTAATAAAGGCTGGTCATCAGATAAGAAATACTGTATCACTACAAGTGATGGTATAAAGTATTTGTTGCGAGTCACGCCTAAAGATAAAGGATTAAGAGCTAAAGAATTATTTAACTTGCAAAAAGAAGTAGCTGAACTTGGTCTTCCTATGCCTAGAGCCCTTAGTTTTGGAGAGTGCGATGAAGGCTTTTACACTATATATAATTGGGTTGAAGGGAAAGATGCAGAAGGGCTTATACCTTATCTTAAAGAATCTGAACAATATATTTATGGTATAGAAGCGGGAAGAATTTTAAAAACTATCCATATGATCCCAGCACCTGATAATCAACCTGATTGGGAAGCTAGATTCAATAAAAAGATAGATCGAAATATTAGGATGTATGAAGAGTGTCCTATAAAGTTTGATGGAGCTGAAGACATTCTTGCCTATATAGAATCCAACCGCCATTTACTTGCCTATAGACCACAAAGTTTCCAACATGGTGACTATCACATTGGAAATATGATGATTGAAAATAATAAATTAGTAATTATAGATTTTGATCGTTATGACTATGGAGATCCTTGGGAGGAATTTAATCGTATAGTTTGGTCTGCACAAGCTTCACCAGTATTTGCCTCAGGAATAATAGATGGCTATTTTGATAATATGGCCCCTCTTGAGTTTTGGAAACTCCTAGCCCTTTACATTAGTAGTAATATGTTGGTGTCAGTAGCCTGGGCCATATCTTTTGGAGAAAAAGAAGTTGATACCATGCTTAAACAGGCTAAGGATGTTTTGAGCTGGTATGAGAATATGAAAAACCCTATTCCAACTTGGTATACTGGGAAAATATAGAATATGTAGTAGAAGGAGGATGGATAGATGAAAAAGAAGGTTGCCTTTATTTGTGTTCATAATTCTTGCCGCTCTCAAATGGCAGAAGCTTGGGCAAAAGAACTAGGTAGCGATGTTATGGAAGTCTATTCTGCTGGAACAGAAAGTTATCATGAAATAAAGCCTTTAGCAATAAAGGTAATGGAAGAAGTTGGAATAAATATGGACAATCAATATCCAAAACTATTTAATGATATTCCAAAAGAATTAGATTATCTTATTACAATGGGGTGTAATGTAGAATGCCCGTACATTCCAAGCGCTCATAATGAAGATTGGGGATTAGACGATCCATCTGGTGGTCCTATAGATGGTTATAGATATACTAGAGACTTGATAAAGAAGAAGGTAGAAGACCTAGTTAGTAGAATCAAAGGGTAGTTAGATTATTCAAAGTATTTCATATAAAAAGACAGAATAAAGTGATTGTTCTACTTATTATATAACAATATGTTATAATTAATAACAAAATATATAATTAAAAAGATAATTGACAGGTAATGTTACTTATAATGTCATTGTTGTAAGAGTATTTAGGTTTGTAGAGAAATAGGAGAAATTAATCATGAGAGTCTTGTCTACTAAGAAACTAGCAGAAACTACAAAAAAGCTAAGAGAAGAAAAAGGATATACCAGGGATGAACTTGGTAATTTAACAGGCATAAATAGGATAATGATAGGTAGGATAGAAAAGGAATCTTTTATACCCTCAATAGCACAACTAGAAGAATTAGGGAGAGTTTTAGAGTTTGATATAGTAGAAATGTTTATTAAAAGAAAAACTACTAATTCATTTGTTGCACTTAGATCAGAAGCATTGAACCAAGTTGAGGAAGAGGGTGTTGATAAACTCTTCAAAATGATGATTTCACTAAGACAACAGATAATACTGAGGAGGAAGTTTGATAATGAGTCAATTAATAATTCTTAGTGAAATTCAAATTGAAGATATTAGAAAATTAGCAAAAGATAAGAGAGAATATCTAGATATTACCAGTGAGGTTCCAATCGGAGGTGATATATTTACCATATTGGAAAGGTTAGGAATTATTTTGCTAGAATACCCTATACAATCAGTTGATGAAAATCCAGCATTTTCTACTGCAATCATGTACTCAGAAGAAGACAATGAAGAATTGACCTTTATTGGATTAAATACAGCTGATTACTTTGATAAACAAGTATTTGCAATAGCCCATGAGTTATATCATTACTTTACAAAAACAGGATCTCACATTAGTAGATTAAATAGCATAGAAAACAGTGTACTTGAAACAAGGGCTAATCGCTTTGCTGCTGAATTCTTGTTTCCTGAAGTAGCCTTGAAAAGTGTTATATTAGAGGAATTTAAAACATCAAACCTAACAGAAATATCGGATAATACTCTTATGAGATTCATAGTAAGGCTTCAATGCTCTTGGTGGCTCCCATTTAAGTCAATAATCAAAAGACTAAATGAAATTACTGCTATATCCCAAAACCAATATGATAGATTTTATAATCTTGATGTTAGAAATTTAGATAGTGACTATTCTAGGACTGGGTTAGCATTTGATAGAGAAATTTATAGAAAATTAAATACTAAAACTAACATAGTTGGAATATCAGCTAGGGATTTAGAGATTATTATAAGAAATTTTGAGGATGGCCTAATTAATGAAGATAAATTTACTGAGGTATTAGAATTGTTTAACAAAACTCCCGATGATTTTGGTTATAAGATTGAAGTTTCAGATGAAGATTTACTAGAATTTGATACCTTTTTTTCGGGAGGAGACTTAGATGAGGATTGAACTTAATAATGCAAATGAGTCACTTTATAAAGAAACATAGCTTGATAAAATAATCAATGTAATTTCTGCTTAATACAAAAAGCCACCCTGATATACTTTTAGAAACACATCTTACCTTAAATATGTTAAGATAGAGTTGATAAAACTAAATGAGAATATATTTAAAAATAACTGTAAAAAGGGTATTGTTGCCAAAAAATCATAAGCATATAATTAATGGTAAATAATTGGATGGATAAAGTATATTCCCAAAGGAAAAGATGAATGAGCAACATGATTACAGATGAAGCTTTATATAGGGCTTATCTTAAGGGAGATGAGTCAAGTTTAACATTGCTAGTAGAGCGTTATGGTAATAGATTAACTTTATATATAAATGCTTTTATCCATGATATGCATGACTCAGAAGACTTAATGATTGAAGCCTTTGCTTATCTAATTGCTAAGAAACCCAGTATTAGAGAAGGCTGTTTCAAAGCCTATTTATATAAAATGGCAAGAAATATATCTCTTCGTTTTATTAGGAAAAAATGCACAAGTAATTGCTTTAGTTTTGATGAAATTGAAAAAGAACCTGAAAGCAAAATACTTATTGAGGATCTTGCACAAAAGAATGAACTTAATCAATGTCTGTATTCCTGCATGGACCAATTAAAGCCTGAATACAGAGAAGCCCTATATTTTGTTTACTTTGAAAATATGCACCATGGGGAAGTAGCGGTTGTTATGAAAAAAAGTGAAAAACAGGTATCAGACCTTGTATATCGAGGAAGAAAATCTTTACGAAAATACTTAGAAAAGGAGGGTGTTACCAATGCGGAATACTGAGCAACGAGTTTTGGCTGTCAAATTGCGGACTAAGGAAATAGAAAATCAAAGACGAATTATGAAAAGACGAATAATTTGTATTGGTTCTCCTCTTGTATCTATATTATTTCTTGTGGGTCTAGCTTTTATTATGCCCAGTGTAATGGGATGTATGTCAGAAAATGACTATGGCAATACAGGCTCAGCTGCAAGCATATTTGATGGTAGTAATTTCTTTGGCTTTGTTCTTGTTGCATTTATAGCTTTTGTACTAGGAGTAAGTGTGACCATCTTATCCTACAAGATTAAGATAAAAAATCAGTTAGAGCAAGAAGATAAGGAGAACAAGGGTGATTGAACTGATAAATAATATCTTGCAGTTTTTAGTAGCCTTGCTTGCTACTATAGGTGCAGGAGTTTTATTTTACAAAAGCCGTAAGCAAATATATCTACTTCTTACTTGGTTTTATGGAGCTTATGCATTAGGTGCACTTTATTGGACCCTTCACTTTATCTTATTTCAATACACACCTCAAATATTTTATGTATCAGAGATTGCATGGATTGCCAGCTCTATGTTTTTATTGACCATAGAACATACTCTACCTAGCTCTGAAGAAAGAAAATTTAGACATTGGGGTGTATGGCTTGTTCCAGTTTTTTGTGTTCCTCAGTTAATTTTGTATTTATATATTGGCGATATTTTATTTAACTTACTTATATCTGGTGTAACAATGGCTATAGCCTGGTACTCAGTACGGGGCTTGATGTATGCAAGACAGCAGCAGGGAAAGGCAAAAGACATGCAGTTTTTCCATTTAGCAGTTATAGTCTATATTGTCTTACTTTATTTATTATGGACATCCTCTTGCTTTTGGATAAGTGATACTTATACTAATCCATATTTTTGGATTGATTTTATGCTAACAGCCTCACTATTTATCATTCTTCCTGCTGCTAAAAAGGCGGTGAGCACATGACATATATGGAAAATGTTTTTGTCTGCATAGTTGGACCACTTCTACTAACAACTCTTTATATGGGAAGAAAATATTACAGTACTTTTGCCTTTTGTGTAACAGGTATGGGAGTTTGTTTATTATCTGCCTATATCAATACATTTTTTGCCAAGCTGTATGGAGCTGATCTTATAAGTGCCACTACACAAATTTCCCCAGTCATAGAAGAGGTTATGAAGCTATTGCCAATAATCTTTTATTTACTTGTCTTTGAACCAAAACCAGAAAAGATTACTAGGGCTGTTTTGATTGTAGCAGCTGCTTTTGCTACATTTGAAAATATTTGCTATTTAATTGAAAATGGTGCTTCGCAAATTTCTTTTATACTAATTAGGGGATTTGGAACAGGAGCCATGCATATAGTTTGTGGTGCAATTGCTAGCTATGGTCTAGTTTATGTATGGAAGCATTCTTGGCTAAAGATTGCAGGTACTTTTGGACTCTTAGGTGCAGCGATAAACTTTCATGCTATTTACAATCTTTTAATTGCCCATGGTGGAATATCCCAATATATTGCATATTCCCTACCAATTTTTTCATTGTTAGTAGGAACAATTATATATAGACTTTACAAACCCAAGTATTTATAGGGTATGAGTAGGTGATTTTTGAGAGCTTCTAATATAGTGGCTCTTTTTTTTTGGAAAATTTTAATATTTTCATGTTTTAGGTGCGTAGTTTTTGAAATATTTGTACCTATGTATATATAAGGGATTTTTAATATGTTTTTCTGTTCTAGACAACCTTTATTTATAGGGAGGAGTCTTTGAAATGAATAATTCATTAGATTGGGTTAATCGAATACAGCAAAGAGCCAAGAAATTACAGGTAAAAAAAGAAAAAAGAGCAATTGGAGGGCTTCTTAGCCTGTGTCTAATGTTGTCATTTGGTCTTGTGGGATATCTTGGTTGTATAAGTAGTGGAGGATCTTGCATAGTTCCGGGAGCTTACGGTTCTATGCTCATGTATGAAGATGCTGGCAGCCATGTATTAGTAGCTGTAATTTCTTTTATTGTGGCAGTTGCCATTACCGTAATTTGTATTCGTATCAGAGAAAAAAACAAGAAGAATAATAATAGTAAAAAGGACGAGTAGGAGGCCAACCATGAAAACAAAACGGAGAATTTGCTTACTTTTGATATTTAGCATTATTTTATCAATGACTCCTTCTTTGCATGTAAATGTTACAAGCAATGAGGATGATATAGGGGCAAATGTAAGTATGGGAAATGAAGGTGAAAATTCCACTGGTGAATCAGGTCCTATAATGTTATCTAATTCTGGACCCAATGAGGTGGAGTATACCCGTAAGATTCCGGAGATTGCTATCCTAAATCGTTATACAGGAAATAGTGCAGATTTCTATAACACTCTGACATACTCAAGTAGTGGTTTTAATGCTATTAGACTATTTGGAAAAACTGTAGATTCTAGACTATATGCTGACTCTGTAGAAGACTCTGTATATTTAGCCCCTCTTACTTATACTGGGTTTGCGGATGATGATAATGTTCTATTTAGCTTACATACTGTAAAAAACAACTTGGAAATAGGGGTGTCAGGTACCTTTCATAATAACTGGCATACCCATTCTGTAGGTTATCGCTTTATACAACAAGCAGATGGTGAAGCTGTGACTCTTACCCCAGAGACCTTTGATATTATGTCATACTCTGGAATGAATCTTAAATTAGATGGTAAAGTCTTGATTAAACAAGACGGGAATAAGAAGAATAACGAAACAAATCCTCGTATCGGAAACGGAGAGTTTGTTGCCTTAAAGCATAATTATAATAGTAAATGGTTGGAGCTACTTATAACTCAAAGTGTAGTCTATTATGACGATTTTGCCCAGTGCTGTATGTGCGATGGTCACTATATTGATAAGCCTGTAGTGGCTTTTAGAGATCAATGGGAGCCAGTAGTAGAAGAAATTTGGATAAATGGTGTAAACCCCTATGGCAAAACTTTTGTCTTTAAAAAGGGAGATACCATCGACATAGAGATAAAATATGATGAGCCTATTCGATTTGCTGACGATAGTCCAATAGGAAAGGAAGATTTGTATGTAAAGTTGGCTATTGATGGAATAATTGAAGGAAAAGAAGAAAGTATCCATCCAAGAGCTAAGCTTGTAAAACTAGAAAACGATTCTCTGTATTTTACCTATACAGTTCCACAAGACTATAACTCTACCTATACAATATCTAAAATAGATATTTCTCCTCTTATGGGTAAAAATATTCCCCTAAAGCATGTGGGTCCAGTTGCCCAATATAGCAAGGTTACTGATCCCATCTTTGGCAAAGAGTATGATGTAGTAAGTGGCTGGGTTGATGGTTCTTTTGATGTTAGGGTGCCAAACGATGTAAAAGGAAATGCACTTGGCTTTACAGAATCTTCTTGCTACATAACTGATTTAGCAGGTAACCCACTAAAAAATGAAGTTATTTCTTGTACCTTCTATATAGATACACAAGATCTAGCCATAACAGATATCACCCCATATTTTGAGACAATTGGTCATGATGTTAAAGCAATGTTGGGAAAAACAGATCCTACTGCTTCAGACTATTTAGATAATAGTGACACCCATATGGGTAGAAATTCATATTTTTGGTTTGATATTACTTTTAATAAGAGCTTTGATGTGGACAGACAATATAATGGTTTAATTGCTATAACAAATATGTTAGATAAAGATGGTAACCCCATTATATTAAAAAGCTATAGAGCATATCATTCTGCTATACGAGAAAACCAAGAAGGGGATGAAGAAAATTCCATAATCAGCTGGATTACAAGTATTGGCTTTTATCCTTCTCAACCTTTTACTTGTGAAGATACAGATGGTGTATTACGGATTAAGAGTATAGGATATGCTGAAGGTGCAGAGCCTTTGAAGGATAAGCTAGGCAATGAATTTACAGCTTTAAACCCTGTTCCACAAGACCTCATGAGAAGGACAGTTTTTCTTGATTCTGACAAAGCTCTAGTAACTACTCCTTTAAATTTGCAAGATGGACAAGCTGTATACAGCCCCCAGCCTATTGAAATTAATGGCGATACAAGAGCTTTTAGATTTCCCTTTATTGTAGAAGACAATAAGGGGGTAAATCCTTCAGGTGTTAATGGCCTTCGTGGGGCTTTTCGCTGGTTAGTCTTAGATGATAGTATTTCAAAAGTTTCATGGCCCTTTCAATATATTATTACTACAGAGCTTGAGTTGGATGGCACAGAAGAATGGTTAGACGGCTATACTGGCTATCAGCAGTATAGCTTTATGCAAATAGAAGGAAAAACCCACTATATCTATATCCGTCCTCTAGTAGGCCAAGAGTACACTTTGTTTGATACTGCCCTTCAGTTTGGGGTTGTAGACTATGCCAGCAATTCCTATGTCTGGAATGATTGGCTTTCTTTTCCCATAGATACCACCTGGGAAGACCAAGCACCAAGTGCAATTGCTGGTGATGTAAAACAAAGCTTAAATGATAACAATACAGGGACGATTGAGGTTGATATTGATATTCAAGACCAAGCAGCACTGGAAGAGGCATATTACCTTTGGAATGATAGTGAAGAACCTCCAGAATCTGAGGATAACTCTGCATGGATTCCTGCACCAATTGAGTTTATTCCAGATAATCAGACAAAAATTGGAAGGATAATAGCAAGAGCTACAGTAACTGAAGGTTCTAGCTTTTCACAGCATCTTTGGGTTAAGGTCTTTGATAAATCTGGTAATCAAATTACAAGTAATATGGGAGTCTATGATTATGACTTGACCCATTTTAGCTATGCTATAAGTTATTCTTCGAAGATTACCTCTAAGGCATCTCTAAAGGCTGATGATATTGATGATGGTGGTTTCTTGCTCTTTATGGTTAAAGACCCAGTTGCAAGTGATGAATATTATGTTCGGGTCTTTGGAGATAATGTAGATGATTTGTCGAATGATAATTATCGGGATGTTTTTAGTGGTTACGTAAGAAGTTTAATAGATGGTTCAACCCATGTGAAAGACTCACCTTGGGCAAGAATGAAGGTGACAGTAGATAATGGGAAATATACTTATGAACTAATTGAATCTGGGGATAAGTCCTATATCTACAGCATAATAAATGCTGATCATGATTTTAATGGCAGTTTACAAGTAACTGTCCTTTCTGGGAAAGGGGATGCTTTTGTACTTAAAAAAGATGCTATTGAAAGAATCGAATATCCCCTACAAGCGGGAACTGAATCAAAATTTGTAGCAAAAGAAACAGTAACACTTCGTGTGTCTCACAATACAGAGAGTAAGGATACGGACACATTTCCTTATATCTCATTTGGTCCAGTCAAAGCTATTAACATAAAGCAAGGAGAAGAGAATAATACCTCTTATTGGTTAAGAGATACTGAGCCTCCTATGCTTTCAACAGCAGAGGGAGTGGAGTTTAATGTTGATTTAGGTATTGATAAATATCTCTGGAATTATGAGGATATTGATTTTGCCAATTCATATATTGAAATTGAACTTGTTAATTCATATCCATATGTTCAACATAGGGCATATCTTTCTTCGGGACGATATCATAAGGTTGTCTTCCCATACGATGACTATAAAGCGGGTAATTACAAGGTTACCCTATACGTTAAGTGTTTTGCTGGTAAAGACTATGCGATTCCCTTAAAAGATTCTGAAGGAAAAGACATAGTTATGCATATTGATGGTTCAAAGACTCCAGAGTTTAAATTAAATACCATATCTTATACTCCAGGCCCTTGGCCAAATGCCTACATTAATAGCTTTTATACCCATGGAATAGAGGCTGAAAATTATTATGACTCAGATAATGCTTCTTTGGAGAATAGTGAAGTAATCTATATCCCTAGTCATTTAGCTTCTGCTGCAAATGTATTAACAGTTGGAATAGATAATCATGGTGATATATCTCAATATACTGTTAGGGTATGGAATGTGACCACAGGAGAAAAAGCAGAAGATGCTAGGTATTCATATAGTTCGATTCATGAGATACCAGGAGAGCGCTATTTTTACCTCACTCTTTGGGATACGGATGCTGAAGCCAATGCTGAAAAAGGAATAGGAAAATTGCTAGGCGATGTCTATATAAGTAATCTTGGGTTGTTGAGAAATCAAGATAACATAATTGCAGTCCAAGTTTTAAATAGAAATGGAATAGATTCTGAGGTTAAGTATTATACTATTCATCCTGTGGATATGGAAACAAAGGGAACTGTATCTGTTTCACAAGGAGAAGAAGGCAGTAGTGTGGTAGATACAGGATATGTCATCTTTACTCCAGATCAAGGCCAATTAATGGATGGTGTCCGAGTTTTTGCAACAGCCATAGAATTTGGTTCATTGAACATGAAAGGCCAACCTAAAGAAATGGCAGCCCAGTATGATGGAACCTTTACTTGTCCCTTAACTGAAGGAGTTAATCAATATTATGTTTACAGCATAGATAGATATGGAAATATCAATTTATATAGTAGAGAAGAAGGGACATATAACGATATATTAGATCCCCCAATTGCTGTCTTAGATAAAACACCCCCTATAGTAACTTCTATAAGTAGTATTGAAGATGAGGGGATATTTGAAGCGGTATTTAAGATAGAAGACCACAGCATTTATGCAGTTGACCATACTAAACCAAGAAGGCCCACTGTATATATGCCTCTAACTATTAGCCTATACTATGATTCGGACTATACAAAAGTACTTAAACTACAAGATTATATGAGTTTGGATCTGGTCATAAATAGCAAAGAAGGTGACTATGTTTGGACAAGCACAGATAGAAGTCCAACAGGAATTTATGAGGTTAGAGTTGAAAGAAAGACTGATGTTGTAAATGCTAATCCCTACGACCCTCATTATTTAGAAGTAACTGTTAAAGGAGTTGTGGCCTATATAAAAGATAAGGATACAAATGCTATTGTGGAGCAAACATTTTCCTTATACATGGATGCAATAGATGCCTTAGGAAATAATTCTGTAGGCTATGGTGATGAAAACTATGTAGCTCAAAACTATGTAACTATTAATGATGCTAAGGGTGGTCAAGCCCGTGCTTATACAGCAGGTGATGGGATAGGCAAAGAACCTGTATTAGACTTTGTTAGGACACCCTCTTACGAAGAGACTTTTCCTGAACAGAAACTTATTCTAAAGTTTAATGTGCCAGTACTACCAGAAAGTTCTTGGATTAATCCTAATCCCCAATATGGAAAAGTTCAAATAGGAGCATTTCCAGTAACTGAGGACGGGATAGAGGATATTAAGTTTTATGATGTCTTTGGTAATTCTTTTACCCAAACAATTGATTTTAATGGAGTATTTGATGATATGGGCATGGCTGTTGATATTAGTCCCAATGAATTAACAGCTGGGGACGTTAAAGTTATTGTTTCCACAGAAAGAGTTTCTAGTACCGGTGGAATAATCCTCTATAAAAAAGTAGGTGAAAACCTCATACCCATATCCGATGATGAAGCGACAAATTATGTAGCCACAGATAGAAAAGAGATAACTTTGACTGACAACGAACAACTGGTAGCTTGTCATTATAAAAACTTTAAATACTATGAAGACGTAGTGGAGTGGGATGCCCTAACTAGTGCCTATTTAGTAGATATTAATATTTCTAATATTTCTAAGTCAGCACCAGAGGCTAAGGCCCATTTCTACTTTACTGAAACAGGACGAGAGTATACAAAAGAAGATCTTCCAGTAGGAAACACTACAGGAAAAGTTGTAGTTCGCTATAGCACATCAAGAAGGGTAACACCTACAGGAGCTAGCGACAAAGAGCATACCTTTAGGTATGGAGAAAGTGATAAATATACCTTTACCTATGTGGATGATTTGGGACAAAATGGCTCTTTAAGGGTAGACCTAGGAGAGCTGGGTATAACAATAGTTGAACCTTCTGCCCAGTCAAAGATAGAAAAAGATGAGGATAATCCTCTTGTTAATCTAAATATATATGCTAAACGAAGTGACCGTTATCTTGCAGCTAACGCCTTTAATGCATATGCTAAAGAAGAAGATATTAAGACAATTTTTGATTCAATTACCTATGTACAAGGTTATCTCTTTGAAGTTAATGTGCTTGATTCGTCTGAGTACAAGATTGTGGTAAAAAAAGACCAACCTCAAGGAGATCTTTCATACAATACACTGGTTAGTGACAGTGTTACTGGAGTATCTATAAGCGGAAGGAATATAACTATATTGCCTGAACTTACAGAAGACTTCTATATTCTAGTAATAGACAATGCAAAAGAAGAAACAGGTGCTGATAAAGATAATTACACATATACAAAGATTAAAGCAAGCTATATGATACCTTGGTTTGATACTATCACACCAACAGTAATAACAGAAACTGTCTCTAAAACCTTATACGAAAAGACTCTATATATTACCTTTTCCGATAAGGCAAATGCAGATAGTAACACTGAGACAGGCTTTGTTAGCTTAATTAGTCCTAAGTTAGAAAAGGTAGTTGGAGCAACTGGGGAATTAGAAAAATACAATGGTTGGTATAAGCTTGAATTTTCTGATAATAGTAGCCAAGTTCTTGTATTTTCTGATCTAGCAGGTAATAGAAGTACATATAATTTGGGTATCAGTGACATTGATACCTCCAAGCCTCTTCTTAAAGTTGTATGGTCACCCTCATATTTCTTACTTGATGAAGAAATTGATGAAACTAGACCAACTCTAGGCCCAATTAATACAGATCTTAAGGCCATTATTTCATCTAATATGCCTATGGCTAATATTATGCCCCTTGAATACACATTAGACTATGTAACTTGGGATGAATGGTCATATTTTTCACCATATACTAAGGGTATCTCCTTTAGCCCTAGTTTGTTTAGAGATAATTATTATGATGTATATGATCAACTGATAGTTGCATTTAGTGGTGAAAGTGGAGGAGTTGTAGGTATTCGTCTTGGTATAAGCTCTTACAATTCTCAACAAAGTGAGGTTCTACTAATCTTACCAGAAGGTGTAATTGATAAGATAGCACCTGAGATAGATTTGAATGTTAAATACTCAAAAAGAGAAGGCTATAATACCCCATATTCTGCAGAAATTACCCTTATTCCTAATGAGCCTTCATACTGCTTAAATACTGGAACACCTGATATTTTGTATGATGCCTTTAATCCCTTGGTTATAAAAACTGCTAGTGATGAAAAAATAACCTACAAGTTTAGAGATAAGGCGGGAAATATTGGAAGTGTTAGTGTAGATCTCAATCCAATTGACACTAGCCCGCCTATACTAAAAACCTTGCCAGAAAATACTTCAAACTTACCTTCTACAGGATTGGCTGAAATCACTATTGAAGTAAATGAAGACTGCACAATTAAATGGGAGAAAGATTTTGAACTTCAGTTAAGCGCAAATACGCAAAGAACACTGACATTTACTGACAACGGAGCCTACTTAATTAAGGCCTTTGATTCAGCTGGCAATATGGCCCTTGCCACTGTTGTAATTGGCAATGTTGATAAAACTGCCCCCATGATTAGCTTTGACACTATGACAATAAAAGTCCGCCAAGATAGTGACTTATCTGACTTTGAGGCTTTACTAAAGCTAGGAGTAAATGTATGGGATAACCTAGACAAAGCCTCAGACTTAGAAAGTAGGTTAACATACAATTTAAATGGTGGAGAAGACTTTGAAAAATTGGATTTAAAGGTCCCTGGCCTATACAAAATACCCTATTCTGTTACAGATAGTGCAGGCAATATAGGGTATGCCAATCGATATGTTAGGGTCATTGATAAAAATCAGCCTCTAGTAACAATTAATGATACTGTCACAGAAGCTAATGGTACAAGTGTGCTTTCTAAAGGTACATATAATCTTAAGGTTGAAGGATTAAAGTTGATTTCAACTAATGAAATGGAGCCCTACACCATTAAAATCTGTAGCGGTATTCGTACTGAAGGACAAATGAAAAATTTTGCATCTTCTGTGGAAGTTGATGGAGATGGAAATATCACATTAAGCGAAACAGGCTTTTATACACTATACATTATCACTCAAAGCAGACAAAGTTATCTAACCCTGCTTTATGTAGAAAGATAGGAGGAATCTAAATGAAAAGACTCATATCATGTCTTCTTTGCTTAACTATTTTACTAAACTTGGTACCCATAAATGTACTTAGGGTTTTGGCAACGGAAAACGACCCATATACCATAGATAATGGATATATTCGTGTGGAAGTTTCCAAGAAAAATGGTGGCTTTGCTATTAACACAGAAGAGGGTGATTTGCTGAAAAAATCAGACAATAACAAAAAGCTACTCTTCCATAATGGAGAGTATGATACCTCTTTTGTATCCTACCAAGTAAAATACCAAGATAAGAGTGTGGAAGAATATATATTTGGTGGAAAGTATGGAAATTTAAGTGACCCTAGCCGTTCTGGTGTTAAGGTAGAACAAGAAAATGAGAATGGTGAGATTATTGCTTCTTGGTCTGTTGGAAAGCTTACCTTTGTTCAAACTATTTCTTTGGCAAATGAAGCATCTACTGAACATGGTATGGTATCCATTTCGCTTACAGTGCTTAACTCAGGTAGCTCACCTGTAGAGGTTAAGGCTAGGATGCTTTTAGATTCTTGTCTGGGTGAAAAAGATTTTGCCTATTACAATGTTATTAAACAAAGCTTAGGAGCTTCTCTCATAACTAATGAATTAGTTATAGTTAAAGATGAAGAGGCAATTCCTCAAATATATTCTATGGATGATCCTCTAAATGCTGGAATTATGGCATATACGGTTAATAATCCATCTGATACTCCTTATCAGATTGCTTTTGGACATTGGAATAATTTAGCATCAAGCTTATTTAATTTTGTTCCCAATGAAGGCTTAGATTTTACAAATTCATATAATGAATATTTGACAGCTGACAGTGCATATGCCCTTTATTATGACCTAGGATCTGTTGCTAATGCCGCTTCGGCTGGTATAGTTAGCTATTATGGGGTCTATTCTAGACATAATGTTCCAGCTGCAAACTCTGTAGCTGTGGATATATCTGCACCTTTGCGTTTAGAGCTTAATGCTGACAAAACAGACTTTGTTCGCCTTGTTGATTTGGGAATAGCAGACTTTGGGGTGGGTGTAATACTGGAAAATTACAAGTCAGAAACTGCAATGGAACTTAAAAATATTGCTCTAGCCATACAGACTACCTCCAACCTACGTGTGCTTAGTGACAGTGGGAATGAAGTGGTTGATTTTGGAGAAATCGACCCTGTTACGCTTAATTACAGTAATGTGAAAGTAGGAGAATTAATATCTAAAACCCTCTACTTTGAAGCAAGGCCTAACCAATCAGCTACTTATGAACGTATTACCATCAGTGTATATGATATATCGTCAACAGGTGGGGAATTGGCTCTAGATTACAAGATAGGAGAAAAAGTAGTATATATCCTACTTCCAGGTAGTGATAATGGAATTCCCAAAGTTAACTTTATATCTATGACACCAGACATTATCTATGTAAGTGGTACAAGGCATTTGTTTGTAGCCATTACAAATCCAGCAATGCTGGATAACCGGGCAAATTGGAACATATATGCCTATAGCGTAGACGGAAAAACAAAGATTGAGATTCCTCATTCTGGTATTAAAATAAATGATGGTGTGATGGATCTTGCCTTGGGAAATGAAATAGAGCTTGCTCCAGGAAGTTGGTACCTTCAACTTGAATGGACACCAGAGGCTGTAAGTGATGGTTTAGTTGCCCAAGAGCACCAAACGCAGACTGCAAATCAGCTGTACTTTGTAGTTTCAGAGGATAAAAAGTATAAAAATGATAGTTATGGTGTTTTGTGCGTTGTTGAATATGATATTGACCATAATATTGGTAAGGAAACTGAAACCTATACCCATAACAGCCTATACCGACTAGAGGGCTTTGAAGATGAAGCTGCCTTTCAAAAATTCAGCAGTGATAAAGATAAGTATGTTGAGATTCTTTTAGTATTTAGAGGTGAATTTACTGGAGAAAGAAAGGTTAAAGACGGAGCTCATGAGGAGGTTACATATTATACAGCGGTAAGTACAAAGAGACTAGATACACAAACCCGTGAATATATTATTGATAATACCATTACTATCAACGGCTGTATGGATTTTGAAGATGGAACCTTATCCGTGTATTATGAATCATATAGTGATCCAAAGGGCTTTTGGAATGCCTCCATTATGGTGGAATTTGATGGGGATTTACTGACCAGTGATGCTAGAACATCCATATGGAAGGGAAAGGCAATCTTTACAAAAATTGAGCAAGGAAGTAGATACTCCTTGCGTAAATATGATAAAAATGGAAATCGCTTACCTAATTTTGGAGACAATACAATTATGTTGATATGGCCTTCTGTATATGGATTGGGCCAGACCTTAGCTGGTATGATATTTAAACTAGCCTATGGTGAGTTGGGAGTAATAATGGATGGAGATAAAGAGATAGGACGAGTACTATCCTTTACTGCCAGTTTTTCCAAGTCTTTTCTAAATCCAAAAGAAGGTGAAAAACCACGAGATACCTATTGGTCAAAGATGCAAGATTTATTCGAGTATCATAAGAGTGATCACAATTTATATAAAACAGTTTATGGTAATGACCAAATAAATGCCTTAGGTGATTTTTCTACAGTTAAAGAATCTGATGACGATGAAGTAGGCTGGTCTGCTTCTGTTATGGTGCAAGATGTCTTATTTGGCTGTGGTAAAGGTTTTTATGGAGTGCATTTTAAAGTAGAAATAGGAATACAGAACTATATTGAAAATCTTCCTCAGGTTACAGGATCTTTGGAGGTCAATACCATAAACGACTGGGCCTTTAAATTTGCTGGAGGCATGGAACTAGCCACCTTTGCTCTTGAGGCTAAACTTTCCTTTAAGAGCCGTAATAATGTTCCAGTGCCTGATGACATATATTTCTACGTAGGTGGCTTTAAACCAGGTATTAACATTGACGGTTATGGAGTGGTTTGGATAACAGGAGGTGGTGGTGGAATATCCAACCTTTATGACACTATTTTCCTTAACCAGGCTCTGCCTCCTCTTAAATTAATAATGTCTGTGGGCTTTAGTTTGCTTCAAATGCTTGATGCAAAAGCAACCCTAAGTATAGGTTTAACTGGTATTAGCATAGCAGCAACTAAGGTAAAGATTTTAAGTATGATAGATGTAATTCCTAAAATATCTTTAGGGTTAGAATGGTATCCTGGAATAGACCTAAAAGCATATATGTCTGTAGATCTCTTCCAAGGAGTTATTGAGGGCAATGGGTATATAGTCCTTGTTAGTAAGGATTATTCAGATTTATTCTTTGAAATGTATGCCAGGGCCAGTCTTAAAATCCCTAAATCGGTTCCTCTTGTAGGTGATATGAGTCTTCTAGCTGTGGATTTGGGTCTTAATTCAGAAAAGATATGGGGAGGTTTTGAAGTACTCTCTATTGGCTACGGTATAACATATTATTGGGGTGAAATGGATGTTAGTTTTACAACAGGAGGAATCAAGGCTACGCCAACCTACCCAGACTTATTAGGCCAAGACGATATACCAATTTACTATGATGAAGAGCGTAATCAAACCCTATATGCCCACTTTGGTACTAACATTTCTGCTCCTGTTGAAGTAGAAGTGATTGATTTATCAAGCATTCCCAGATTAATGGGTGCCAGTCTTAATACAGATCCAAGTTATAAGTTGCATAAATTCAATCTTGGAGCATATGATGCAGACAGTAAGTCAGCCATAGTACAGATAAGCTATGATGCACTAAGCGAAGCAGATGCAATAGCTAAGGCAGAATCCTTTAAAATTATGGACAATATGGAAGCAGATGGAAGCTTATCAGGAAATGCATTTCCTGTAAAATTGTTCAACGTTGCTTATTCAGCAGAGGCTCCACAAAATGCAGATGCAAATGCCAACATTACCTTTAATGAATCTACTGGTAAGGCAGCATTTTGCTTCACTGTAACAAAACAAGAGCAATATAACAAAGATTGGTATATTTCCTCTGGAGATGTGAAAACAGATGTCTTGCTCTATCATGTAAGCCCACTACCAAAGGTTGATACAGTTACTGGTACATTAAATGGCTCAAAAATTGATTTAAGCTGGGTTGGCACTTCTTTAGGTGAGCTTGATAAAATAAGTTTTTTCTTAAGCGACACCAACAATCCAGAAGAATCTGATGGGGGAATACCCTTAAAGATTGAGGAAGATTCAAGTGTTTTAAAGGGAGGAAGCTTAGAAATAGATATTCCAAAGGATTTACCCAGTGGAGACTACTATGTACGTGCTGTCTATTCTAAAGAGGGAGAAATTAATAGCGTTGTCTTTAGTGATGATAAGATTAAGATTGAAAATGCTAATACCCCTAAACCTTGTATAGTAAGTGAGTTTGCTCCAGCGGGAAATCTGGAATACAAACTTACCATTAAAGAACAAGCTGATGATAGTACAGATGGCTACCAAGTGACCATATACAATGAAGATAATACAGCAACTGAAATTGTAAATCTTACTTATAAAAAGGCCGCAAGCGGGAATACTAGCTTTACCATAGGTGGAAGCTATGAGTATGAAGGAAATGCAATTGGGCTAATAGCAGGAAAGAAATATTATGCAAGTGTAACTCCATACAAGTTAATTGACAGTAATGACAATGGGGAAATGGACACTCTAGTATATGGTGTGACAACAAAAACAGCCACCATAGAACTTCCTGAAAAAACAAGACCAGAAATTACCATCACTTCGGATAAGCAAGCAAGAACTGTAGAGCGTATTGAGTTGCGAAAAGATGATAATGACCCAGAAGGACCTGCACTAGAAACAATAGTAGAGTATATAACCTATACAGACAAGACAATTACACTGGTGGCTTTATCCAATGAAATGGTTACAGGCAAGTGGGGCCTTGATGATGCGCAAATTGAAGAAAAACTCATTGAAGGGGCTCTTGAAAAACCTAAAGGCACCTTTACAAATACCAATGAAATTGTAATACCCCTTAGTAACTTAACAGAAGGTAGCCATACCTTGGAAATATGGGGAAATAATGCTAAAGGTGACAGTTTTAGATATGTTTATACTTTTGATGTTGATACAACTCCACCACGACTAATGTTGACCACACCTGTAAATGGAAGCTTCTTTGGAAAGGATGGAAAACTCTTAGTTTCTGGTGTGACAGATTCAGATGCCCACTTTACCATTACCTCCAACCAGGTGACCATATGCAGTGGACTTACCATAGATAAGCTTAGTGGAACAATAGATTCTGAGGGCATCTTCCAATTCATAATTGATATTCCAAATCCCAATAGTTCCTCTATACATGATTTAGTTATCAGTGTATCTGATTCTGCTGGCAACACTGTTACAAAAGAAGTAGCGGTTACCCATGGGGGATTAGCTGATTTAGAGGGCTTGCAGGTACTGGTAGATGGGAATGTATTATTAGATGGAAATATTCCTGTCCCTGCCCTTGGTCAACAGAGTAAGCAACTTTCTCTTTTAGGGGTCACATCCACTGGATCTCTATTCCAGTTAAATGAAAAGGGCAATATAAGTTGGCTCTGTCAAGCAGTAGAAGGGGATGCTAGTGTAGATGAAAATGGTCTTTTGACCTTAAGTGCAGAGGCTCAAGGAATGCTGGTAGGCCAACTTGAAGTGACAAGAGGTGCCTACAGGACTGTGGCATTGACCTTTGGTGCAGAGCCAGCCTCAGGTACAGTTGCTGTTAGTTCTACTATAGGTGGAACAGCAACTGGCGGTGGCAATTATTCACCAGGTGATGAAGTTACCCTTGTAGCAAAGCCAGACACTGGTTATACCTTTTCTAAATGGGTCATAACTGGAGTAGCAGTTTTAGACTCTAGCAAAACAAGAGTTACTTTTCTCATGCCAGATGAAGGTAATGTCCTTGCTTATGCTGAATTCAAAGCTATAGCTCCCAAGGTAGACCCAGATGAAGACCTAGATGAAGACCCAGATGAAGAAACAATTCCTAGCTCTCAGGTGGTTGATGTAGAAGGAGAGCTTGTAGAAGTACAAATTCCCGTCGGTGCTAATCCTGATACCTATGTACCATATTACTTGGATAAAGAAGGGAATAAGATTTATGTTGCTAGCTCCTTTGTGGAAAATGGAATCTTGTTTTTCATAGCACCTGTAGCAGGTAAATATTTCTTTACTGAAAACACTGTCACTTTTAAGGATACAAAAGATCATTGGGCTAAGTCTTCCATTGATTTTATGGCTGCAAGAGGACTCTTCATAGGTATGGGAGATAATCAATTTGCACCAAACACAAACATGACTAGAGCAATGTTTGTGACAGTGCTGCATCGATTAGCAGGTCAACCTGAGCCTAAGAATAAAGTTACTTTCCAGGATGTCCCTTCAGGTATTTGGTATGAAAAAGCTGTGGCATGGGCAAATGAAAACAAAATTGTAAATGGGATGACAGTAAATACCTTTGCACCAGATGACTTGGTTACCCGAGAGCAAATGTGTGCAATGATTGCCAGATATGCAAGATTTATAAAGATAGGGCAAAACACAGAAAACGCTGATAACAATTCCTTTACCTTTATAGATGCAAATGAAATCTCAGACTGGGCACTTGAGGATGTGGAGTTTTGTAAAGCTGCAGGACTTGTAATAGGGCTTCCCGACAATAGCTTTGCCCCAAGGACAGGTTCTAATAGGGGAGAGAATTGTACTGTCTTCATGAGACTTGTTGAATTGTTAATTAGAGAGGCAATGAAGAATTAGGTATTAGATATTTGAATTGGAGAATAAATATTAAGCTTTTAAGAAAGAGGATATGTATGAATAGGAAAAGTAAACTTATATTGCTAATATGTATATTTGCTTTAATAGGTAATATTTTGTCAATTAACCCATTAGTAGAGGGTGTTTGTGAAATTGAACCCATTCGTATAGCCTTTATTGATACTGGCATTTCAACCAAGCATATTGATACTAACAAAGTAGAAATAGGTAAAAACTATATTTTTGAAGATCAAGATACTAAAGACCGTATTGGTCATGGTACTGCAACAGCAGGTATGGTTCTTGGTTCAAAAAAACTTGGTATAGAAGGCTCTTGTCCTGATGCTCTTGTGGTCCCCCTAGTGACCTATGATAGGTATGTCTCTGGTGTATCTAAAGTTGGTGATATCTCGATGATGAGCCAAGCAATATATGATGCAGTTGATATATATAATTGTAGGGTAATAAATATTAGTATGGGTGTTTCCACTGAATCAGAAGAACTACACCTAGCTCTTTTGTATGCTGAAGAAAAAGGGGCAGTAGTAGTTTCAGCAGTGGGAAATGATAATTTGACCTATCCTGATAGAAAATATTATCCTGCAATCTATAACACAGTATTAGGTGTTGGGGCAGCAGAGAACCTACAAGAAGATTTTGCAGTTGCAGATTTTTCCCAACAAAATGGTGTTTCAGTTTTAGCTAAAGGAGCAAATTTAGAGACCATTTCCCATCGCAATGATACAAAGCCAATAATACGAAGTGGAACATCTTATGCTTGTGCCTATGTTTCAGGCTTATGTGCCCAATTATTAATTGATTCACCTTCACTTACCCCAGCTCAGGTTCGCGCCATATTATATGCATCTGCCCAAGATTTGGGAATACTAGGTGTGGACTTAGAAAGTGGTTGGGGTATTGTGGGTATAGATAGGTCAAATTCTGAATCAGTGACCCGAGGTATGCTAGCTTCTCTTTTATATACATATGATGGTGAACCAGAGTCTGAAAATAGTAGTTTTAAAGATGTTTTACCAGACAGCTATTATAATAAAGCCATTGGCTGGGCTGCTGATAATGGTATTGTCTTAGGTTATTCAAATTCCAAATTTGGACCAGATGATAATATAACAAAAGAGCAGTTAACAGTTATACTACATCGTTATGCAAAATTGAAGAATTATGATGTTTCACTTGGAGAAGATACAAATATCTTATCGTACAAGGATGTAAAAGAGGTCAGTGAATATGCCATTTCTTCCATGCAATGGGCATGTGGTATAAATCTATTTCAAGATAAGGATGGCAAATTGTTACCACAAGATAAGATATCAAAAGAAGAAATTGTAGATATCTTCTTGCAATTTAGTCGTAACACATACTTAAGCCAGCCACTGCCATAAGTTATGTAATACTTTTGAATAGAGATAATTGAGTAGAATCACATAAACACATATAATTATGTGATTTTTCTCACACTATTGTGTATAATAGTGTGATTTTTGGATTATATGTAGACAAAAAGTAAATCTTCCCCATTGCTGTATCACGATAAAGTTTATCTAGATACAGGTATCTTTTGATGAAAATTTGTTAGAAATATGTAAAAGTGGTATAACTGTATTGTAGGTAGTAAGATAAATTTACCTTCTACTTTTGAAAAAGAGGTGAAAAAAATGAAAGACAGAATAATTATAATTGGTGCATCTATTACAGGTGCTTATACTGCCATCGAATTAATTAAAAATGGATTTGATGGCCATATTACTCTTATTGATAAAAAAGATGTTTTTCCATATAATACTTACCCACTTTCTAAGGATTGGATGCAAGATGCAGAAAAAGTTGATCCACCCCTTTTAAAGAAAAAAAGCTACTATGAGAAAAATGGAATTGATTTAAAACTAAATACAAAGGTAGACTCTGTTAACTGGAAAGATAAAACAGTTACAACCAACCAAAATGAAACAATCCCATATGATAAGCTGGTTATTGCAACAGGATCCAAATTGCGGATAATAAAGCTGGATGGTGATGATGCAAATGGTGTTTTCTATCTACGGGAATTTAGAGATGCCCAAAAGATAAAAAATTGGGTTAAGGACACCAAAGATATCACAATAATTGGTTCAGGCTTTATGGGCCTAGAACTTAGCTCAACCTTTAATCAACTTGGTAAAAATGTAAGAGTTTTGGTTAAAGAGGGAAGACCCCTAGAAAATATTCTAGGTAGAGAAGTTTCTGACTACTTTGTAAATATGCATGAATCTCATAATACAAAATTTATGTTTGATGAAGAGACAGAAAAAATTAATAAAGATAGCAAGGGTAATGTTACATCCATACTAACAAAAACTGGAAAGACCATTAAGACTGATATGGTGATTGTATCAGTTGGAGTTATACCCAACCTACCTTTTGAACTGGATGTTAAGATGGAAAATGGGTGTATTGTAGTTAATAAATATGGTGAAACTTCTTTAGATGATATATATGCTGGAGGAGATATAGTTAAATGGCCCTATAAAGACCACTTAATTCATGTTGAGCACTGGGAAAATGCCTGGAGCCAAGGAGCTTCTATTGCAAAAAATATTATTAATAAAGAAAGCAGTGAATACAATGTATACCCATATTTTTGGACAGACCAATACGATCAAAGCTTTGAGTATTTAGGAAACACAAGAAGTTGGGATAAGACCTTTTTAAGAGGCTCCTTGCAGGATGGTAAATTTGCAGTCTCTTATGTAGATGCCGATAACCATCCTTTAGCAATACTTTTTGTTAATAAGTTTGAAAACAGAAATGATGTGGAAAGCATTTTAAACAAAAAAGAAGCTTTGGACCCAAAGAGATTTGCAGACCTTAGTATACCTTTGAGTGAAGTTTAGAGATAAACAACAACTTACAAGATATTAAGTTTTGTTAATGAGAATTAAATATAGATTAAATGACCAAGTAAAAGAAAGAATACTTAATAGACTTGGTCATTTTTTATAGTACCTTGCCCATTAAGGGGTATTTATATATTCATACCCATATCTTAAATAGGCTAATAGGTTCTTTATGAATTGTTCACTTGGTCTAGGGTACTCCATATAACTGGTTGAAGGGCATAAGATAAATCTACTAGATTTCTTTCCTTCTAGAACAGCTTCATAAACAATCTTTCTTACATCCTCTTCACTTTCGCTAAGAAGCAAGGAGCTAATCTCAATGTTTCCTTCTAAGCCCATTTTATCTCCTACAATCTCTATAGCTTCTGTTAAGGTTACATTTCCTTGAGGAGGCGGCTCAATAGGGTTTAGTACATCCACACCCATATCAACAAAGGGGTTTAATAAGTTTTTTACATTACCATGGCAATGCAGCCAAACATAGCCTCCTCCATTATGGATAGTGTCACAAATATCTTTATCCATATCAAATACAAAGTCCTTAAAATCATTCATTCCAGCAAGTGGAGGAATGCACAATTCAGGGCCTACCCAGCCAAAAAAAGGTATTGCTTTCTTGCTTAAAACTGCTTTAGTTTGTTCCAATATTCTGTTTCTAAATATTAAAATAGCTTCTTTTAATAGATCCCTATCATCTAAGGTCATAAAGCCAAAAAGCTCAGAGCCCATATTTCTAATTAGGGCATAGGCCCCATGGTCCAATGAATAGTATACAATCCCTTTATCGCCAACTTTATTAAGCTTTGCTTGGTATGTATTAAAATCAATTGGATAATTTTCATAAGGTAACTTTAAAAGAGCTTTTATATCACTAGAACTCTTAAGCATATATTCCATAGTATAGCCAGGTTCACCAATGCTACTATATCTTTTTATGGATCTTAAGGTCCTATCTGGTAATTTAATATACTCATAACGGTCAATCCAGTGACTTCCTGTTATTGGTTTATCTTCATAACTCATAAGGTGATTATTGCTAGAACCAAATAGAGTATTAAAAGGACCTCTTGCTTGCTCTACAATATCTGTTAATTCTAAACCAAGGTCATATACAGGCTTATATGCAGGAGCTAGCATAGGTTGATCTATACTAAGTCCCCACAATTTAAGAGAAGGCCGATCGACAGCTTTTCCTTGAAATATTCTGGTCAATCTTTCCTTGCCAGTCATACTTGTTTTCATAAATATGAGATCCTTTCTTATGAATTCTAAGAAATATTTACTTGTTTATTAATTTGCTATATGGAAATTATAACATAGACTTTTGCTTTAGAAAAAACATCCTAAATGAAGCTAAATCAAGATTAATGATGTGCATGATTTCCTTTAAATATTTTAAATTTAATTTTAGCTGTAGTTATAGTCCCAACATAGCAGTTGCAATAGCAAAATATGCTAATAAGCTTAAGGCGTCTACAATGGTTGTGATTAGGGGACCTGCCATAATTGCTGGGTCCATCTTTAACTTTTTAGCGAATATTGGTAAAATTCCACCTATTACCTTAGAAAGAATAACTGTTACAACTAAGGCTATAGATACGGTTACTGCTACTAGTATTCCAACTCTTTCTATTACCAATAGTCTTAAAAAATTAATTATTGCTAGAATTAAGCCAACTATCATGGATACTCCAAATTCTTTAAAGAGTATTTTAAGTCCATCGCTAACCTTAATTTCTTCTATTGCTAATCCACGGATTATTAGGGTAGAAGATTGGCTGCCTGCATTTCCTCCCGTATCCATTAACATGGGTATAAAGGTACCAAGAATTGCAATAGATATTAAAACATCTTCATATCTGCCCATAATTCTTCCTGTAAAGGTTGCAGAAACCATTAAGATTAGCAGCCAAGGAAGTCTGTTTTTTGCCAACTTCCAAATGCTTACATCTAAGTATTCTTCATCTGAAGGAGAAATAGCAGCCATCTTTTGAAAGTCCTCGGTTGCTTCTTGAGAGATAACATTCATGATGTCGTCTACAGTTATAATTCCAGTCAATCTGTTTTCATTATCAACAACTGGTAGGGCTAAAAAGCCATACCTTCTAAAGATATTTGCAGCTTCTTCTTGGTCAAGATGAGTATTTACTTTTATTATGTCAGTTTCCATAATATCTTCAATTATTATGTGGTCATCTGAAGTTACTAAATCTTTTAAAGATACAATTCCTTCTAGGATTCTATTTTTATCTGTGACATAACAAGTATAGATTGTTTCAGTATTAAGACCTACTTCCTTTATATGCTTCATTGCTTCTTGAACTGTCATAGATTTTTTTAAATTCACATACTCAATAGTTGTTAAGCCACCTGCTGAATCAGAAGGATATTTTAAGAATTCATTAATAAGTTCTCTTTCTTTTTTATCTGTGTGGGTTAAGATTTTGCTAACAACATTGGCAGGCATTTCTTCTATTAAGTCAATCATGTCGTCAAAAAACAACTCGTCAACAATGTTTCTTAATTCTTCGCTAGTAATAGAGTTTATAATATCCATCTGCTGTTCAGTAGAGAATCTTGCAAAAACCTCTGCTGCTAAGTCCTTAGGTAACATCCTAAAGAGCAAGAGAGTCATATGCGGGTTATATGGTTTTAAAAGCTCAGCAACGTCAACCTCATTCATTTCAGATAAAATTTCTTTTACCTGGACGTATTTTTTTTCATTAATTAATTCTTCTATTCTTTCAAATTCCATATCCATTGCCTCCATTACTAAATTATCTGTATAAAACCGGAAAAAGGTGTCTGTAAATTTTCTCTTTTGGCACAAAAAAACCACTTTTCTTAAAGTTATCTAGTGGTATGTGAAATCTAAATTATTTATATTCTTCCAATTCAGTTTTCGCCATTATATAACTTTCTTGTTTTTCTTAAATATTCCATAAAAAATTTACAACTATGGGGGTCCAACTATCTTTCTCCTTAAAAAAACTCTGTGTGTCTCAAACAGACGCATAGAGCATATTGTCATAAGCTGTCTCGTTTGAGCTTTAGCTCTGCGAGGCGGTGAAATTACATTAGTTGAAGCCTTAAACGACAGCAACTGTTGATACCAGCTTATAGTGTCTCCACCATTTCGCGGCAGTAATCCATATCCTCGTAGTAGCCTTACCTACCGAGTATAAATATCATACCTATAAAGGCTAACATATTAGGACCATTATATCAAGCAATTGGTATCTCTTGTAAGGAAAAGATATATATAAAAAAGGGTAAGAGAGGTGGAGCCTATAAAAAACTGCAAATTGCATAAAATTAACCTATAAAAAACTGCATATTGCATTTATTTATAACTTATGCTATGTTTAAAGGGGAGAATAAGGTATGAAAAGATTAATTGATAAAAGACTTGATGATTGGTATTTTAGTGATGATAAAAAACCCTTGATTATAAAGGGGAGTAGACAAGTAGGAAAAACGTATAGTATTAGAGAGTTTGCCAGAAGAAACTATGAGAATTTAATAGAGATTAATTTTGAAAGGGAAATTGAATATGTGGACTTGTTTAAGTCTACAAGAAATCCAAAAGAGATATTGAACTATTTAAAGCTTACCTACCTGGACACCCCCTTTGATAAAACTACCTTGTTATTTTTAGATGAAATTCAGGCAAGTCCAGATGCCCTTACTACCCTAAAATTCTTAGCAGAAGATTTTCCCTTAGACATAATTTGTTCTGGCAGTGTTTTAGGTGTTGCCATTTCATCTACACCATCTTTTCCAGTAGGTTATGTTGAAATATGGGATATGAGGCCACTAACATTTATTGAGTATCTGTGGGCGCTTGGAGTTGAGCAAACTATTATTGATTTATTAAATAAATCCTTAATAGATAAGTCTCCGCTGCAGGAGGCTCTACATGAAAAAATGAATAAAATCCTTTTAGACTTCTTGATTGTAGGTGGTATGCCAGAGGTGGTTAGTACCTATTTGAAAAATAAAAACTATAGAGAATCTTTGGCTGTTCAAAGACGTATTGTTCAAGACTATACACATGATATGGCAAAATATGCTAGTGGTAGCGATAGAATTAAAGCAAGGGAATGTTATGAGTCAATACCATTACAACTGGCAAAAGAGAATAAAAAATTCCAATATTCGTTAATAAAAAAGGGATATAGTGCTAGATATTATGATTCTAGTTTAAGATGGTTAGAAGATAGTGGCTTGATAATAAAGGTTAATAGGCTAAGTCAAATTCAATCGCCTATTGAGGCCTATTCTGAATTGCCTGTATTTAAGGTATATATGAATGATACTGGTTTATTGATTTCTCAATTTGATGAGAAAATAATTGCAGATTTACTATCTGAAAAATTAGGCAGTTACAAGGGTGTTATTTTTGAAAACCTAATAGCACAGATGATAAAAACAAATGGGAAAAAGGCATACTACTATGAACCTAATCAGCATGCAGAGATTGACTTTATAATAAATTATGAGTCCCAAATTACACCTATTGAGGTTAAATCAGCAAGTAATACTCAGTCAAAGTCTTTTGTTAATTTTATTAAGAATAATAAATCAAAATTCTCATGCAGGGTATCTATGAAAAATATTGGGTTTAACGAAGAAATGAATATTCTATATATTCCTTTCTACCTTTTTGAATTTTGGCTTAATAAAGAGAGAGATGTTTTAAAGGAGATAGCTTATTAAAAAACTAGAAAGTAATAAAAGGTCAAAGAAAATAATTTTGAGTATAGTTATTATATTACTCGTTGTTTTTATAGCTACAACTCTTTGGGGAAATCTAACAATAGGTACAAGCTACTATGAAATAAATAAGAAAACTCTACCTACTGAATTTGATTCATATAAAATTGCCCAGATTTCAGATTTACATAATTTTGAATTTGGAAAGGATAATTCTAAAATAATCAAGATCTTGTATGAGGAAAATCCTAATATTATTGTTATTACTGGTGATTTGATAGACTGCCATCGAACAAACTTAGATATTGCTATAAAGCTTGTAGAAGAAATGGTTAAAATTGCTCCTTGTTACTTTGTTACAGGTAACCACGAAGCTTGGATTGGAGACCAATATAAGACTCTTGAAAATAAATTAAAAAGCCTAGGAGTTACTGTATTACATGATGATATGATAGCTATAAATCAAGGTAATGAAAGTATCTTTCTAATTGGCCTAGATGACCCTGATTTTTCTGACTGGCATACCAACCTTCCAAGCAGCAGGTTATACACTAGGCTTAGAAAAATGGACTTAAGAGATGGCTTTAAGGTGCTTTTATCCCATAGGCCAGAAGCTTTTGATGCATATGTTGAACATAGGATCGATTTAGTATTAAGTGGTCATGCTCATGGTGGACAATTTAGGCTTCCCTTTATAGGTGGACTTATTGCACCCAATCAAGGACTTTTTCCTAAGTATGATTCAGGTGAATACAATAAGGATAAAACCACAATGATTGTAAGCCGTGGTCTTGGAAATAGTATAATTCCAATAAGGATAAATAATAGACCTGAAGTTGTGATTGTTCAATTGTTTTCTAGATGAGTTAAGTAGCCTATATAGTGAGCACTTACTAACCTGACCGAGTACTGTGCTTGATTATAATTAATGATATTTCCAAAGACTAATTCAACTATATTATATTAATATGCAAGATAATGCACTAATTAGTGCATAATATAGACAGGTAAATTTAATTAGCGTATCATTGCATTGTTAATGTTGCTTCAGCAGGTCCACTTTGCTTTGTATCTTGACTAACTAGTGTTAGGTAGGAGATGAAGAAGGGTGGTTATCTCTTTTCATAAGCGAAATAAGCCAGTCTTTTATTCATTTAGAAAAGTTTAAAAACAAAGGAGAATTGAAATGGATAAAAAAGTAGTATTTTGTGAAGAATACAGAAATGATGTAACTTTTATTGTTGAAAACAAAGAAAATAGTGGGACTGTAAAAGGAGAAACATGCGATTATCTTGGTAAGAATGCTTCTTGTGTCCATTGTGCTTCTGAGCTTTATGTGGGTGAGCTGAGTATTTAATGCAGTAAAAGAAAAATATAATATGATTAATCCCAATGACATTAGAGAATGTGCTCTAACAATGTTTAAACAAATATAGTGAGGTTTTAAATGAAATATGAAATATCCTGTGGTGGCGTAGTTTATACCAGAGTAAATAATGAAATATGGTTTGTCATAATAAAATCCATTGAAGGTTATTATGGATTTCCTAAAGGCCATATGGAGAAAGATGAAAGAGAAGAAGAAACAGCTATAAGAGAAATCTATGAAGAAACTGGCTTAAAAGTAAACATTGTTCCTGGTTTTAAAACTATTAGTGAACATCCTTTGCCTAAGAAAAAAAATACAATGAAAAGAGTAATATATTTTCTAGCAGAGTATAAAGACCAAGATATAGCTTTCCAAGAAGAAGAACTGCTTTCTGCTTCTCTAATGACCTATGAAGAAGCAATGAAGGCTTTCCAATTTGAGAATTCTAAGCGGATACTGAAAGAAGCTTATGACTTTTTAACTTTATCGAACAATAAATAATGTAACTTAGTGTAGTCTATAACGGACTTAGGTAGTAGTTGTGTTATTTTAGTAAGTTTTCAGTATTAATGGTGTGCATCATATGGGTACGAAAGGAAGATTTTTATGTCCAAAATTTTATTTAGGGTTAAGAAAGAAGATAAGCAGCTTATTAAAGAATATGTCTCTATTAATAATTTAGATTTATCAGCTTTTATAAGAGAGGCGGTTCTAGAAAAGATTGAAAATGATTTACAACTTGATGAAGCTAGGATATTAAAATCTTTAGAAGAAGCTACTAATGAAAAAACTTATAATCATGAGAAAGTATGGGAAACTTTAGAAGTTGACTAATATATTGCAAGTTAAATTTACTACTTCTTCAATTAAGTAAGTAAAATCTTATTAGTAAATTAAGGGCTAATGCCACAAATATTCAATATTTTATCTTTTTTATGTGTAAAGATGATAGAATCATAATAACAAGGAAAAATAAATAAACAGATTTGTGTAGAGCTATTATTCAAGGAGGATTCTTGTGAAAAGGATTAATGTTATTTTTATACGCGTAGCAGTATTGGCAATACTATTACTTTTAATATTCTTCATTATAATACCCCATTTCAAGAATAAAAAAGAGAAAACAGGTGGTTCATTTGATAGAACCAACCATTTAGCACCTAAAACTATTACTTCAAAGGATATTAATTCTTTTGAATATGCTTTTTCAATTTATGATGCTAATCATCGATTTGGAAGAGACACAATATATAATTACTGCACTTTTAATCTAGAGGTTGAAGGTGATGAAGTAAGGTGCATAGGGTCTGGGTATGGAAAAGGAAGTGACGACAGTTTTAGCTTTGATTTTTTAACCTCTAAAACAACTCTTGAAAGCCTTCAGAGCATTCTTGACCAGTACCAAGTTGCAAGTGTTAATGGCATAAACAGAGGAGCTATAGGCATACCCCAAGATCTAGGAGCTAGTATAAGAGTTACTTATGCTTCTGGTGAAAGAATTAATGCATCAGATAATAGAGGTGCTTTATTAAGTGATGAAGCTAATGCTAAGATATATGACTTTTTTATCAATCTAGCCAAAAAAGAAAATGATACCTTTATAGAGACAGGGGATGTTGATTGGGATTTATATAATTTCTTACAAAACAAGCTAGAAAGTAAGGATAAAAAAAGAACTCTAGTATTCCAAGAAAGAGATGTACTTGTATATGAAGGAAATGAACTTTGGGGCCAAAGTGAATACGGTATTGCGCTAGGTGATGATTTTATTCAACTAATTCCCAAAGATAATAGTCTAAGGCCATATCTATTTTTCAATTGGTCTGATAATAGATTATTTAGTGAAGAGGTAGATGGTAAAACTACAGAGTATTTTCCTGTAAACAAGAACTAGATGCTTTTCATATTTTCATGTAGCACACATAATCTAAGTATTTGGTATAGTATATAAGTAAGAGGAAAGAAGTATTATGAAAAGAACCAATGAAAATATATTTACTAAATACTACATGTTGGCACTATTTGCCCTATTTGCTTGTTTTTTATGGGGAAGTGCCTTTCCTTCAATTAAAATAGGGTATGAACTATTCTCAATAACATCAAGTTTTGAAAAAATAACCTTTGCAGGTCTAAGGTTTCTTCTTTCATCTTTATTGATTTTTGCTTTTTGTCTAATAACAAGAAGGAAATTAAAACTTAGTAGAAAAAACCTTTACTATCTTATTGGCTTAGGTCTTGTTCAAACAACCATTCAATACATCCTCTTCTATATTGGACTTTCTAACACTACAGGTACTAAGGGATCTATCTTAGCTGCAACCAATACCTTGTTCTCGGTTCTTTTAGTCCCCTTGTTTTTTAAAAATGACAAGCTTAATATTAAAAAAGTAATTGGTCTAATTTTAGGATTTATGGGTGTTGTTGTAATTAATCTGGCCAATGCTAGTAGTGAACTTGGTTTTAATTTTATGGGCGATGGTTTCATAATATTATCTAGTTTCATGGGGGCGATTGGTGGAATTTATACTAAGAAGTTAACAAAGGATATAGATGCCTTTTTAATTTCAGGATACCAGTTATTTATTGGTTCAATCTTTTTAATTGGGGTAGGTCTAGCAGGTGGGACAAATGAAATGGTCTTTAGTGCAAAAGGCTTAGCCCTATTACTTTATTTAGGCTTTGTATCAGCAGCTGCCTTTTCCATATGGACTATATTATTAAAATACAACTCTGTAAGCAGGGTAACCATATATAAGTTTACTATTCCACTTTTTGGAGTCCTCTTATCCTATATTTTCTTAAAAGAACGATTAATGGGTATTAATACAATAATCTCCATTGTATTAGTATCTTTGAGCATAATATTGATTAGTTTAGAGAAAGAAAAATAGTTGAATTCTCTAAGATAAACTTGCTTACCAAATTTTTATATATTACCTTATACAAATATTAAACAACTTAAGAATGTTACGGATATCAAGATAAAGAAAATCAGGTTATAGCTTATTGTCATATTATTTGAGATATAATGAATTGAATTTATGACAAACTTAATATACAATCTTCTTATGGGAGGCATAACAATGTTAGATTTTAAATTTATAGGTAAAAGATTTAATGATCTGCGTAATAAAAGTGGGTTTACCCAAAGTCAAATAGCTGAATATTTGAGTGTGGACCAAAGTTATATTTCAAAATGTGAAAAAAATGAAAGGCAGTTTAGTATAGAAATACTAGAAAAGGCCGCAGATTTATTTGGGTGCTCAGTAGACTGTTTTACGAAGGAATCTTGTGAAATTATTCAGATACCTATAGCTTTGAGAGCCAAAGGGATTACAGTAGAAGATTTGAATACAATTGCTGCTATGAATAAAATAGCACTTAATTTACGCTTTATGGAAAGTCTACTGGAGGTGAATGAGAGTGAAAGAAAAAATAGAGCTTAATTCTGAAGCTATTAGTTTGAGAAAGGATTTTGGTCAAGATGCTCATTCTCCAATAGATATATTTTCCTTAATTTATAACAGAGATGATTTTACAATTGTATTTTATCCTATGAGCGATAGGGTAAGTGGAATCTGTATAAGAGATGGAAAGAATAAAATAATTGGAATTAACTCTAATTCAACTTTTGGCAGACAACGTTTTACTATAGCCCATGAGCTCTATCACTTGTTTTTTCATGACAATTTTAAAAGTATTGTTTGTACTCCAGAGTTAGAAGTCAATAAAGATCCTATGGAAAAAGAAGCAGATATGTTTGCATCATATTTTTTGGCACCCTATGAATCCTTGATGTATTTTGTGAAAAATGAACTAAAAAAAGAAAAGAATAATATTGAAATAGATGATGTTGTAAAAACTGAGCAGTTTTATGGCATGAGTAGGCAGGCTATGCTTTGGAGATTAGTAAATGATAAATTCTTAAGCTACGAAAAAGCAGAGACAATGAAAAGTAGAATAATTGTCACTGCTAGAAGTCTTGGCTATAGTAACAGGTTATATATTAACAATTCGGAAGATAAGCAATATGCTACATTGGGGAAATATGTAAAGCTGGTAGAAGATTTAAAAAATAGAGAACTTATATCAAATGGAAAATATGAGGAGTTGCTACTAGATGGATTTAGAGGTGACATAGTTTATGGTCTAGTTAATGAAGAGGAAGAAAAGTATGACTAAAAAACTTTTCTTTGATACAGATTGTATTTCTTCATTTTATTTTATTTACTCTATAACAAGGAGTTACAAGAATGGAGTTTAGATACTACAAGAAAATATATAGCCATAAAGACTTTTATAAGTCCCTAGTACTGATGTTTAGAAGTGTAAAGCATCTTAGGTTAAATCGTAAAAAGGAACTTGTATCTTCCCACTTTAAAGAAAGAATTATGTTAGCGGTTACTGAGGTTAATGGTTGTGAAGCTTGTTCCTATGCACACACCAAATTTGCCCTAGAAGAGGGTATGAGTCCACAAGAAATTGAAACTATCTTAAGTGGTGAAATTGGGGATGTTCCTAAAGATGAACTTGTTGCAATAATGTTTGCACAACATTATGCAGATGAAAAAGGAAAAGTATCAAAAGAAGCATGGGAAAGATTTGAAAATGAGTATGGTCATGAAAAAGCCATGGTTATTTTAGCATTTATTCGAATGATTAGCTTTGGAAACATTTATGGTATTGCTATCTCTGCATTAGTTAATCGCTTTAAAGGGAAACCATCCGGAAAGACTTCTTTGTTCTATGAAATTTCAATTATTCTTGCAATCCTCTTATACTTTCCTATAGCCATAATTCACAGCATCATAGATGGTATAAGAAAGAAATCACTTTATCCTTATTAAAATAGAAAAAACAGTTGATAAGACAATAGATGGAATTATAATAGGAGATACAAATTAAAATCATGTCACGAATACATGATTTTATAATATCAGGAGGCAAAAAAATGAAAGCAAAATTTGATAACCTATATCAATTTACAAGCTATATACCACTAATAGATTTAACATTCCATCAATACTTAATAGATATTGATGAGCCAATATTAGTACATACTGGCAATAAAAAGCAGGCAGAAGCAATAATACCTCAGATAAAAGAAGTGCTAGGCAACAAAGAGCTTAAATATATATTTGTTTCACATTTTGAAGCAGATGAATGTGGTGGAGTTGGACTTATATTAAAAGAATATCCAAGTGCAAAAGTAATAGCCTCAGAGGTCACAGCTAGACAACTAGATGGCTTTGGCCTTGTTAGTGATGTTTTAGTAAAAGAGGCTAAAAGTACACTTAGAATTGGAGATACAGATTTTAAATTTATAGGGTATCCCTCTGAAATGCATTTATGGGAAGGGTTGTTATTATTCGATTTAAAAAGAGGTACCTTGTTTTCTAGTGACCTAATGATAAGATTTGGTAACTCTGGTGGCAAAGTGTTGGAAAGTACTCTAGATAAAGAACTGGATAGGATTACCAAAGATCAGGTTCCAGATAAAGAAAAAAGAGAAAAACTAATAGATGATTTGAAAAAAGAGGATATAAAGTTTATTGCAACAGGGCATGGTGAATGCATTAGAATAGTTTAGGAATATAAGCCCTTTGGACTAACCGAAGGGCTAATTCTTTCTTATTTCTCCCATATTACTAATCTTAATGAGATTAACAATATTTGTTTTATCCTTTATTTTGCTTTCAACCTTTTTGAGTTTTCCTTATAACTGAGAATCTTGTAAAAAAGTATGGATTTTGTAATATGTTGAAGAATATTAGCTTATGTAACTAGCTTTTTCGCTATGCATAGTTTGCCGTTTGCTATATGATTTTACTAGTGCAAAGGGAATTAGCTCAATAAAATAGGGTCTTCAACGTGGTCCCCGCAGGAGCGGGGGTGATCCTAAGGATGATACGGGCAGTCCTAAAACAGCACGGTGTTCCCCGCGTAAGCGGGGATATTTTATATAGAATCTCTAATTGCATGTATAAGTTAAATATTCTATTTTTCCCCTTTTGTTTGTTAAAGAATCAATATAGTTTCCATCAATAGCTAAATTCCTGTACAATTAATATGTAAGTATTAATCTTCTATTGGAGGATACGTTATGAGTAGAATGCCTGTCTTTTTTGTTGGCCATGGGTCACCTATGAATGCAATTGAGGATAATCAGTATACAAGAGCTTGGAAAGAAATTGCAAAAAAAATACCCAAGCCAGACGTGATACTATCTGTATCAGCCCACTGGTATACAAGAGATACTAGAGTCAACAATGACAAAGAAGAAAAAACCATATATGACATGTATGGCTTTCCCAAAGAACTATATGAAATAGATTATGATGTAGCAGGATCTCCTTTAGTTGCAAGCTTAGCTAAAGACTTAATTTCAATAGATACAATTTATGACAACGTCTGGGGTATTGACCATGGGACCTGGTCAGTACTTGTGCATATGTATCCAAAAAGAGATATACCAGTTTTTCAAATTAGTGTAGATGCCTATGCTCCACCTAGTGTCCATTACAAGATTGGTAAAGAACTTATGAGCTTAAGAGAAAAAGGTGTTTTAATCTTTGGTACAGGTAATATTGTCCATAATTTACGAATGGTTGACTGGAACATGGAAAATAAAGGCTTTGATTGGGCCTATCAGTTTGATGATTTTATATATGAAAATATCATGGAAAAGAATCATGACAATATATTAAGTTTTAGGGAAATGGGGGATGTCGCAAGACTAGCAGTACCAACACCAGACCACTTTTATCCCCTTTTATATACTCTTGGAGCCTCAGATAAAGATGATAAGATAAGTGTATATAACAGACAAGCTGAAATGGGATCTTTGACAATGACTGCTTATCTTTGGGAATAGAGAAAGGATTGGCAATGGATATTTTTGAGAAGATAGAAAAAGATATTATGAAAGATCCTGATAATATGTCTTTTACTGAACGAGGTATAAGGCCTTTGTACAAGGTATCAAGAGATTCGAAAATAATACTTGTTGGCCAAGCCCCTGGTAGAATAGCAGAAGAAACAGGACTTTATTGGAATGATTTAAGTGGAGATAGGCTTAGAGATTGGATGGGTATATCTAGAGAGATTTTTTATGATTCTGACTTAATTGCCCAAATGCCTATGGACTTCTATTATCCTGGTAAAGCTAAGTCTGGTGATGCCCCTCCTAGAAAGGGCTTTGCTGAGAAGTGGCATCCCTTATTATTAGATGAAATGCCTAATATTAAAGCGATTATCCTAGTAGGAGCTTATGCACAAAAGTACTATTTAGGTGAAAGCACTAAAAAAACCTTAACAGAAACTGTTAAGAGTTTTGAGGAATTTCTACCTACTCATTTTCCCTTAGTCCATCCTTCTCCTTTGAATCTAGGATGGCTAAAGAAGAATTCTTGGTTTGAAGAGGATGTTCTACCTGTATTAAAAGAGTTTATTAAAGAAACTTTAGAGATTTGATGGTAAATGATATTTTATGACTATAAAGAGGGTTTATGAGTGCTTATATAAGCTCTCTTTTTTAAAGTTAATTTAGTTAACTTAGTAAAGAAAATTATATTATCTTTAAATATACAGAGGCAACAAAGACATTGTTATCATAAGTAAACTTAGCATTACCACTATTTTTTTTAGCTGCAGCAATTATTGAAGAGGTGCCGATACCTTCTCTATCTTGTTTGGAGGAATAAAAGATGTCACCTTTTTTCCTAACCTCTTCTTCATAAGAATTTTCACAGGTAATAGATAAAATATCATAGTTTTCTAAGGCCTTTAGATTAATGAAGGCTTGCTTTTCTTTTATCTTTTTGCAGGCTTCCACAGCATTTTCCATAAGATTACCTATGATAACGCTTAGGTCGCTTTCAATACTGGTAGATAAGTCCTTTGGTACTTCTATTTTAACTTTTATATCAATATCCTCTTTTACTGCCATATCGTAGTAATAGCCACAAACTGCATTAATAGCATAGTTTTCACATAGGATAATTCTTTTTGATTGAGGTATTTTTTTGATTAATTGGTCAATGTAAGAATCGAGTTTATCCTGTTTGTCTTTATAGGAGCGTAAGACTAGAAGGTGATGTCTAAAGTCATGGCGTTCTTTTTTCATACGATTCTCATCATCTGCCATTTTTTGATACTGAGTGCTTTGTAATAAAAGTTGTCTTTCCATATTAATCATCTCTAGTTCTAATCTGTTTTTTTCTGCTAAAGCATTTAAAGACTCCCGTACATAATAGCCACTAACAATAGCTAGAAAGACTATAAATAAGAGGACACCTAATTGGAAAAACACAGTTAAGGCTTGAGTTAGTCTTAACCAGTAGTTAACTAATTCTAGTAGGGTTGATAAGGCAAGTAAGAGCACTGCAGATGCAAACCTTTTGGCAGCAATATTTTTATATCTAAACCACTCCCATAAGAGGTAAAATGCGATGAGTAGAAATGCCAAAGGTGTTATTATGTGGAACCAATAAAGAGTCTTAATGAAATCAACTAGACCTGTTACTTGTAAAATTAAGGCAATAGTAACTGAACTATAGTGGACCCACAGCATTATTCGTATGAGCAAGTCATTTTTAGGAGATAGCATAACTAAACCAAAGTGCAAGAAGGGAATTGCAACTAGAAACAGTCCCATATAATCTAGAAGGTACAAGACAGACGGATAGGGAAAAATTCGTGAAGCAAAATCACATTCTCCAAAAACCCAAAAACCAGCAGCAAGAGAAAAGAGTCCTAGCCACAAAAAAGACTTGCCTGTGGGTACCCTTCTCATAAAGGTTACTGCAATAATGGTCATAATAATGCCTAAAAGTATTAGTACTAGGGAAAAAAGAAAAGAAAATGCATCTGCATTTAGCATTCTATTGAGTTGTGCTGCATGCTCACCAACATAAAATGCAGGTATAGACAAGGAGTCTCTTTGGGTAAGAGATTCATATTCAGCTCTTATGCTTATTGTTCCATTATTTTCAGGAAGTTTAAGTATAGATATGGCAGTTGGTGGATCATTTAAAAACCAAGGGTAGGTGTCTCTTTGGCCATACTCATATAATAATTCATCATTTATATAGACCTTTAAGGGTGCAAACACTGACTTTATGTATATGCTCCATTCTGGCTTAACCTCTACCTTTGTTGTTATTATAATTTTTGTTCTAGGAGATAAGCCTTCTATAAGGGCAGGAAGAGTTATTTCAGAAATGTCTCCAGTTTCTAATTCATACATAACATCAGAAACTGGATAAACAGGCAAACTCTCTACGAAAAGAGCTTGCTTATACATTAAAGAGAAAAATAAAAGCAAAAGGACCAATAAAGCCAATAAAACTGGCAAAAAAACAGATTCAATTTTTTTAATCACTGGAAACCTCTCTTGATAAGTTAAAAAGGTAATTTTCAAAAGCTTGTTTGGATTTTTTCAAGTCTTTTTGTCTAATGTGCACTCTTTCATTATTTTCCATTATAAAGACTGCTAGGTCACAATCAATTTGTTTTACATAGGCTAGGTTTACAATATAGCTATTGTGGCAACGGATAAAGGAGTTTGAAAGTAAAGGTTCAATTTCATCTAACTTTACACTTTGGCTGGTGCGCAATATTCCATCTGTTTTATATACATTAACAGCATGATTTTTTTGCTCTACAAAATGAATATTTTCCACTGGAATCTTTTTTTCTTTTCCTCCAGACATAAGAGAAATATATGAAGAGCTGTTTTTTTTTGCTAAGGCTAATAAAAGCACATCTAATACTTCTTGTTTTGTAACTGGTTTTTCAATATAAGCAAGGGCCTTGACTCTGTAACTTTGTAAGGTGTGCTCTGTACTTGTTGTTGTAAAGGCAATAATCACTGTTTTATCTATTTCCCTTATTCTTGTTGCAGCCTCCACTCCTAACATAGCTCCTGTGTATATATCAAAGAAAATAAGGTCAAAGGTCCCAGGAATAAAGCTATTAATTAGAGGTTCTGCACATGAAAAAGTTTGGATATCAACATTTGTTTTGCTATCTTTTATACATTCAACAAGGCTATCCATATCTTGCTCATTGTCTTCACATATACCAATCTTGAGCAGTTGAGCCATAGGTAATCCTTTCAAATTTTTGTAAGTATTCTAGAATTATAACATACCTAAGGATTGTCCAAACATTTTTATTTGTCAAGTATATTTTTGGTTGAAAAATCCAACCTTTCTGACCCTTTGAATCAGCTATCTTTTCATATATAAATAAAGTATATGAGGATTTATATTCGCAAATAGCAAATTAAAAAATTGAAGAATTCATAAAAGGGTGGGAGAGTTCAAATGCCTTATGAAGTAATGAGATATATCAGAAGTAACAATTGGAAGAACTTTGCTTTTGTTGAAAAAGTAGGAAAAGAGCTAGTAAGAAACGGTATTTTTGACATGGTATCCCTTTGTTCCATTTTAGAAAGAGAGCCAGAAAAACTCTTAGACATGAGAAATATTGGTAAAAAGAGTTTTGTAACCATTGAGAGTATTTGCTCTACCTATTTAAGGGAAATTAAAGAAAATAAATTTTAGATAATGTTAGCCTTAAAAGCCAAAGGCCATGGAGGAAAAGGGGAATGAAAAGAAGTAGAATTTTTGAAAGAGCATTAACAATTATATTAATACTTATAATGCTTGTTAGTATGGTACCAGCAAATACAAGGGCTGAGAATGAGAATAGTTTTTTGCCGGAACTTGAAAGCTCAAGTGGTAGCATCTTATATTTCGAATCAATAGAATTTGAAACAGCATATCAATTGGTAGATTTAGGTACCTCACTAGACCAACTTATTCTTCCAGATACTTTAAGGTCTATGGTGAGGTTTAAAACGAAAGATTCATCTAGTGAATACTATGATGTTATGCTAGACCTAGATATGCATTGGGTTTCTCATCCTAATTATGATTCTCAAGTAGAAGGAGAGTATATCTTTAAACCCTTAGGGTTAGCCTATGAGTGCTTAACAGATTTGCCAGAGATTATTGTTTATGTAGAGGATTTATCCTCTTTACAAATACAAGAAGAGATTGCTAAGCTTTTAAGAAATTTGCAAATACAAAATACCTATACATATATCTGGGATGGAAGTGAAGATATAACTCTTAAAGATGGGGAGTCGGCAGATTTAGACTTTGGAGAAACTTCATTTGCATCAGCAACCTTAACCATTGAGGATAATGCCACTGTTACTATAAATAAGAGTAAAGAAGTTGCTCCATTTTATATTAGTTCAGACTCCTTTATAGTAGGTGATAATGCAAGAGTGAACTTTACTGGAGATGGTGATACAGTATTTGGTATAGATATACATGATAGATCCCTTGTATTAAGGTCCTTAGATTCTATAACTAAACTTTCAACTGATAATTCATATAATTTAGAAAACGAATCCTTTGCTAGTCTCAGATTAGAAGGAAGTGGAACAAATGGATTTATTATCTCTAGTACTTTAAAGACAAAAGACCTAGTTATAAATGGAGGTTCTCACTACATTGGTGAACCCCTAGAGCAAAAAGCTTGGATGGGAAATCATGCATTAATACTTTCTGATGGGGGTAGCCTTGGCTTAAATGGAGACCTAGTTTTACAAGGGGAGTCTTGTGGAACAGATATTGATAGCCCTTTATTTATCGGAGGTACAGGTCTTTTTGCTCTTGGTAAAGTTGATATAAACATAGAGCCAGGTTCTAATCTAGTAATAAATGGGGGCAATGAGCATGATTTAGCTTATGGTGAGGCATCAAAGCATGTTCATGGAGGCCCTGCAACAGTAGGAGAAGTTCATATATATTTTAATGAGATTAATGGAGATGCCACATCTTCTTTAACTCTCCAAAATGGTGCTGATTTTGAAAAAGACCAAGATAGATTGGGAGTGCCCAATGTATCTAATTCTGTTTTTGTGAACAAGCCTTCTGGAGCTTATCTAACAGGCACAAATTGGCTCTACCAAGATGAAGAAGAATATAATATGGTGTCTTCCAGCTCTGATGAAGGATTAGTTCTTGTTTCACCCCCTTACAATGAACAAAATTATGAAAATCCCGGAACAGGTGAAACCCCTGCAAGTTTTCTTTTGTCTACATCCACTCCAGATACAATCTACTTTACAGCTAAAGAGTATGGCGGGGAAAAAGGAATAACAGATAGCCTTGGTATTGAGATAAGATTAAATATTGTTGTTGATAATTTGCCAAAAGAAGCCATATCTATTTCCAATGCCAATATAGGCACTCCTGTTCAAGATGTTAATAATAAGGCTTTGTGGAGAGTGCTTCTAACAAAGATTAACGGAGAAACAGATCATGTAATATCACAAATAGCAATTGCTGACTTTGATGATTTTAAGGTAAAAACTGAGACTACTGATATTACCTTGTATAAAAAAGTCACAAAAAACATCTCTGTTACCCTTGAGCAAAAGGATGGAATTGATAAGGTGGCAGATTCTTCAAAAATTGAAGTAACCTTTAGCCAAGAGATAGATAATTTACCTATAGATTTGATTCAGTTAACAGGAGCAAATTATCAAATAATAGAACAAGACCAAGATAACCCCTTAAAGTGGTTTATTTATTGTGATGAGTTTGAAAATGGTAGTTTGGTTACTCTTACAATTTTCGACTGGATGGGAGATGAGAACTGGTTTAGCATTGAAAACAATGGTGCCCAAGTTACGCTATACAAAGATATTAGGTATGAAATTACATATACAGCGGAGCAGATAGGTGGAAGTCCAGAGTTAGTTGATACAAGTGGTATAAAGTTAACCTTTTCCCATGAAATTGACAAATTAACAATTGACCAAATTGAATTAGTGGGAAAACTAAGTGGTTCAGATGTAACACTAGAAAATATTGCATATATTCAATCAATTGTCGGTAGCGGAAAGAACTGGACCATTAATTTTTCTTCTATTACACCAAAAGCAAATTTGATAACAATAAGTATAAAAGATTCAAACACCTATGTGCTTGAAGAGTCAAATCGAGAAAAGACACTTGTGGTTTATGCATTGACTGTAGATATATGGTATGTAGCTTCACAGGTAGGTGGATTTTTAAAGATAGATCCAATAACTTTAGAGCTTTTAGATATTGTAACCACAAAAGGAATTCTGCTTGAGTTCAACCGCCCTCTTTCACGGCCTCAAGTAGAAATCACTGGCGCTAGACTTGTATCTATAGATGACTATCAAGACAATGATGCTAGAACTTGGTATGTAGCCATTGATGATATTGAGGTAGATAATGGGGACATTATTACTATTAAAGTATTAGATTTTGATGGCCTTAATTTAGCTGACCCCATAAAAGAAGTAAGAGTTTATATAAAAGAAATTATTCCCATAAAGGTTAAGGTTAACCAGGTTGGGGGTATAGATGGGGAGAAGCTGACAGAAAGTATTGAAATTCACTATGAAACTACTTCAGACGAAGAATTTATCTCACCACCTTCTAGCTATATTGATGTAAAGGGTGTGTCTCTTACTGGAACTGGTGTATTTGCTTCTAAAAGAAGCTTATTAGGCATAGCAGGTATAGTAAAAAACCAACAAGTTGTTACTGTTAGTGTAAGAGATTGGCAAAGAGGTGATAAGTTTTTTGTTGTTGTAGAGCAAGCTGACCCCATAAATGTGTTTTCAGATACTAGAAGATATATAAAATTTACAAAAGTTTTTGGCAATGGTGGAAGTATTGGTCGTAGACCTGATAAAGAAATAATATTTGCCTTTAATGACCCAAGTTACGATGAGAGTAAATTTGGTATTGACGATTTAGAAGTGATAGGGGCTACAAAGGGAGATGAATTATATAAAGATGAAGATGGTTCTTGGCATTTGAGTATTAAGGATGTTGATCCCTATGCTGACCATTATTTAATAATTAATAATAAGGATAAGGGTTATTCCATACTTGAGAATAAAAAGTATATGCGCCTAGCAGGGGATACAAGGCCTGTAATTGGAATGATTAATGTGGAAGAGGTTGGTGGGGTTGTGCATGAAATAGACACCCAAGGAATTCTATTGACCTTAGATAGACCATATTACACAAAAGATCTAGGGGATAAAGACCAAGAGGGGATTATTCTAGATTTTGAAATAAGTATAAAAGTTAAAGAAACTGGTAAAAATATCTCTTATTCTGCCTACAAGCGCAAGATTGATGGACCAGAGCAAGTCTTTTTAAAATTTAGGAGCTGGCCCTTTGAAGAGGGTGCTGGGGCAATTGTGGAAATATTTGATGATATAAATTCTATTAAGAGGATGAGTCCTATTCTGGCTAGTTTAGAAGTTCGTGATCTTCACAAGTCACCACCACCTGCTGCAATTGAAGGAGTGGTAAGAAGCTTAGATGGCATATACCCAGGTTTTCTATACAAAGATTCACAGTACAAGCAAATAATCCTACAAGGTGTAACCGGAGGAGAAAAATCTCCCCTAGTGATGGCAGAAATAAGAAGATACGAGGATGAGAACAGGGATAACTGGACAACTATAGCTATACCTAGGCAACAATCAGCAAATCAAACCTTTGTTACTCTTGACTGCTCTTATGTCAGTGCTTTTAATCAGCTAGGCCACTATGAGATTAGATTTGTGGCAGAAGATGAGTTTAGGTCGCAGTGGCGTTCAATTATGGTAACAGAAAATATTTCCTATTCTCAAGATACTTATGGCATTATGGTTATTGCACAAGAGAGCGACAAGGCTTTGAAAATCTACACTCTAGATAGTGAAAATCAAATTGAAAAAGCCATAGGAAATGCAAAATCTTTAATGGTCTTTCGTGGTGAAATAGTAGAAGCTGAGCTTCAAGCTTCAACATATCTAGTAAAATCAGGTACAGTTATAAATAATATCCTTACCTATTATGTTGAAAATGGAACTAGCACCATGCAAATTAAGCAAAACCCCAATGGTGACATAGAAATATTAGCTAGAGCAGGGGATTTAAAGTGGAAAAATATTGCAATTACCGGTTCAGTTACAGGTACTGATGATAGGATAAAAATTCTTTTAGACCATACAAAAAAATATAAAAACAATAGGTTAGATGAAGAAGGTGCAGATGTTGAGATAACAACGGGGATTAATAATTTCTCAATAAACTTTGTTATTGGTAAAGCTCACCTATCCACCTATAGGCTTTATGATGGAGAATGTTCTTTTAGTGGAGGAGTGGAATTGGGGATTCCTGAGTGGCTTGCAGGCTCTTTTGAAGCGGGAGTTGATGTTGAGCAGGTTGTTTTGGATAGCCAAGTTATACCTGGCATTAAGGCTAGTGCAAAAGTAGAGTTTAAACCAGGAGGCCTTCTAGGAGATGGACTGGGGGATCTTATTGGAGGAGGAGGGGTTTTAGTTGAAATTGATACCCTACCTGAAACTGAGAATAGATATATTGCAGCTAAAGGAGAAATGGATATAGCTGATATGCTCTATTTAAGAGGCGAGATTGTCCTTATGTGGGGTAAAACAACCAAAAATGGCCAAATGATATTTGTGCCAGATAAATTAGAATTTTTCGCAAGAATTGGTGAAGGTGGTGTGCCTTTAGTTCCCCCTTTAATTGTTGCATATATAAATGGTATTGGTGGAGGAATATACGATCTTTATGATACAGTAACCAAGGGTTTTGAGTATATACCTCCTGTATCTTTAAGCCTAAAAGGAGCTATTGTTGATGCTACAGGGTCTCTTGTCAGCATCGACGAAACAACCTTGAATGTTGGGATAGGAAAGTTTTCTGCCTCGGTTGATGAAGCCACAGTGCTTAAGTTTTTAAAGATAGAAGATGCAACTGTAGCCTTTGGTTTGAGAGATGGTGGGTTAAGTAAGTATACAAATAAAAAATCTGTGGATCTCTACTTTAATGCTGGTGGCAGTATAAAAATAGAGGTTGGAGTTTTAAATTTAGGTGGAAGAGTTGAAGTTAAAATGAATCTATATGGGGCTAAATTTCAAGATGCCCTTATAGAGGCAATGGCAGCAGGCACTTTGAATGAAGGCCAAATTAAAGAGATTCTAGAAGCCTTTAATATAAGTGGTTCTGCTCGGGGCTATGCCTATTTAGATCTAGGAGTGCTTGGTAAACCTGGTGTGGACTTAACCCTATCAGCTAGCTTAAAAAGACTTTCTGGTAGTGTAGATATAGATCTTTTATTAATAAAGCGTAAAGTTACTGTAGTCTATAACATTGGTGGTGGTGTTAATGTAAATGTTACCAAAAGAATGGCTATAGGGCCTGAGAAAGATGATGAAGTTTTACTGATGAATGTCTTTTCGGCAGGTTCATACCGGCCAAACATGCCACAGGTAATGGTTATGAAAGGAGCTTTGAAAACTCCTATGCTTGTTCCTTTTGCAAATGATGCACCTTTTGCAAGAGTTGACCATATAGCGACAATCTTTTCTGATAAGAAGTATTCCCAAGTTGCTGTATACAAAGATGGAGCCTATTTAGAGACCTTAGACATGGACTACATATACTGGTTTGATACCCATGAAGACTACTTAGACCTAGGACAATTTTCAATGAATTATTTAGTCGTAGAAGAAGGTCAATATGAATTTAAAGGTGTTGAGGATATTTTTAATAACAATAGTCAAGAGACAACACTTGCCTATGAATTAACAGAAATAGCTCCTGTTGCAGAGTTTGTGGACCTAAAAGCTGAAATAGATGACCTGGATAAGAACAAGTTAAGTGTAAACTGGAATTTAAATGATATAGGTAATGCCGATGAGGATCTCTTTGTTAAGCTGGTTTTAGTGGATAAAGTAAGTAATAGTCCAACCATGGATTTAACAATGGCAATAGATCAAGATCAGTATCCTTTAGCAAGTACTAAATCAACTGTTCTTAGTCTTCCACAAGACCTAGAAAGTAATGACTACTATATTGCTGGACAACTTATGAAAAAAGACTCATCAAATGAGCTCTATACAATTGATCTAATGGATTCTAATAGCTTTACCTATGAAAATCCAGCTGCTCTTAAAAAGCCTAATCTTGTATCTGCAAAGTATATGGGAAATGGAGCCTTTAACTTGTCTTGGGAAGAAGTCCATGGAGCTGATGGCTATATTATTACTATTTTAGACCAAGAAGATTACCCTCTACCAGGACTTACTCAGATAGTAAAAGCAGCTAATGAAACAAGTACCATAATTCAAGGAGGCACTACAATGGACTCCTTTGGTCGCATGGTAGGACTTGAATTTGAAAGAGAGTATAAATACAAGGTTCAAGCCTTTAAGTCAGAGTATCTAGCTTTAGAAGAAAGAGAGATTACTATTTTAGGAAAGCCTAATTACATATTATATAGCTTGCCAGCTTTTTCTCTTAACAATATAAGTGTTTTAGTTAGTAACAGTAATGGCATAAAGGATGATGAAGGAAAAATTAGCTACTATGCTACTAATTCAAACCAAGTAGAAATGCTAATTAATCTTGAAAGTGAAGCGCAAGTAAGGATTTATGTAAATGATATTGGAGAGCCTTTTGATTTAGGTACAAATACTAGCTTTTCCTTTGTACCTACTTTTAGTGAGGACGGAACCTATCACTATCTAATTAGTACAATAAAAGAAAATGGGGATCATTCAGAAGAAGAAGTGATTATAGAAGTAGACAGAGTAGCACCATCTTTGAATGTAGATAGAGATAGCTTGTATGCTTTTGATGGAAAGGTCCATATAAATGGTTATACAGAAATTGGTTGTATGGTAACCATAAATGATGTCTTGCTTGAAATGGATGGTGGTCTTTTTAATTATTCTGAAAATTTAGATATGAAAGTAAAAGAGTTTACTGTAATATCCTATGATGAAGCTGGCAACAGCACAAGAAGAGAAATAGTTGTATCTTATGTAACTTATGATGCAGAATCGGTGGAACTAGATAAGACTGAACTTACTTTGTATGCTGACAGCTCAGCTAATTCATATGAAACCTTAAGTGCTAGTGTTAAGCCAAGCTATGCATCTAACAAGGATGTAGTCTGGACAAGTTCTAATCCCCAAATAGCTAGAGTAGACCAAAATGGTAAGGTTACAGCTTTAAGTGGAGGTCTTGCCACTATTACTGTTACAACGGTAGATGGTAATTATACAGCCCAATGTCTTGTCACAGTTAAGGTAAAAGAGACTAGTGATGAAACAAATAAGGTTAGCTCTATAGTAACCCTAGTTCCTCCGTCATCTAGTCCTAACAGTCCAACTCATGCTCTTTTAAGGGTAGAAGCTGATGTTATGGGCAATCAAGCTTTTGTAGATATGGAAATAGGTGATTTTGTATTTGCCTATGAAAGTGCCATGAGTGAAGCAAGTAAAAATGGGTATGGAGATAATGGAATTAGCCTAGTTATAGAAATTGAAACAGGAAATGAGGCTGTAAATGATGTTAATTTTAACCTAACAAGAGTGCTACAAAACTACATTTTGAGTAAGAATATTGATAGTATTGTTTTAAAGGTAGATAATCCAGAAATATCTTTAAGTTTAAACCGTGAAGCTATACAAGAGATAAATAGACAAGCCAATGGACAAGTAAACATAAGGGTACAAAAAATGGATGAAACAGATCTTACTAATGACCTACAAGATAAGATTGGAGGACGCCCATTATTGGAGATTGAAATAACCTATGGTGATAGGCAAGAAATAAGTAATTTTGCAGCTGGAGGACTTGAAGTTTCAATCCCCTATACCCTGCAAGACAAGGAAAAACCAGAAGACATATATGCTGTATATATAGCTCCTGATGGCAAGATTATTGGCTTAATTGGCTCTTTTTACGATACAAGAAGTGGAATGCTTCATTTTACAACAAACCATTTGTCTATGTATGCTGTTGCCAACAGGTCTAATGGGCTTAAGTTTACTGATATACAAAACCATTGGGCAAAAGAAGATATTTCTTACTTAACAAGTATAGGTCTTTTAGCTGGAACAAGTGAAAACCTCTTTAGTCCAAATTTGAATATAACTAGAGCTATGTTTGTAACTGTGTTAGGTAGACTTGCTCAAGTTGAAAAAGATAATGCCAAAATCTCCTATTTTGCTGACCTGGAAAAAGCTAGCTATTATGCAGCTTATGCTCAATGGGCCTTTGAAAAAGCAATTGCAAATGGAACAGGAGATAAAAAGTTTTCACCAAATATGAATATAACAAGAGAACAAATTGCAGTTATGCTTTTAAATTATGCTAAAGCTATAGGTTTTACCTTACCAAAGCTTCGAGATTATGAGAGTTTTGCAGATAGTAATAAAATTAGTGGCTATGCCCAAGAAGCTGTAGAGAACCTGTATTCAGCTGGTATTATTAATGGTAAAGACAAAAAGGTCTTTGATCCTCAAGGTCTTGCAACAAGGGCGGAGGCAGTAGCCATGATTTATAGATTTATTAAAGTGGTTGAGTCCAAGATGAATACAGATGGTTGGTCTTTAAATGACACAGGTAAGTGGACCTATTATGAAAATGGCAAACTTCTTACAGGAAAGCAAGTGATAGATAATGTAAGCTATTCTTTTGACAAGTACGGCGAAACATCTGACATACCCAAAAACCTAAGGTATACAGTTTACACAAGCCAGAAAGAAGATAGTCTATGGATTATTGCTAGTAAAACTGGCACATGTGTAAGTGAAATAGAAAGGCTTAACAACTACAGCAAGTTTACTCCTCTAGACCCTGGCCATGTATTTAGAGTACAGGCTAAGAAGGAGAATTAAAAAAAAGAGAATGAGCATCTTAGATTATGTAGATAAATTAGTTACTCTTACAACTAAGTGGTAAGATAGTAGCATTAGAGCATAATGGAGGCTAGCTATTAATGATAGATGGGCATATTCATATTGAAGCAGGGGCTTATACAAAAGAATGGATAGATGAATTTGTAGATAGGGCCATGGAAATGAATCTAGACGAAATCTGGCTATTAGAGCATTCCTATCTTTTTGATGAATATGTGCCTATGTATGATTCAGTCCGTACCCATAGTAACTATATTATTAAGTGGTTTCAAAGAAGGGCTGGAATAAAGGATTTGGATGAGTTTTTAAGACTAGCAGATGAAGTTCGGAAAAAGGACTATCCAATAAAGATTAAGTTTGGCCTTGAGGTCTGCTATTTCGAAGATTCTGAGGACTTTATCTATGATATAGCAAAGAATAAAGAGCTGGATTTTTGGCTGGGAAGTGTCCACTACGCTGATAGATTTGCCTATGACCATATTGTAGACTTGTGGGAGAATGAGGATGTGGACAAGGTATATAAAGACTTTTTTGAACGGTCCATAAATTTAGCAAAAAGTGGATTGTTCTCAGGCCTTGCTCATCCTGACTGTGTAAAGCTTTTTGGACATAAACCTTCTTTTCCTTTGGACGATTATTATGAAAAACTGGCAAAAGCCTTAAGCATGAGTAAAATGTATGCTGAAGAAAATAGTGGGATAGCAAGGCGCTGTCCTCAAACTGCTAGTTTAGGAATGCATGAAGATTTAATAAAGGCTTTGAAAAGATATAAGGTTAAAATTATTACTGCCTCAGATGCCCATAGTCCTAAGGATGTGGGAGATAAAATTGAATTAATGGAAAGAAAACTAGATAGCATTTTTATTTAACTTAATATTTCAGAAAAATCTAATAAATACCCAAATTATTTTTGCAATACTTATTGCTCTTTTAAACATTTATTGATAATATTTTAACAAGGATTACATCTTTTGTGAAAAAGCTTGTGGTCCTAAAGTTTTATTAACTTTATTTACCCTATAACTATAACAAGGAGGAAATAGGATGAAAAAGAAAGTATTAGTATTAGGTGGTACAGGATTACTAGGTTATCACACTACATTAGAATTATTAGCCAATGGTTATAAAGTTGTTTCAATATCACTACCCCCCATGCCTAAAGATGATTTATTTGAAGGAATGGATGTAGAAAATTATTTGTTCGATATAAATGAGAAAACAGATGAGGAACTTTTAGGCTATCTAGATGGGGTTTATGGTGTTATGTATGCAATTGGTGCAGATGAAAGAATAGTACCAGATGCTCCAGCATTCACATTTTTCTATGAACAAAATGTTCGCACAACCCAAAGAATGGTAAGACTAGCTCGTAAAAAAGGTGTAGAAAAATTTGTAGTTTATGGTTCATACTTTTCAGAGTTTGCTCAAAGATGGCCAGAAACAAATTTAATTGATCATGCTTATCCAAAAACCCGTATTTTACAAGAAGATATTGCCTTTGCAGAAGGTGAAGGTGCTGTGGATGTAACCGTTTTACGTTTACCCTACATTTTTGGAGTAATACCTGGAAGAATGCCTTTATGGAAAATGTTTACAGACCAAATTAAAGGTCAAGATGTTTTTCCAGCCCTACCAGGCGGAACCACCATGGTTACAGTAAAACAAGTTGCTCAAGCAGCTAGAGGTGCCATGGAAAAAGGTGAACACAGAAAGACCTATGTTTTAGGCTGGCATAATATGAAGTACAAGGACTTCTACGAAATGATGGTTGAAGCATTAGGACAAAAAGGAAAGACTCAAATACCAGTAGTTCCTCTAGAAGCTATGTTGCCTGCTTATCAAGAATATGACAGATTAGCAAAAGAAAATGGTAAGGAACATGGAATTCACATGGCTAAAGGGGCTGAAATGAACTGCAGAGACCTTTATATTGATCCAAAACCAGTAATGGATGCTATTGGCTATAAAGAAGATGATGTTGTAGCTGCCATTAAAGAAACACTGAAGTATATTGTTGAAAATGGTTAAAAAAAGAAGCTTCTAAGTTTCTTAATATTGTGTAATTTACGAAGGCCCACTGAAAAGTGGGTCTTCTTTATAAAGTAGAAGTTTCTTAATTATTTTAAGGATGAGCTTCTTACTTGTTTTAAAAGAATGAGTTTTTTTGTTTTCCAATTTTAAAAAGTGAATATAAATCATAAAAAGATATAATCTACATAAAGATAAAATCTGTTGACCTTGGTCTTCTTTCTCCATATAATTAACTAGTAACTAAAAACTTAAAAATAACATTCGGAGGTCATTTTATGAAAAAATGCTGGGAAAAGCCTTTAATTTGGCTGGTCATTTTAACCCTTGCCGCTGTTTTGTGCATGACAGGTGCAAACGCCATACAAACAGCCGGTGGTAAAATCACAGTAATTAAAGATGTTATCAAGACGGATCTTGGAGATTTAGCATATAAACTCTATGTACCCAAAACAGCAACAAAGGATAATCCTGCTCCTTCACTTTTACTGCTTCACGGTTATCAAAATGATAAAGAAACCGGTGCTGCTTATGCAATTGAAGCTGCAAGAAGAGGTGTGGTAGTGATGGTTTTGGATGAATATGGACACGGCGACTCCAAACCCGGTATGATAAACCGCGGTTATGTAAATCAAAAATTCAATGTTCTATACGGAAGCGACAAAAAGGATCCAGCCTATCTGGTTACTATAGGTGGACCTGAAAGATACAGGATAATGATGACTTTTTCCAATCTTTCCTTCTTTGACCCCTATTACTCAACAGACAAGGATGGTAATAAGATTACTGATTCTTCCATGGGAGGAATTTTAGCTTATGCAGCTTTAGCCAATATGGACATAATAGATGCATCCCGCATGGCAATAAGCGGTCACTCAATGGGAACTTGGTCATCCTGGTCCACAGCTGCCGCATACTGGAATAAGACACATTCAAGCGGTGTAGATATGACTCCTAAAGCGGTCATTTTACAATGCGGTGAGCTATTTACTGACGATGCATATAACGCTAATGCCATAAAATTCAACAATGTTCTTCTTTTACAGGCAAAATATGATGAATTCTCATATTTTCGTGACTTTTCAAACACAGTTGGTGATTCAGTCCTGACTTCGGATATCCGCACAAGCTTTTTAGGTACTAACAAAAGTAATGCTGCATGGGACACAACTTTTGGTAACTTTAACGATGGTTCTGCAAGACGCATGGAGTTACTTAAGACTAATCACAGACTTGTTACCTGCGATAATAAAGGTATTGCTGTATCCATGAATTGGTTGGCATCATCCATAGGTGTAAAAACTGATCTTAGCCCTAACAATCAGATTTCAGTATATAAAGAAGTACTTGCTTTATTTTCAATGCTCTTTATGTTTGGTGCAATGATAGCCTTTATGGAATTACTACTTAAAACTGGCTTTTTCGCAAAAACTGCAACGGCTCACGATTCTAGTTCAGTAATGATGAGAAGTGGAAAGAAATGGTGGAAAGGTGCTGTTATAGCCTTATTAGTTTCAGGCCTCACATATCCCTTTATGACACAGTTGGGACACGGTCTTGTTCCTTTCCCAGAAAACATATTTAGAATGACTGTAGGAAATGGATTCTTGACCTGGTATGTACTTCTCATACTCATTTCACTTATTACTACCATGGTATCTTGGAGAAAATCGAAAAAAAGAGGTTCACCTCTTGATTATGCAGATCTAGGATTTTCATTTGATGATAAGCCTGATCGCTTTGGCTGGGGTCTTTTAGGAAAATCTGCTCTTCTTGTTTTAGCCATGCTAGCCTATGTATACATCTTCGTATTTGCATTTGAACAAATCTTCCATTTGGATTTCAGATTTGTATGGCCCCTAATTAGAGCTTTTAGTGGGCAAAGATTATTGCAATTTCTTGTTTACATACCAATATTTGCCTTATTCTTCATTTTAACTGTAAGCAAACTCTTTGCTCAAATGAGACATCCTTCATTTGAAGAAAAGGGCTTCAAGGCCTTCCTTTCAGGCTGGTATAGATATGCAATAGCAATGGCAGGCGGTGCCATACTTATCGCCTTGCTTGAATACATTCCTTTCTTTATGAACATAGGACCTGGTGTTGACCTTCTATTTGGCTCCACATTCGGAGGTCCCTTTATTTCATTACTCATTGTATTCATTCCACAGGTTATTCTATTTGCTGCCCTGTGCACATACATTTATAGACGTACAAGAAATATATATACAGCGGCACTTACCGTTTCTGCAATAGCCGCTTGGATTATTACATCAAGTTCATCTTTCATGTAATAAAGATTAGACTGCCATATGTCCCCGTCTTTTTATAGGCGGGGATATATTTTAAGAAAAGAGAAGTAATCTAGAATATAATTGGGAGGGAAAAAATGCCATATTGGATTTTTATTGTAGGGTTAGGTATTGTCATTCAGACCATTTTCATTTTTTTTGAGTATGGTACAAACAAGTTAGCTGCACTATTTGCAAAAAGTGCTGCCGCAGCTGTTTTTGTTATACTGGGAATTTTACTCTCATGTGAGTCAAATGACCCAAGATACGCATGGTACATAACAGCAGGACTGATTTTTGGTATGGGAGGCGATGTGTTTCTTGCTTTAAGAACCTTATATCAAGATAAAAAATCAACCATGATTTTTGCTATAGGTATAGCTTCTTTTTTAATAGGCCACCTTGTATATATAGTGGTTCTTCTAAAGCTTATATTGCCTTCTTTTCTTATAGCATTTGTGGCATCAATTATTTTATCAGGCATTTTAATTCCTCTTATGTTAAAGAACATAAATGCTCCCCAAAAAGGATTAAAGATTTTTGGCATAATTTATTTTTACATAATTCTATTGATGTTTTCATGTGCAGCTCTATTTTTATTTTTAATACCAAGTACTCGATCCATACTTTTTGCAATAGGTGCTTTCTTGTTCACCCTAAGTGATTTTGGACTTATATTCCATCTTTTTGGAAAGAAGAAAGTAAAGTATCTACGTGCTGCAAACTTGTCCTGTTACTACATAGCACAAATACTAATATGTCTTACCATACTATATGTTTAAAGAGGTTTTTTTATGATTATTAATATGCCCTATGGTCACGATTTTCTAACTGCTGACATAGATGATGCCCAAATAAATGGAGTTCTTTCACCTAAACTTTTTCAATACCAGCCGGATAAATCTGGCCCTCAACTTGTCAGACAAGCCCTATTAAACCTTTGAGTTTCCGTAAAATTCAACTTACAAGCTAAACTCTTAAACTGTTATTCGAA
>CAZLVL010000013.1:0-82855 GCA_964563155.1 uncultured Clostridiaceae bacterium | reverse complement strand
CTCTTATTCTACAGTTTCAAAAAGCTGGTCAAAATTAACGGATGCTTGGGGAGGTACTGGCGCATCTTATATAAACGATGATGCAGGCTATTGCTATATTAGCAACAAAGGATTCTATGAATTCGATATAGATACAAAACAGATGAAACATATAAAATCTATAGAGTTTGAAAACGAAGGCATATGCAGTGCTTTTTATTATCCTGACTATATATATCTTATCCATTACACTAACGAACCATTCGACTTTTTGAATCAGATTCTTTACATATATGACTGGGACTACAACCTCATAGACAGCGTTGAATTCGATAAGGTATATAGAACCGGTGGATTCGTTGGTGATGTAGAAGGATATATTATATTTGCATCCAGTTTTAATGAGAAACCAGATTACTACATAGACAAATCCGAGATAGGGACCGGTAATCTGATGTTCCATAAGATTGAGGACTGACAAATACAAAACACACCTGATATAAGGACAGCTTACAATTAACAGATAAGCTCCTTGACAACGGTAATACCGAGTTATACTATGAAGCCACAGATAAACAGATTTTAAATAGACAGCTTTATTGCTGATTTAATATATTATTCAGGAGGCTGATTATGAAAATCATATTCAAATTCTTTATACGATATGTTCATTAAGGTGCATAAGCATAATGTTAATACACCTTAATATACATGAAATTAAAAATATTAAAGAACAAAGAAAATAGAAATGAAATAATAAAATGAAATCAAAATATCTAAAAAACACATCCCTATTAATTGTACTGGCTATACTGCTATCTTATAGCATCATTCCGGTATCTGCATCATCAGACTATTATGAGAGCACATACAATGGATATAACTATGATTGTCGTTCCTATTTTAGTTCAAATTATATAAGTGGCGAGATGAGTTATGCCGGTTCATCCAAGATAAATGTTATCCAAGATTTTAACTACATGCAATCTGGTTATCCAACTGTGTATAAAGATTCAAGTATAGCTTTTCCACAAACCTCATTTGTTGGTATCGTAACAACTATTAACACAGTTTACTATTTTACACATTGCAGCTATTTATATCTTATTGGAGTAAATACAGTATATTCTGTGGGATTATTTTAGGAGCAGATATGATTAGAAAGATAAACATTTTATTAATAATATTGCTTATTGCAGGATGCCTGTCATCCTGCAATAAGCCTTTATCTTCAGAAAATAGCCTATTTAATACAGAAACCAAATCTCCTGCTATCGGGGAAATAAATACTGACGGTTTAAAGCCGGATTCATATTACACTTCATTCAAACAAGGAGTTACTATAGGCAAGTACCTTGAGACACCATATGGCACATATTACTGTTCCTTTTACGGTTATTTATACTATTCAGAGAAAGGAAGCACAAAGTACATCAATTTATGCAACAAACCTGACTGCACCCATAGTTCTAAGGACTGCAATTCATATATTGGTAATTCGCCGGTTATTGGGTATTATGATGGCAAAATTTACTATAAAGTTTGGAATAATATATACTGCATGGATATGGACGGAAGCAATCATAAGGCAGTAAAGACCTTATATGAGGGATATTATAATAATTTCGGACTTTTCCATAACGGATACTATTATTATGTAATAACAAAGGGCGGTTGCCTCGGAGCAATTGGAAATGATAACAACAACTTTTACAGAGTGAAAGTGGATGATAATTCGAAGTCTGAAATAGTACTGACAAATGATGCGATACTGAAAATGTGCTTGTTTATGATAGACGAAGATAAAATATATATAATTGCAAATATCCCTGATAACTCAAAATTTGTTTCGTTATATTCTTATTCTATAAATTCGAAAAGCTGGTCCGAATTGACAGATTCTTTTGGAGGTCCTGGCGCATTTTATATAAACGATGATACAGGCTATTGCTATATTAATAATAAAGGATTCTATGAAATCGATATAGACACAAAACAGATGAAACAAATGAAAGCTTTAGAGTTTGAAAACGAAGGCATATGCAGTGCTTTATATTATCCTGACTATATATATCTTATCCATTACACTAACGAACCGTTCGACTTTTTGAATCAGGTTCTTTACATATATGACTGGGACTACAACCTCATAGACAGCGTTGAATTCGATAAGGTATATGGAACCGGTGGATTCGTTGGTGATGTAGAAGGATATATTATATTTGCATCCAATTTTAATGAGAAACCAGATTACTACATAGACAAATCCGAGATAGGGTCCGGTAATCTGATGTTTCATAAGATTGAGGATTAGATTTTGATAGAATATAAATAAGGGATAATGAAAGGAGCTTCAAATGGAACTTCATATAGAGAGCCTTTCCAAGAATTATGGAGAGATACTGGCTCTAGATAAATTCACTTACACCTTTAAAGAAGGAACTTATGCCATATTAGGCCCGAATGGCGCAGGTAAAAGCACTTTGATGCATCTCATAACTGACAATATATCCCGCCCCAGCGGTCAGATACTTTATGACGGCAAGGATATATTGCATTTAGGCAGATCATTCAGAAGGATAATCGGATTTATGCCTCAATCTCAGGGTATGTATGACCAGATGAGCGCGAAAGGCTTTTTAAGTTATATGGCGGAAATAAAAGGCATATCTAAAAAAGAAGCCAGAGTTCAGATTAATGAGCTTCTATCAGTTGTCAATCTTTCTGATGTAGGACATAAAAAACTAAGTTCCTTCTCAGGAGGCATGCGTCAAAGAGTGCTTCTAGCTCAGGCATTGCTTGGAAAACCTGACATTCTTATGCTTGATGAGCCTACTGCGGGATTAGATCCTGAGGAAAGAGTAAGAATCAGAACATATATAGGGAATCTTGCAGCATCAAAAATCGTCCTTATAACTACCCATATAACATCAGATGTGGAATCTATAGCTGATTATGTTATATTCATGAAAAACGGGCGCATTGAATCTTGCGGGAAACCTGAAGAGATACTTAAGGATACTTCTTCTAAGAATATGGAAGAAGCATACTTAAAAATCATGCACAAAGAGGAATAAGATGCAGGAACTCAAGCGAATCATAATATCCAGAACCAACATAGTCTGTATCGCATTTTTGGTATTTGTCAATATATTTATCTTTTTCTGGGAATTCACTCCTGGAAATGATAAATATACCTTACCTGAATATGTAAATCGCTATACTGAAATAATGAATACCTGCAAGGATATGGATAATGAAGAAGCCATCAATTATCTGAATAATTTAAAACTGCAGTCAGAAGGTATTGTATTTATTCCTAATTGGCTAAATAGCAAAGACATAGAACGCAAAGAAGAACTTGCAGAGTTTTACTACAAAAAGTACGGCGAGCAGATGATTAACGACATTGAAAACGGCAAGACTGATATTTCCGAACAGGCTACCAACAATGCATATACTGATATCGATATCTGCAATACCCTTATAGAAAAAGTTAACTACCTTATAGAATATCCGATATATATTAATACAATAAGGGAAAATGCTGAAAACATGAAAACAGTAAGCATTTTCTCTGATCCTAATTCGTTTTCATATAGGAATATCATCAAGACTGTGGATGATTTTTCTTCAATACATATTACGGAAATTTCACTGGATAATGACCTAGCAATTAATGCTCTTTTTACGGACAGTATTTCTGATTACAGCATTCTTGCATATATGATGGTTATTGTCCTACTATTAATCCAGGAGAGAAAAAAAGGTCTCTGGCCACTAATATATGCATACCCTGAAGGCAGATCAACCCTTGCAACCAAAAGAGTCTTTATACTATTTATCTGTTCAGTTTTTGCTACAGTCTTTCTTATCGGAGGTAGATTTCTAACCGCAGGTATTGTATATAAGGGGTTTGGAGACATGTCACGTCCCATACAGTCTATGAGCATGTTCCAAGGAGTGTCACAGCCTTTTACTGTCAGCACTTTTTTAATAAACTTTTTTGTATTTAAAATTGTTGGGACATTTGCATTATCTTTGATAATCTACATGCTTATGCTGGCTATTTCCAATACATCATTGGGTGTGGCGATAATAGCTTTATTCTTAGGAACTGAATATACCCTTTTCGCACTGATACCAGACAGTTATGCGATTGCTGTTTTTAGGTTCGTTAACATATTCGCAATGATTAGCTATAACAGGATATATATGAGGTATCTTAATATAAACATATCCGGTTACCCGATAAACGGCAGCACTTTAACAACATACATGATACCCTCTGCCCTAGTTATTTTTGCAGCCGGTTCTATTATCATACATCAAAAGAAAAAACCTTTTTCTACTCCTAACCCATTACTTAAATTGCACGACAGAGTGCTTATACTCAGAGCCAGGTTTGCTGACCGATTCAAACTGTTTTTCATGGAGCTTCATAAGATTTTATGGATACAAAAAGGTATCTTTTTAATTATAGTGCTTTTATTGTGGGCAATATTTATTTCATCATATCCTCCAATCAACAGATTAGAATACGACGGAACCTTGGTCTATTTCGAGAATATGTTTACAGGTGAAGTAACTGACGATACTCTTTTAAGAATCGATGAACAGATGGATCTCGCATATGCTGAAATGGAAAGAGGAAGTATGAACGGAGCTACAAAAATTCAGTATCTTTCAGTTATAAAAGCTGAAGCCGAAGCAAAAAAAGGTACTGGTTTGTGGATAATGGACAGTACTGTATATGATGCCCTGATGAATATGAATATTGATGGTTATCAAAGAAAAACCGGAATAATAGCCATATTATTCACATCAGTTATGATAGCAGGCGTGTTTGCATATGAGCATCAGCAGAAAACAAAATACCTTTTATGCAGTACAGATAAAGGAAGATCAATTTTATGGAGAAAAAAGACTATATCAGCTTGTATACTGACAACAGTAGTGTGGCTTATTGTCTACGGATTTGAAATACTGAATACTATAGATATATATGGCAACCTGCATTCCCTTGCTGCTCCAATTCAAAGCATAATGAGCGAATTTCCCTTTGAAATATCAATTGCATCTTATCTGCTATTAATGTATCTGCTTCGCTTATTTGTTCTACTGACTCTTTCATTCATGGTATTGCTTGTGTCAAATCTGTGTTCCAAAGTAAATACCGCTGTTATAGCATCACTTGCAATATTCTCATTGCCTGCTTCCATAGTTATTATGGGAGGTAAAATCATGGAGTATTTTTCAATTGTAAAACTTCTTTCTCCTCATGAAAATCTGTCCTCATTTATATTAAGCTATACAATTTGTCTGATACTGGGTATTGTATCTTTGATATTGAATTATCTTATATGGAATACAAAGATACAAAAGAACAGATAGACGCAAGATGTTTATGGTTATAAGAAAGGGATAGAAGATGAAAAAGGAAAGACATGCTTAAAATTGCAGAGTCATATATTAGAGAAAATGAGCAGTAAATAAGTAGTTGTAAAAGTTGCTTGCTTTTCGGGGGGGGGGGTATATAATTGTATGTAGAGTAGAAATTAAACAAATTCAAGCAATTATCTATCCTAACAAGTAAATAAGAAACAAAAGAAAAAGGAATAACACTTTTTTCGTGATGGTACTTTCAAACGATGAAAGGAAGGAGTATTCAATGATTATTAAAAACAAAAAAAATGTAATTTTATTAGCACTCATTTTGGTTACATTAGTAGTTTTAAGTGCATGTGTTATGGGTAATGATAAATCTAAAGTCATAGATTTATCTAGCAAAATGGATATGGATTTTAAGGTTCATTATGATGAGATAGATGAGTGGGGTAACTATACTAATCTATATTTTAAATATGCTGGCATAAAAACAGAAGTATTTGAAAATATGAAACTGAGTGAAAAGGGCCTGCCTCTTGTAATAAAGGAAGATATGGACCTTGATGGTAAAGATGAAATAATAATATATTTGCTGGAAAAATCAAAAATGTATTACAGAGAGTATATATACATCTTAGATTTTGATAGTGGAACAGAATTATCCTTAGATGATATAAATCAAAAACTAAATGAAAGTGAAGAGTTAGAGTTTAAAACACTTCTTTTGGAAGATGCATTTGAAAATGAGAATTTAGTTTTATCTTTTATAAGAAGAAAAAACCAAACAATAGAAGTTAATCCAGATGGAAATAAGGGTTTTAGTGTTGTTAAAGATATATCTAAAGAAGGTAGTGGTATTACAGTAGAAGTATGTAAAGATGAGACTGTTAAGAGAATAAACTATAGTGAAAATGGAAAGTTTTCTTCAGATATAGAAGCTGCAAGAGAAGATTTCATAAATAACACCATAGAGCTAATTAAAATAAGCAAAAACAATAAAGGTATTCTCATAAATGCCAAAGGTTCATATTTAATTGAGTATAAAGATGTGAATGAAGATAATGTCGAAGACATCATATTCATTTGTGATGTAAAAGATAATAAGGTTTTAGATGAGAATATATATTATCTAAACGGACTTGATCTAGAAAGACAAAACGCTTATGTAATATGTCCGTCTCCAATCCCGAATGGTTATCCTTTAAATATGATAAGGCTTAATCCCTATCCAAGCGAAGGGCATAGTGATCCGATTATTATGGCTTTAAAAGATAAAGAAGTATTTTATTTGAATTTTGAGATTGCCAGACTATACGTAACGTGTGTAGTAGCAGATTTTAATGGCGATGGAGAAAATGAAATCATAATCAGAAATGATCCCGGACTAACTGGAAGAGAAAGATTTATCTTTGCCTATAAGGAAAAAGACTTTGAGAAAATCCCTTTTTCCACAGATTCAATTTATGATATTTTTGAAAGTGTATTTGAGTATAGTGTTGAGTGTCGAGAAAGCGAAAAGGTTTGTTATGCCACAATAAAAGATAAAAATAATAACAAAGTTGTAATAAAAGTATCATCTGATACTGTTAAACCTAACTTTCTACTTAACTACAATGAGGAATTTCTGGTTGCAGATGTTGTTCTTGTGAATAAAACTATTAGAGAAACTGTTTCACTTACTTTGTACAATAGAGAAAATACATTTGGGTCTATTCCAGTATTAAAATTTGAAGTGATATATGAGATGCAAAAAGATGAATTTGTTGTTAAGGATATAAGATATACATTCAATCTTGATTTTTCTACTGTATATGGCTTTGAGAATTATAAATTTGAGATATTAGAAAACAATATTGAGGATGTGAAATAAGTGTCCGCTATTCTAAAAAGGGTCCACTTTTGACAATAATTCTAATCGAAAAGGCAAACTCCCTTGAAAAAGTGTGTAGGTAGTACGTAAACTCCCTCGATTTTTTGTAAAGTCTACGAATGGAAAGACAATACAAGAAAGAAGCCTTTGATTATTGAAGGTGTAATATAAGCATGAAAACCTTGTCTATTAGGGCGGCAATGGCTGATTATAAAAAGGAAGAAGGTTTGTTGAACCTACCCCTATATGCCATAGGTATGGTTCTTGAAGATATTTGAGGAGCTCTATTAATCTGAGTTAGCATTTTCTCTTATAATCAATATGATATATAATCTTGCTAAGATAATCGTTTCATAGTTCACTAATGGGAGGAAGAGATGCTGACCTCAAGGCAAAAAGTCTTAGATATATTTAATAGAAAAAATGTTGACCATAAGGTCTTTTGGACCGGTCATCCCAATGACAAAACAGTTCCAATTTATGCAAAAGAATGGGGTATTGAGGCTAGTAGAGAAGCCATATACTCCTATTTAGATGATGATTGCAGGTGGGTAATGGCAGATGCTGGTTACAAGCATCCAGAGGGTAAGCGGGCCTTTGATCCTTCTTATGGGATGGTAAGGAATTCTTTAAGTGCTCCAGGTTGTTTTGCCAATGCCCAAAGTGTAAAAGATATAGAAACATATCCTTGGCCAGATCCAGATTATTGTGACTTTGATGATGTTTATAAAGAAATAGATACTTATCAAGACAAGGCAGTTTTTACTGGAATGTGGTCTTCTTTTTTTCATATTATTAGTGATTTTTTTGGTATGGAGAACTACTTTGTTAATATGTATGAAAATCCTAAGGTAATTGAAGCAGCTACTGAGAAAATGGTGGACTTCTATGTGGAAACTAATGACCGCTTTTTTAAAGGTCTTGGAGACAGGGCTGATTCAATGTTTTTTGGCAACGATTTTGGAAGTCAATTGGATCTTTTAATATCTCCTGAGAATTTTAGAAAATTTATTCTACCTTCTTTTAAAAGGCTGATAGCTGTAGGTAAGAAGTATAATAAGAAGATTATTCTTCATTCTTGTGGTTCTATATATAGGATTATTCCAGACCTTATAGATGCAGGTGTTGATGTTATTCACCCTATACAGGTACAAGCCAGTGGGATGTCTGCTAAAGAATTGGCAAAGTACAAAGATCATTTAGCCTTCTTAGGAGGGATTGATGCTCAAAGCTTTATTGTAAATTCAAGTCCAAAAAGAGTAAGAGATGAAGTTAAAAGGGTAAAAGAGATTCTTGGACCTAACATAGTTGTCTCTCTTAGTCATGAAGAGATTCTACCCAATGTTCCTGCTGCCAATATATTAGCTATGGCCAGAGCAGCAAAGGAATAGTTCTAATTAATTTCTATTTGCTTTATATAATGTTCGATTTTTCTGTTTCCATATTACTACAAGGGTATATTGTTGATGTTTAGATATAAGATATGGAACTACAGAAGAGATTTTTAAAATATGAATAGGTCTATTTTCTTGTTTCTAGACAAGAAAGAGATTTTCCTATATAATAGCTGTATTATGATAAAGTTTATCTAGATACAGTTGGAGGCCATATGTTTATAGGAAGAGAAAAAGAACTTAAAATATTAGATAGCAAAATAAATAGTGATTCTTTCGAATTTGGTATAGTCTATGGGAGAAGACGAATTGGTAAAACTCGTCTTTTGCAAGAAGTCGTAAAAAAATATAATGCTATTTACTATGTAGCAAATGAAATGGGATTAGAGCATAACTTAAGACAATTAAGTAAAACTGTAGCAAATCATTTTAACCAAGCATTTACATTTGAAAGTTTAGAGCAACTTTTTGAATATTTGGTAAGTAGAAGCAAGGATGAAAAAACAATTTTAATTATTGACGAATTTACCTATCTAATGTCTAGTGATAAAGGAATCTTATCAATAGTGCAAAATATTATTGACCATAGTTTATTGACATCAAACTTGAAATTGATCATATCTGGCAGCCACGTAGGTATGATTGAAGATTCTATCTCCTATAAAAAACCTCTTTATGGAAGGACAACTTTTAAATTAAAAATAGAGGCTTTTGACTATTTTGATGCAGCAAAGTTCTATCCTAAGGCCTCCGAGGAAGAAAAGGTTAAATACTATAGTGTATTTGGAGGAGTGCCTTTTTATATTAATAGAATTAATGATAAAAAAAGTGTAAAAGAAAATATTATTTCCTTATTAATTGAAGATGGAGCAATGTTTGAGGATGAAGTTAATTTTTTCTTAAGTCAAGAGGTTAGAAGTGTTGCAACATATGGAAAGATTATTAATGCAATTGCGTCTGGTGCAACAAAATTGAATGAGATATCAACTAAAGCTGGTATTTCAAACACAGGAACAACCTCTAAGTATGTAGAGATCCTTATAAACTTGGGTATAGTAGAGCGGGAGTATTGTTTTGGGGAAGGGCCTAATTCTAGAAAAACAATATATAGTGTAAAAGATCAATTGTTTAAATTTAATTATAAATTTTTGGAAAACTTAAAAACTCAAAAAACAATTATGGGCTCAGATAGGTTTTTCAATACATATATTGAGCCTCATTTCAATGAATTCATTTCTTTTGAGTTCGAGAAAATTTGCAAGCAATTTTTAATGCGAAAATACAAAGATTCAATAGAAGGTATAGGAAGGTACTGGTTCAATGACTCTAAAACAAAAACGGACATAGAAATAGATATAGTTATGAAAAGGAATCAAGAATTATTTGCCTTTGAATGTAAGTGGACAGTTGCTCCTATTGGAAAAAAAGAAGTAAAGGAACTTGAGCATAAAGCCCAATACTTAGGAGAAACTACAATAGGATTCTTTTCTAAATCAGGATTTGCTAAAGATATTCAAAATAACTATTCATTTATTTTGGAAGATTTATATAAGTTCTCATAAAAGTACTCCATCTTGCACTAAGCAAAAAGCCTACTAAATTGCCTTATATTATCCCAAGCTTATCTTTGCAGATTGTACTCTTGGTGTAACTCTACGTCCTGCTGGGTCATATACTGGGTTATCTGTATGCTCTCTATTTATCCCCATGAACATGGAGCTTTCCATACCTAAGATATTTATTTTATTGCCTTCAAGGCTTATTACAGCATGGATAGGATCATTATATATGAGGGTATTAGAAGCTTTAGCATGTTCTTTACTTAAACTTTCAGGATACTTATCATGGGGGTTATCTATCCAATCAAAAGATGCTGAATTTAGGTCAAAATACAAGACATTATCAATAACTCTTAAGTTGTCCCGATGATAGTGACCATTAATACACATTATTACACTATTAGGTTTTTTCTTGTTTGCTTCATTAATTATCTTCTGAACTTCTTCTCTATTTTTCACACCATTACAGCGCTCAAAACTTTGATGACTAATTATTACACAAGGATTAGCAGACAAATTGATTGTCTCTTCAAGCCACTTTATTTGACTCGGTGGCATCCAGTCTAGGTTGCCTTTTTGTGAGTAATAGTTGCCCATATCATAATGAATATATTGGCCATCAAGTAAATAGTAATTGGTATCACAAATAATGAATCTATATCCTTCTTTATCAAAAAAGTAATAGCCTTTATCCATATTGTATAGTTTAAGTGTTTCTTCAAGGGGGGTTCTGTCAGTATCATGGTTCCCTAAACAGTGATAGGTAGGTATTTTAAAGTTGTTATAGCGCTTTATATAGTCAGTAGCAGCTGCAGGCTTGTGGGTAAAGTCACCTGCCTGTATTACAAAAGAGCAGCCTTCTTTTATGGCTCTAGCTTCTATAAAGTCTAAGTCTTCATATGTTCCACCCATAAAAACTTCTGGGTAATGGTGAATATCTGCAAAAATTGAAAACTTCATTTTTATCTCCATTCATACTAAAGATTAAGTTTATTATAGCAGTAAGAATTGTGAAAAGTAATATATGTCTTTATTTATAATCGTTATCATCTTGGGTAACGTTGAACATTTCAGCCCATATGTACAGAAATATTCAATCAAGCTTTAATAATAAGAGATTACTTCAATTATATGTTCCAAAGCTAATCTTATAATCCAGGACCTTAAATGTTCAATAGAGGAACTGAAACAGCTTTCAGTTCCTCTAGCTAATGATAAGGGTCTTTATTAAGGCCCTATCTTTCTTGAAATAAAAGGCTATTAATTGCATAATAGGTTATGTATGTCTTATACGATTGGGATATATCTAAATCAAAGGAGAGGTAAAGAATGAAACTATTTACAGATTTTAAATGTGACGGGAAAATCATATCCAATGATGAGTACATTAAGCAACTTAAAAGCGAGGTTGAAGCAAAGGCTAAAACTATGACCAAGGAAGAAAAGAAAGCCTTTATTGATAAGGCAGATAAGGCCTTGGCTGAAGATATTCCAGTTTTACTAGCCAGTGTGTATAAAGAGTTTGCAATAAATGGAAATAGGAGTAACTACCAAGATGACTATTACAAAAGAAGGGCAATGCTTCTAGATTTAATATATGGAGAAGTTTGCACTTTGTCAGGTAAGTACATGGAAAAAATAGGAGACCTTGTCTGGCTTATCTTAGAAGAAAGCACTTGGATTGTACCAGCCCATAGTAAGGGATTAGGAGCTTTGCGTTATGAATATGAAGATGTAAACTATATTGATTTATTCTCTGCAGCAACAGGAGCCCTTATTGCTTTAACATATGCTCTTTTGGGAGATATGATTGATATAGATGCTAGGGGAGTAAATGAAGGCACCATAAAAAGAAGGATGGAGCATGAACTTAATAATAGGATTATCTTAGCCTTTGAAAACTATTCAGAAGAATGGTGGTACAATGGCTTAATTCCTAACCACATTATAAATAACTGGAATCCTTGGATTTATTCAAATATATTATTCATCATAGGTATAGTAGAGAAAAACATGGACAGAACCTGTGCTCTTTTTGAAAAGATACTAGATTATACTGATGTGTTTTTGGATACATATAAAGAAGATGGTGGCTGTAATGAAGGCCCCTCCTATTGGTCTGCTGCAGGTGGAACCTACTTTGATCTTTTGTATTTCCTATATAAAATATCTGAAGGTAAGATAAACAAGTTCTCAGAACCCTTAATCTATAACATGGGAGACTATATCCGTAAAATGTCTATTTCTAAGGGGGCTTATGTAAACTTTGCAGATTGCCCACCAGTTATAGAAAACTCAGACCCCTATTTAATATATCGTTTTGGCAAATATACTAATAATAGAAACCTAATGGCTTATGCAAAAACCATGGACTATTATCTGGAAAATGCCCATAACTTTGCAATGCGTAATATCTACAGCTTTATTGAAGGTGCAAACTTTGATGGATTAGATGAGTATATACCTTTAAATGATGTAGTTATGGAAGATACCCAAGTATTTATTCATAGAAATGACAACTATGTCTTTGCCATTAAGGGAGGACACAATAGAGAATCTCATAATCACAATGATGTAGGCCATTTTATCTATTATCATAAAAACATACCTGTTGTTGTGGATGCTGGTGTAGACACCTATAGTGCCATAACCTTTTCAAGTAATCGCTACGCTTTATGGTATGTCAATTCTTCTTATCATAATGTGGCCCAAATTGGTGAACACATTCAAGAGTATGGAGCTAAGTTTAGGGCAAGAGATGTAAAATATGATGGAGATAAAAAGACAATCAGTATGGAGCTAAGAGAAGCTTATCCTGAAGAGGCTAATATTGTTTCCTACAAAAGAAGTGTCTTTATGAAAGAAGATCAAGTATTAATTGAAGATGATATTGAGCTTTTGGAAGAAAATGAAATCTATGGAAATCTTCTATTGTACAAAGAACCTAAGATAGAAGGACATAAGATATATACACAAGATACAGTAATAGAAGTAGAAAATGCAGATAGTATTAGCTTTGAAGAAGTATCTATTCTTAATAGACATGGTTTAGGAGAAGGACAAGCCCAAAGAGGTCGTATGGCAGAAGCTTGGGGGCAAGACCAACTCTATAGGGTTAGTGCTAAAGTAAAGGCTAAAAAGGTAACATTAAAGTATAGCTTAAAAGGGAGGGACAAATGACATATAAATGGTATGGCCACTATGAAAGAGAAGGTAGAGATTTTGTAATAACCGAAGCAGATACACCAAGGCATTGGTATAACTATCTTTTTAATGATGATTATATAAGTTTTACCTCTCAAGTGGGGTATGGAGAAGGATTTTTACAAGATAAACTGGGTAGAAGAATTCCTTTAGTGATGGATAGAAATATTTTTATACAAGATGAAGATAAAAATTATTGGAGCCTTTTTGCCCTACCTATAAATTATGGCTACAAAGATTATTCTTGTACCCATAGCCAAGGTTATTCTCAAATAGCCTTGACTAATAATGAGATTAGCTCAAAGGTTAGAATCTTTGTGCCCAATGATTTTAAGGGAGAGATTTGGACTGTTACCATAAAGAATAATTCAGATAAAAAGAGAAAACTATCTCTTTTTACCCATGCAAAAACAGATATAGATGATGCCTACAAACCTCAAGGCTATAATATTGCTAGAGGAGATGGCATGGAAGATAAAAATGCTGTATATGGCTTTTTCTACAAACCATACAATACCAAAAGAAATCTTCCTCTTTATGGCTATATGTCTTCATCAAAGCCCTATAATGGCTTTGATTCCGCCTACAATGCCTTTGTAGGTGCTTATGGAGATAAGCAAAGACCTAAGGTCTTAGAAGAAAAAAGAGGTTGTTCTAACAGTACTTGTCTTGTTGAGAAACTAACCTTAGCTTTACAAAATGACCTAGTCCTTGAGGCTAATGAAGAAATAACCTTACATTTTGTTCTTGGCATTGCCTTTAATAAAGATGAGATACTTGTTCCCACTGATGCTTTTGTTGAAGAAAACTTTAAGGCCATGGTGGACAAGTACAAGGAAAGATTGGAAAAAGTCTCCATTAAAACTCCTTGGGAAAACTTTGATAAGTTAATGAATTACTGGATGTTCTATGCAACTGATATGGGATCTAGATGGGCTAGGGTAAGACACAATGGTTATAGGGATCTTTCTCAAGATACTGATGGCTTATCCTTAATCGATCCTGAATTGGCATGGAAAAGAATTAAGAGAATACTTACCTATCAATATGAAAATGGATATGCTCCTAGAACCTTTATTGATGGAAGCATAAAGGATAGAAACTTTGCAGACAACACAGTTTGGCTGACCTTTGCAGTGTATGACATAGTAAAAGAGTTGGGTGATGCAAGTATTTTGCATGAAGAAGTTGAGTTTAATAACCAGACATCTGCCAGTGTATATGAGCATATAAAAAGGTCCGTAGACTTCTTATGGAACTTTACTGGCCTTTATGGCTTAGTTAGAATCTGGGGGGGAGACTGGAATGACTGTATTAACTATGCTGGCCTAGAAGGAAAAGGTGTTTCAGTTTGGTTGTCCATAGCCTGGTGCTTAGCTGCAAAAGAACTATCAGAGTTAGCTGGCTACCTAGGTCTAGAAGAGGACAAAAAAATATATCTAAAAAGATATAATGAAATGAAAGATAGGATTGATGAGCATGCTTGGGATGGTGACTACTATATCTATGCCAAAACAGATGATGATATTACTCTAGGTTCTAAAACCCAAGAAGAAGGAAAGATCTTTTTAAATCCACAAATCTGGGCAGTCTTTGCTGGTCTTAATAAGGACAATAGACATATTAAAGCTATGGATTATGCTGAAAAAGAATTACAAAGCCCTGTAGGAATTCTTTTATCCAAACCAGCCTACACCAAACAGTATGACTATATTGGTTCAATGGCAGAAAAACCTGGTGGTATTCAAGATAACGGAGGAGTCTATCTCCATCCAGCTGCTTGGAAATTAGCAGCTGATGCCATGATAGGAAGAAATGATAGGGTAGAAGAGAATCTTAAAAAGATGCTACCTTTTGATAATGACTATTTCCCAACAGTGGGAGAGCCCTACTGTATGTTTAACTGCTACTATCTAGACTACCATGGATACAGGGCTGGAACTCCTGGTCAATCTTGGAGAACTGGAACTAATGCTTGGTTGGTAAAAAGTGTAGTAATGCATATCTTTGGCCTACAAGCTGAAATGGAAGGTCTAAAACTTAAACCATGCTTACCACCTTCATGGAAAGAAGCATCTATAAGTAAGATCTTTAGAGGCTGCAGATACAAAATTTCCTATATCAAAGCTGAAGAAGGTTCTTTGAATAAGATTGCTAAGATTGAAGTTAATGGTAAAGAAGAAAGCTTTACAGATAATATTATTCCAGCCAAAGAAGGTGAGACTTTAGATATTAAGGTGTGGCTAGAATAGAATAAAAGACAGATATAGACTACTAACACTAAGGCATTGGATTAATCATTCAGTGCCTTTTTTAAAAAAATCTTGCGAAATAATGTAGGTAGTTTCAACATATTACAATAAAGCCCTTTAAGTGTAGTTATCCTAATATTTTTCTATATAATCAAAATATAAATAGAATTCAAAATTTATAATATCAAAAAGAAAGGGCATATAAACTCATATGAATCCTTCAATATTTGAAAACTTAACCTTTAATGCTGTAAAAGAAGAGTTTGATAAAAGGAAACTAGAATTTACTAAGATTCAAATGGAAAACCTCGGTATTATAACATCCGATGGAACTTACACTAATATGGGTTTATTGGTGTCAGACCAATGTAAACACTCTATAAAGTTTGCTGTTTTTCAAGGAGAGGACAAATCAATATCTAGAAATAGAAAAGAATTTAAAGGGTCTATATTTTCGCAGCTTAGAGATGTTTATAATATCATCGACTTTTATAACGGTACAAAGGCAAGTTTTCACGGCTTGCTTAGAACTGACATCAGAGATTATCCAGAAGATGCGGTAAGGGAGGTCTTGCTTAATGCAATTGTTCACAGAGATTATTCCTTTAGTGGTAGCACTCTTATAAATTTATTTACAGATCGCTTGGAGATCGTTTCTTTAGGTGGATTAGTACCTGGTCTATCTTTAGAAGCAGCGATGCTTGGTGCTTCACAAACAAGAAATGAGAAATTAGCAGCACTGTTTTATAGACTAAAACTTATTGAAGCATATGGTACAGGTATAAGTAAAATAATTAGCAGTTACAGAAACTCAGAGTTAAAGCCAGTATTCGAAAATGTTAAGGGTGCTTTTAGGGTAATATTGCCTAATGTCAATATTGAATCAAAATATCTACAGGTTAATGAGATTGAAGAAGAATATATAAGATATTTGCCTGTTTTAGAACTGTTTACTAATCAAAAAATAATAAGTCGTAGACAGGTAGAGGAAGTTATGGGCTTGGGGCCGACCCAGGCTGTAAATATTATAAATGAACTACTAGATAAAAACTTAATTAAAAGAATTGGCACTGGTAAAGCAACTAGATATATAAAAGTGTCCAGTCGACTGGACAAAAAGGTGTAAATAATGTCCAGTACACTGGACAGAATAAGCTAAATAGTGATTTTCCTTCAAATTAGGTGATAAAAATGTACTTATCAATTAAAAAACTAAATCAGATTATTATAGAACGACAAGATATTGTTAAAAGGATTGTATTTGATATAAGAGATATTTTAATAGAAGAGAATTCACCGCTTTTGATGACTGGCGTTAGAGGAAGTGGAAAATCATACATGCTCTATCAAATAATGGACCAATTAGTTAAAAAGGGTCATAGTTGGGATGAGTTCATATACCTAAACTTTGAAGATGAACGTTTATTAGGGTTTAAACAAAGTGATTTTAATAGTATTTTTGAGGCTTTTTATTCTTTACATGATAAAGAACCAATATTGTTCTTAGATGAGATTCAAAACATTGATGGCTGGGAAAACTTTGCAAGACGTATTGCAGATGAAAAAAGACTAGTGTATATAACTGGAAGTAATGCTAGTTTATTAAGTAAAGAAATAGAAGCTATATTAGGTGGTAGATATTTAAGCAAGCATATTTATACCTATAGTTTTAAAGAGTTTTTGAAAGCTAAAAACCATTCTTGGGATAAGACTTCTTTGTATTCGACTAGGGAACAAGCAAAACTATTAAAGCTCTTTTTTGAGTATATGGTTTTTGGAGGGTTTCCAGAATTACCTAAGCTTAATAACAAGCGGGATTATTTAAGTAGTGTATATAATAAGATATTTTTAGGAGATGTAATAGCTAGAAATCAAATTGTTAATACAAAGGCTTTAGAGGTGCTTGTGAAAAAACTTGCAGAAAGTGTTGGCCAAGCTCTTTCCTATACCCGCTTAACCAATATCATAAAGTCAGTAGGGATTAGTATAAGTAAAACAACAGTTATTCAATATATAGATTATTTGAAAGATTCCTTTTTGATCTTTGATATAGAAAATTATTCGCAAAAAATAGTTGAAAGAACAACAAACCCTAAATACTATTTTATTGATAGTGGACTGACAAATCTCTTTTTGCTTGATGCTAATCCATCTCTTTTAGAAAACCTTGTGGCATTAAGTTTAATAAGAAAGTATGGTAGGGAAAATGTGTACTTTTATCAAGACAAAAATAGTGAATTAGACTTCTATGTTCCGCAAAATTCTCTTGCTATACAGTCTAGTTACTCTGTTTTAAATCCAGAAACTAAGAAAAGAGAACTAACTTCTATTATCAATTTTAATAAATATGAAAAGGTAGAGAAAAATATTATTCTAACCTTTAATGAAGAAGAAGTTATTGAAGAAGAAGGAATAGAGATAGAAGTCATACCCATGTACAAATGGCTTTTAAACTTCTTCTAACAACTGGTCTGGACTATCAATGACAACCTTGGCTCCTAGGGAATATAGGAGCTCTTTTTTTCTAAAACCCCATGATACACCTATAAAATCCATATTAGCATTTAAGGCTGTATTAGCATCCACATCTGAGTCTCCTATATAAACTGCATCATCTTTTTCTACTTCTAGTAATTCAAGAGCCTTAAAGATCAGGTCTGGGGCTGGTTTCTTTCTTTCACTTTCAGATTCACCAACTGCATAGTCAATGTAGTTTTCAAAATATATTGGTGTTAGTTCTTTTACTGCCTTATCAAACTTGTTTGAAACAATAGCCGTTTTATAGCCTCTTTCTTTAACAGTTTTTAGTAGTTCCATTATGCCCTTATAGGGTCCAGTCTTGTGAAACATGTTTTTCGAGTAATCTTGCTTGAAAAATTCTAATGCTTCATCAAAGTTTTTGTTTTCTTTTCCCTCAGGTAGGGCTAATTCCAAAAATCTTTCTACCCCACTTCCCACAAAGCTTTTAGCCTCATCCACACTTATTTGGGGATAGCCAAACTTTGCAAGAGCCTTGTTCATGCTGTCTCTTAAATCATCTATTGTATCTAAAAGGGTTCCATCTAAATCAAACAAGATAGCCTTGTACTTCATACTTTCCTCTTTTTCTTTTACACATGCTCTAGTAGGTCTCTTAGAGCTCTTATTTGCAAGACCTCTTTATTATAATCATCTATATTATCTTCTAGGAAGTTTTCTTTTTCTCCAGCTCTTGGTCTATACCAACAGGCATCCATCTTTACATTTAAGGCCCCCATAATATCGGTAGTATAAAGGTCACCTATGAATAAACAGTCTTTTACATCCATCTTGGTCTTTTTTAGAATATGAAGATAAAAGTCTTCCAAGGGTTTTACATGTCCAATCTCTTGGGAGACAAAAAGATGGTCTGTATAGTCTGAAAAAGGGTGAGCTCTTTTGCTTTGCAGTCTACTCAAGCCATTGGTAGCAATGCCAATTAAATGGTCTTTTGAAAGTTTTTCAACCACTTCTAAAGCCCCTTCTTCAAAAATATGACAAGAAGCGAATATTTCATCAAATTCTAAGGATAACTCTTTTGCTCCTTTTGTTTTGGCCATACTGCCTTTTAAGTGGGGTGAAAAAACCTCAAACCTTCTTATGGCGTAATCTTCTGAAAGCTCATGATAGTTCTTTTGAATAAAAGGATCTTTCAATCTGTTTAGTCCAAAATCTGTCCAAAGTTTATTGCACATATCTATAAATACTTCTTCTAAAGAAGAATCCTTAATATTATATCTTTCAAGAAAAATCCTTATAGCCTCATAGGCTGATAGGTCGTAACTTAAAAGAGTATTATCCAAATCAAAAATGATACATTTATATTTATTCTTCAAGCCAAATCTGCCTTTCTTTTAGGTTTTCGCTATCTGCTCCAACCATTATAATAAATTCACCAGCCTCTGTTACCCAGCCATCATCCTTCCAAAAAGCAAAATCTCTTTTGTTTAGTTTAAAAGAAATAGTTTTATCTTCTTGGGCCTTTAGATTAACTTTTTCAAACTTCTTTAATTCCTTTACAGGCCTTACTCTAGAGGCAATTACATCTTTGATATAGAGTTGAACAGTTTCACGGGCTTGCATAGTGCCTGTGTTTTTAATAGTAACTTGTATTTCTACTTCTTCATCTATCTTAAAGGTATCTTTATTTACCTTAGGTTCAGATATAGTAAAGCTGGAATAACTCAAGCCATATCCAAAGTGGTAAAGAGGACTAACAGGAGATCTGTAATAGTCAGGTCTTCTACCTGGATGGAATCTATTGTAGTGGCATTGAACTTGTCCTACATTTCTTGGAATAGTTAAAGGAAGCTTGCCAGAGGGACTAGTTTGTCCAAATAGAATTTGAGCCACTGCATTACCTGTTTCTTGTCCTAAGAAAAAGCCTAGTAGGATATTGTCTACATTTTCTTTTGCAAAATTTATAGAACTAGGTCTGCCATCTAATAAAAGTAATATTAGGTTTTTAGATACTCTAGCCACCCTCTTAAGAAGCTCTTCTTGGTCTCCTTTTAAGTTCAAATCATCTGTATCTTGGTTTTCCATACAGGTTATTTCATTACCACCTAATACTAGTAAGGTTACATCTGCTTTTTTTGCACCTTCTACTGCCTTATCTATATCCTCTGCCATATAGTGGTCAGGGTCTAGGGCGGGATAATAGTCAATTTGGAATTTGTCCTTTGCAACTTTTTCAATACCATCTAGAACAGATACATAGTATCTAGGATTTAAGGTGGAATAGTTTCCTAAAAGAAGTCTTGTGGCGTTGGGACCAATAATGGCCATGTTTTTAATATCTTCTGCCTTTAAAGGAAGAAGATTCTTTTTGTTTTCCAATAGGATTAAGGACTCTAAGGCTGTGTCCAAAGCTAACTTGTTATGACTCTCATCATAAAGGATTTCTTCTTTGTCATCCCTAGACTTTCCATAATAGAGGGCTTTACCTGCCATAGAAATATGTTCTTCTGTTTTTGCATCTGCATAAATGTTTTCAAGAGTTTCTTGGTTAGGATCAGCTGTTGGGTCTGACATTAAATCCATTTGATATTTTTTTATTAAAACCCTTCTAACCGCTTGGTCCACCTTAGATATGTCAACTTTACCTTTTTCTACAGCTTCTTGTAAAACTGGTCCATACATACGGCTCTCTCCCCAGGGCATCATCCAGGCTAGTTCAGTGTCTACACCGGCTTCTATGGCCATGGCAGCGCTGTCTCTTGGGTCATCTGAAACATAAAGGTCTGTATGTAGTTTTCTAATATCTCCATTGTCAGAAACAACTATTCCATCAAAGCCATACATGTCTCTTAAGACATCTTGTAGGAGGTAGTGGTTACTGTGACAGGGGATTCCATTTAAGCTATGGTGGGCTGGCATAATTGAAGCTACATTGGCCTCTTTTACCATTCTTTCAAAGGGGAGCAAATGAACTTCGTGAAGACTTCTTAAAGATATCTCCATAGCAGCCCCATTTAAACCTCCTAAGGGTTCACCATCAGCTACATAGTGTTTAGCAGTAGCTATTATATGGTTTTGGTCTAAGTATTCTTCTCCTGTCCCTTGCAGACCTTTGGCATAGGCTACTCCAATCTCTGCTACATGATGGGGATCTTCTCCATAAGACTCTTGTATTCTTCCCCATCTAGGGTCTCTAGATATGGCTACCATGGGAGAGTAGCACTGGTGGATTCCTAAAGCTCTTGCTTCTTTTGCAATTACTGTAGCTACTTCTTCAATTAAGTCTGGATTCCAGGTTGAGCCTAAGGCTAGAGCTTGGGGAAAGGAGGTTGCTAAATCTGCAACTACACCGTGGAGGCATTCTCCTTGTTGCATATGGGGAATTCCTAATCTGCTATTACCATTGGGAAAGAAGGAGGAAAGTTGTCTCATTTTTTCTTCCAAGGTCATTTGAGCAATTTTTTGGTTAGCCCAAGTTTCAGCTTCTTTTCTAATTTTCTTATACCTATCACTTTTAATTTCTTTTTTATCCATAAGTACACCCCATACAAATATTTTCAATAAGGGGATTCTATCAAAATGTAGGATTATTAACAAGAATAGGCAAATTGCTAGTTGACTTTTTGTCAGGCTTAACCGATAATTGCGCCATGGGGTTTAAGGAGGTAAAAGTATGGGAGACGATATCGAACACATATTAACCAATAAACCTATATCAAATAGTATTATTTCTAAGTTGCAAGATTTAAAAATCTATGACCAAGTGCTGTTCTTTATTGTAGGTGATTTATCTTTAGATGGTCACTACAATGATTCTGTTTTGGCTGTAACTAAAGATTCTTTTTATTCTTTTGATGAAAAGCATAAAGATAAACTTATGCATATATCCTTTTCAACTATTGATAAGGCATATATAAAGAGGTTTTATGGTAATGCCATTATGGTTATAGAAAAGGGAGAGGAAAAAATTGACTTCTTCCGCTTTACCTATGCCATAGCAGGTTTAGCTGAATCTTCTATAGACTTTATGGAAAGACTAAAAGAAGGCCAAACTTTAGAAAGAGCCTTGGACTTTATTGGGGCAGTTTTTGAAAAACAATTAAAGACCTGTCCTAAGTGCCAAAGGCCCTTAGTAAGAGAAGGAGCAGACTGCTTACACTGCCAGTCTAAGGGGAAGATTGCCCAAAAGTTATTAAAGTACATTAAGCCACACTCTACTCTTTTAACCATCTCCCTTATACTCTCTTTAATTACTACAGCAATGACTCTTGTTCCACCCTACATTACTAAAATGATGGTGGATGAAGTTATACCTAATAGTGATAAAAAGATGCTGCTAAATGTTGTCTTTATTCTTTTAGGAGCCTATGTTATCCAGTATTTTATAGGGACTATAAGGGCATATTTGCTAAGGGTTGGAGGAGATAGGATTGTTGCTAGCCTACGAAGTGACATATATGCTAAGGCTCAATACCTACCTATGCGCTTTTATGATAAGACCTCTACCGGCTCAGTTATAACTAGAATTAGTAATGATACCTCCACCTTGCAAGGCTTTACCATGAGAATAACCCAAGAGGTAGTGGTCCAGTTTTTCTTACTAATTGGGATTATTGTCATTATGTTTGTTATGGATTGGAGATTAACCCTTTTATCCTTAATACCTGTTCCCTTGGTTGTAACAGGATCAAGAATATTTGGTAAAAAGATTTTACCCTATTACAGAAGGATATGGAGAAAGTGGGCTGCAGTCTCATCAATACTAACAGATACCATTCCTGGAGTTAGAGTTATAAAGGCTTTTACCAATGAGAAAAAAGCAATTGGTAAATTTGATAGATATAATCAAGAGTGGTTAAAGACAGATATTGAGTCTGCGAAAATAACTACCTTGTTTCCCCACCTAGTAGGATTTTTTGTAACCCTAGGTTCTTTGTTAATTTGGGGAGTTGGAGGTAAATGGGTAATAGATAGCCAAGGAGGCTTATCTCTAGGTCTTTTGGTTTCTTTCATATCCTACACAGCCATGTTTTATGGACCTGTTAACTTCTTTGCCAACTTTAATGACTCAGTTCAAGCAGCTGTTGCATCAGCAGAAAGAGTCTTTGATATTATAGATGCCCAACCTGAACAAGACCTAGGAAAAGGCAAGCATCCTGACAGATTAAGAGGAAAGATTGAGTTTGAAGATGTTGACTTTTCCTTTGATAGAACAAAGATGACCCTAAAAAATATTAATCTGACCATAGAGCCTGGAGATATTGTAGGTATAGTGGGAACTACCGGTTCTGGTAAGTCTACTCTCATTAACTTAATAATGCGCTACTATGACAACTATGAAGGTCGTATCCTTATGGATGGTGAGGATATTAGAGAGATTGATATGGAATTTTACAGGTCTCAAATTGGCTATGTGCAACAAGAGCCTATGATGTTCCATGATTCAATTTTTAACAATATAGCTTATGGTTCTGAAAATGCTTCAGTAGAACAAGTCATCAATGCAGCAAAAATTGCCAATGCCCATAACTTTATTATAAAAACTCCTGACGGCTATGACACAGTATTAGGAGAAAGAGGAACTGGATTATCTGGTGGGGAAAGACAAAGAGTTTCCATTGCCAGAGCTGTTTTAAGAAATCCAGGTATTATGATTTTTGATGAAGCCACCGCTGCAGTGGACTCTGAAACTGAGCTTTTAATTCAAGAAGCTATTGAAAGATTAATAGCTGGCAGAACTACCCTAATGATTGCCCACAGATTATCCACCTTAAGAAAGGCCAACAAGATCTTGGTCTTAGACGAAGGAGAGATTATTGAAGCGGGAAGTCCAGAAGAACTACTAGCACTTAAGGGTAAGTACTACAAGTTAATAGAAATACAAGCCATGTCTTCTAAGCTACAAAAGGCAAAAGAAGACGAGAAGTTTGAATAAGGAGGATGCTATGAATACCCCCTATATTGAATATGATAATGCTATGATTACAAGAAAAGACTTGACCCATGTGGATGTTAAGATGTATGACGGTCGACTATTTTTCAATCTTGAGCCTAGAAGACTTTTTCCCATATCAGGTCTTAGAAAGTACATTACTCTTTTAGATCAAGATGAAAAGGAAGTTGCTATCATTAGAAATCTAGACACTTTAATGGAAGATTCTAAAAAGGCAATAGAGGACTGTTTAGACGAGTATTATAGAATTCCTAAAATCCTTAAGATTATAGAGGTTAAAGAGATTAGTGGAAACATTAATATGCATGTACTAACCGACAAAGGTGAAAGAAAGTTTGAAATCTGGCATAGATATAATGACATTAAGCTTATTCACCAAACCAGAATACTCTTTAGAGACAATAATGATAACCGGTATGAGATTGAAAACTATGACAACCTAGACAAGTCTAGCAAGCAGAAATTATCTGCTTATGTGTGATATAATTAGTAAAGAGGGAGAAAATGCCTATGAAATTAATATTAGCAATTGTAAATAATGATGACAGTAATATTGCTGCTTCGGCCTTAACCGATGCAGGTTTTTCTGTAACAAAATTATCCACCACTGGAGGATTTTTAATGGTGGGAAATACTACCTTTTTAATTGGTGTAGAAGAAGACAAAACCGATAAGGTTATAGAGATATTATCTGAGCACTGCAAGACTAGAAAAAAACCAGCCCCCTCTACAGCCTCCTTTGGCAATGGTTTGCAAAATGATAGCCTACCAGAAGAAGTAACTGTTGGTGGTGCTTCAATATTTGTTCTTAATGTTGATAAGAAAGTTAAACTGAAATAAAGATACATTAATATAGCAATAAATAAAAGATAAGAATAATTAAAATACCCCAAAGTTGGACAAGTAAACTTATGGGGTTTTTCTTATCCAAAGTTCTTTTATATTATTTTCTTTTAATTTTAGTTTCTACTTTAGGCTTGTTCTTAACCTTAACATTTGTATCACCTTTTTTCTTTCTAGAAAAGGCATATGCAAAATATGTACCTGCTCCTATGCCAATGTTTGTGGCAAGAAAATATATCAAGGTATAGGGAAGGGCTGTAAAGTTATAGAAGATGAAGACTGATGGAAGAAAGAGTAGGGGTGGGAAAATTGTATATATCCACTTGTAACCATTAAAAATACCAAAAACCAAAGAAGCTACAAAGCAAGCTAAGGGAAAGCCTAGGAGGAGTAAAAACACTAAGATACCTGGCTGGTTTAAGGCTATAGCTACTAGGGGTAACATATTAAAAATAAAGGCATAAAGAGCTATATGGATAATATATTGTCTTTTAAGTTTTTCAGTTCTTGGATTTGTATTATTTTTCTTCATAAAAGGATTTTATAGGTCAAACTTATATAAGTCAATCAAAGATATCCACATAGGGAGATAAGGCTTAAGTACTGATATTTTTGTTTTGCTCCCACTCTTTTTTTAAAAGAGAGTAGCACATAATGTCTTTTGGCTTGTTGTCATAGGACCTTTTAGCCTTTCTTAAGGTGCCTTCATATTTGAATCCAGCTTTTTCAATAACCCTTTTTGACCTTGTATTTTCTACATAATGGTCCACAGCAATAATGTCTAAATTCATGGATGTAAAGGCATAATCTATTATAGCTAAAACAGCCTCAGTGGTTATGCCTAGGCCCCAGAAATTGTAGGATAGGGCATAGCCAAGGCATCTACTGTTTAGGTTTTTTACTGTGGTTCTTAATAGGTCCTCATGTAGGCCTATTGTACCTATAACCTTCTTATTGGCCTTGTACTCAATAGCCCAAACATTATCATATTTTATGAAGACATCTAGATAGGCCTTGCTTTCAAGAATAGAAGAATGAGGAGGCCAACCAGCATTAGGACCAACAAAGGGATTTTTTCCAAATTCATATAGGTCTTCCAAGTCATAATATTTAAACTTTCTTAAAATGAGTCTTTCTGTCTCAATAGTTTTGGTCATTTTCCTAGCTATTTCCTTATTTATCATAATCTGTGCTAATACATATATCGGTGGCTTACTTAAGTATTTATATGGTTAATATATCTACACATATATTATAGTTGATTAATTCAAAGAATTCAGCACAATACAAGCTTTGATATTTAGTAAAAGAGATTTAAAAAGTAGATAAAGTCCAATCTTCCTCTGTTGACTAAAGATGTGTGCTGACATAAAATCATTTTATGACAAGGAGGATGAATATGAAGGCAAAAGATATAAAAATAGCTAAAGATAAGGCTTTAGAAATGTATGAAAAAGCCCATATTGTGCTAACAGATGAAGAGAAAGAAAATATTGAAATAGCAGATTTTGGTTTAAATGATTTTTATGTGTCTGGTTTGAGCATTGTTACCTATGTTAATACAGAAACCACCTGTGCAAAAGAAATGGTTTTACACCCCTATCAAACCTGTCCAGAACATGTCCATGCCCCTATAGATGATAAAAATTACAAGGGAAAAGAAGAAACCTTTAGAGTTAGATATGGAAGAGTTTATTTATATGTAGAAGGTGAGCCTGTAGATAAAGTTTCAGCTAGAATTCCTGATGAGCACTATACTGTTTTTAATGAAATAGTTTTAAATCCAGGAGACCAGTATACCCTTTATCCCAACACCTGGCACTGGTTCCAAGCTGATAAAGATGGAGCGGTTATTTCTGAGTTTTCCACCACCTCTTATGATGAGTGTGACCACTTTAGAAATCCCAATATCCAAAGGGTTCCTACTTTAGAGTAGATTTTATTTGGACTTTAAAAACCCTATTTCTATTAAAAATAGGGTTTTATGTTTTATGTAAATAATAAAGAAAGTACAAAGCCTGTATTATCTTACAGGCGATTATTTTCTTTAAGATATTTTTGGACTAAAAAGAAATTATTAGTAAGCACTGTATCAATTCCCATATCTAAATAATCCAAGGCTTCTTTAGGGTCATCTGCATAGAAGATGTTGCAGATAATATTGTTTTTCTTTGCCTTATCTATCATTTCTTGATTAAAGAAGGGTTTGAAAAATTGAAGTTTATGACACTTATACTTTATGGCATTGTCAACAAGGCTATAGTCTCTTTGACCATCTAAACAACAACGTTTTAAGTGAGGTGCTATTTTCAAGGCAGTCTCCATAACAGCATCATCTCCTGCAATATATACATAATCTTGGCAGTCATACTTTTCTATTAAATCAGCTATTATCTTAAAGGCTTTTTCATCATATGGAAATTCATTTTGGCCCTTGTGGTATTTAGTTTTTATGTGGATATTCATAATGGTTTGCTTATTAAACTTTTTTAAGATCTCTTCAAAGGTATTGTACTGTAAGCCTTTTAAAAGTTCTGACTTATTAAAAGAAGCATCTAGTTTTAAAATTTCCTCATAAGTATATAGCCAAACTCTTTTTTCTGGGTCATGTGAAAAAGAAGGGTCATGGGTAGCAATAATTTCATAATCTGAGGTAGGCCATAAATCAAACTCTACTTCTTGGGCCCCTAGGGCAATGGCAGAGGCAATGGATAAAATACTGTTTTCAGGTAAAAGGTCTGAAAAGCCTCTATGGGCACAAAGTCTTGGATAAGGAGCTTCATTGTCATTTAGGCCAATAAAAGAACCAGCTGATGAATAGGCTCTAGGAGTTTTCCCTTGAGAGACAAAAAGGTCTGAGGCTATGAGGGCTTGGCCATGTCCATTAGACCTTAGGCTCTTTTTACTAATGTCTATATCACAGGTTAAAAGACCCACCTTTTCTTCTAAGTCACCTAGTATTTTACCAGAGGTATCACATATTAATGATCTACCACCCTTGTATTTATCCTCCATAGAGTAAGAAGAGCGAAGTAAATAGCTATTACATCTTTGAGCAATCATTTTGCTTTGGGCCAGTATTAAATCTGCATCCTCACTTCTTTGGTAGGAGGGCATTAAGATAAGATCAGGTCTGTATTCACTAATACTTTCAATGTAGGAAAGAAAATATGCATCATAACAGGTTAAAAAGGCTAAACGCATCCCCTCTATTTCAAATCTGTTATGGGGACCTTGTCTGTGTTTATAGGAGTGGTCTAATTTAAGGTCCTTGGTTTCACCATAGGTTAGATGCTGTTTATCATATTCAAAAACCAATTGACCTTGTCTGTTATATAAAAGGCTAGTATTGGTAAAGGTATCTTCTTTTCTTTTTTTAACTACATTAACTACCACTAAAGATGAAAGTCTTTTTGCAGTACTTTCAACTTCTTTTAGCAAAATATCATTATTCTTTTTATACATATCCAAAAGCTCCTGAAAATTGTCTGCACCTGGCACATTAGAGTATTCAGGAAGTAGTATTAAATCAGCTTCTTGGATGCTTCTTAGAGACTTGATAATATAGTTAAAGGACTGGTCCTTGGTAAAGTTATTTTTTGGATACATGGGCTGTATAATTTGTATTTTCAAAGTTTTTCTCCCTAATATAGTATTTTAAATCTATTCATATTGTAGTCTATCATGCCTTGGTCCTTCATTTTACTCAACTCTCTAGAAAGAGCAGCCCTATCTACATTTAAATAGTCTGCTAATTCATTTCTACTCAAGGGTATGCTAAAAGAAGTGCTACTATTTTGTAGCTTATGATTGTGAAGATAAGCTAGAATTCTATCTCTTAAACTTCTTTGGGATAAGATCTCTAGTTTTTGGTGGAGCTGATAATTTCTTTCTGCCAATTGATTCATCATGTTTTCAATGAGCTTGGTATGAAAATCACAGGACTTTTCGCAAGTTTTTAACATACCAGGAAATTTGAGCCACATGATAGTGGAGTTTTCAGCTGCTGTAATGGTAACAGGAGACTTACTTATATTTGCACAAACAAAGGTCTCTGCAAATATTCCATACTGAGAAACTACAGATAAGATTGACCGCATTCCCATAAAGTCTTCGGTAGTCACTAAAACAGAGCCCTCTAGTACTAGACCAATACTTTCTAATCTATCATGAGTTAGCAGGAGAATTTCGTTTTTCTTGTAGTAAACACTTTTAGCTCCTAAACAGCCAATCATCTTCCTTATTTCTCCAGGCTCAATATCCTTAAAGAGCTGAACATTTTTAGCTAGGGCATCATACACTGTATTTGGTAAGGTTGCTGTATGCATATGTTTTCACTTCCCTTCATAAGGTATAAATATATTTTACCTCCTAGATGTTGCAAATGCAACAGACTCTTTGTCTGACTACTGTTAAACTAACAAAGGTGTAAAAATTGGGAAAATATATTACATGAAAGGATCCAAATGACAAAAATATATAGACAGATTATCAATATAGATGAAGAAAAATGCATCGGTTGCACTCTTTGCGCTCAAGCCTGTAATGAAGGTGCTATTGCCATGGTAAATGGTAAGGCGAAACTTATTAGGGATGACTATTGTGATGGCTTAGGAAATTGTTTGCCAGCTTGTCCAACAGGTGCAATTAGCTTTGAAGAAAGGTTGGCTGACCCCTTTGATAAAGAGGCAGTAGAAGCAAAGATGAAAAGAGAAGCCAAGGCTAGAACCAGTCTTCCACAAGCCTCAGGCTGTCCAGGTTCTGCCTCTAGAAAGATGAGAACTAATGAAATAAGCCCTTGTGCCAATACAGGTGTCAATCTTGGCAATACAGAAAGTCAACTAGCCCAATGGCCAGTGCAAATGAAGCTGGTTCCAATGAGAGCAGGCTTTTTTGACCAGGCTCATCTTTTAGTTGCTGCAGATTGTTCTGCCTTTTCTTATGGCAACTTCCATGAAGACTTTATGAAAAATAGGGTTACCATAATTGGTTGTCCTAAACTAGATGAAGGAAGCTATGCTGGTAAGTTAACCGAGATTTTAAAACAAAATGATATAAAGAGCTTAACCATTGTTAGAATGGAGGTACCTTGTTGTGGAGGTCTAGAAAGAGCTGCCCATGAGGCCTTAAGAGCTTGTGACAAGATGATTCCTTGGCAAACAGTAACTTTATCTACCGATGGAAGAGTCTTAGAATTATAATATAGAAAAAATAATTGTATGTGATAAAATGAAAAAGCCAAATGGGATTTTAAATACACACTACAATTTACAGAAAGGGAGGAAATAGAATGAAAGTTACAATTGATCAAGATGGTTGCATCGGCTGTGGTTTGTGCGCAGACATTTGCCCAGAAGTTTTTGCTATGAACGACGATGGGGTTGCAGAAGTAATTGCAGAAGTTACTGCAGATACTGAAGATTGCACACAAGAAGCTGCAGATAGCTGTCCAGTTTCAGTAATACATATAGAAGAATAAGGGAGGATTTTTTATGTCAGAAATGTTTTGTTTCCAATGTGAACAAACAGTAAAATCAAAAGCATGTGTCAGTAGAATGGGCGTATGCGGAAAAGAAGCTTCAACATCCAACTTGCAAGATGAGTTGACAGGAGCACTTATAGGATTAGCAAAAGCAGTTATGGACAATGGTTCTTTTATGTCCACAGATAAAGTCATGCTAGAAGGACTTTTTACCACTATAACCAACGTAAACTTTGATGATGAGTCTTTAAAAGTTTTAATTAACAAGGTCTATCAAGAAAAGAATTTCTTAATGCCTCAATGTGCAGGTTGTTCTGCATCTTGTTCCAGTGTAGAAGATTATGATATGAAAGACCTATGGAATGATAATGAAGATATCCGTTCCTTAAAATCTTTAATCCTTTTAGGCTTAAGAGGAATGGCAGCTTATGCTTATCATGCAATGGTTTTAGGTTATACTGATGATGATGTAATGTCTTTTGTATACAAGGGAATGTATGCAATAAGTCAAGACTGGTCTATGGACCAACTCTTACCTATAGTTATTGAAACAGGTCAAGTTAACCTAGTATGTATGGAACTTTTAGATAAGGCCAATACAGAAACTTATGGTACACCAGTTCCTACAACCGTTCCTTTGACTATAGAAAAAGGTCCCTTTATCGTGATTTCTGGTCATGATTTAAAAGATTTACAACTTTTGCTTGAACAAACCCAAGGCAAGGGTATAAACATATATACCCATGGGGAAATGCTTCCAGCCCACGGCTATCCTAAACTAAAAGCTTACAAACATTTGAAGGGTAATTTTGGAACCGCTTGGCAGAACCAACAAAAAGAATTTATAGATATCCCAGGTTCGGTACTCTTTACAACAAACTGCATAATGCCTGTTAAGGACAACTATGCTGATAGAATCTTTACAACAGAAGTAGTCCAATATCCCAACATGGTTCATATTGGAGAAGATAAAGACTTTACACCTGTCATTGAAAAAGCCCTAGAATTAGGTGGCTATAAAGAAGACCACTTAATTACAGGTATCAATGGGGGTAAAGAAGTTGTTACTGGTTTTGGTCACCATACAGTTTTATCAGTTGCTGATAAGGTAATTGATGCTGTTAAGGCTAAAAAGATAAAGCACTTCTTCCTAGTAGGTGGATGTGATGGTGCAAAGCCTGGCCGTAACTACTATACAGACTTTGTAAAGAAGGCACCTTCAGATACAGTTATACTTACTTTAGCATGTGGAAAGTATAGATTTAATGACCTAGATTTAGGGGAAATTGAAGGACTACCCAGACTTATGGACATGGGCCAATGCAATGATGCTTTTTCTGCAATTGAAGTTGCAAAAGCTCTAGCAGATGCCTTTGAGTGTGGTATTAATGACCTTCCTTTAACCTTAGTACTTTCTTGGTACGAGCAAAAAGCAGTATGTATCTTATTGTCTTTGTTAGCATTGGGAGTTAAAAACATTTACTTAGGCCCCACCTTACCAGCTTTTGTTTCACAAAATGTTTTGGATTACTTGGTGGAAAACTTTGATATATCTCCTATATCCACAGCAGATGAGGATTTAAAGAAGATTTTAGGTTAAAGAAGATTTTAGCTTAAAGAAGATTTTAGGTTAGTAAAATACTAAGAAGATATATTAAAGGCATATATAGCACATAAGAAAAACCTTGCTTAGCAAGGTTTTTGTGTCTTTATTCTATTATTATTTACCATATTATTACTATTAAAATTAAAAAATATTAGTTTTACTTATTAACCTAATCTAATCTTTCCAATTGTGATGCAGCTTGAGAATCTAGTATTATGGTTATAGGGTTTTTGTAAATCTGGATTGCAGAGGCGGATACTTGGGTAGTAATTGGGCCTTCTAGGGCTTGTTTAATAATATTTGCCTTGTTTTTACCGTAGGCCAGCATTAAAAGGCTTTTTGCTTCTAGTATTGTAGCTATCCCCATGGTTAGAGCCCTGGTTGGCATTTGGTCTATGGGAAGGCCAGACTTTTGGAAAAAGGCCTTGTAATTATCCTGGGTGGTTTGAGGGTGTAGACTTTCTACTCTGGTACGAGAATCAAAGGCTGATCCTGGTTCATTAAAGGCCCAGTGTCCATCTCCTCCAATACCTAGAAGTTGAAGGTCAATGCCTCCTGCTTTTTCTATATTTTCTTCATATTCTTTACAGGTCTCTTCAGGATTACTTGTTAGACCATAGGGAATATGTATATTTTCTTTTTTAATGTTAATGTGAAAGAAGAGTTCTTCATACATGAATCTTTCATAGGATTGGTCTTGTTCATAGGATTTATCTAAATCCATGGCAAGGCCCAGATATTCATCTAGATTAAAGGTTCTAACCTGAGAAAAGTCTAGTCCCTCTTCTTTGTGCAACCTTATAAGTTCCTTGTAGGTGCCAAGAGGTGTGCCACCTGTAGCTAGGCCTATAACAGAATTAGGTTTCTTCCTTATTTGCTCAGCTATCAATTGGGCAGCATGTTTACTAAGTTGGCTATAGTCGTCTTTAATTATTATTTTCATTTTTACCTCACAATTATTTTGTGCTAACCTATTTTAACACAATATATTGTTCTTGATTAATATTTTTTTCTTCTAGAAATTTTATTCAAAGATATCTAGAAGATGTCCATAACCTTCTTTTTCCATATCTTGCTTAGCTATAAATTTTAAAGATGCACTGTTAATACAGTAGCGATAACCACCCTCTTTAATGGGGCCATCATTGAAGATGTGGCCTAGGTGGGAGTCTCCAATAAGGCTTCTAACCTCTCTTCTAATCATGCTATGGGAAAAATCAAGGTGCTCTATTATGGATTTCTTGTTTATGGGTTTTGTAAAACTAGGCCAACCACATTTAGCATCATATTTATCTTTACTGGAAAAAAGAGGCTCACCACTAGTTATATCTACATAGATACCCTCTTTTTCATTATTATAATACTCATTGGCAAAGGGTCTTTCTGTGGCATTGTTTTGGGTGACTTCAAATTGTAAAGGAGTCAATTCTTCTTTTAATTGAGAAAGGCTCTTTTTCTTGTAAAGAGACTTATCTAAAGAAAGAACATATGAAAACTGGTCTTGTCCGACATGGCAATAGCCACCAGGATTCTTGTCCAGATACTTTTGGTGATAGTCTTCTGCCCTATAGAAGTTTTTAAGCTCCTTTACTTCAACTACGATTTTCTTTTGGTATCTAGACTGAAGTATCTTTAAAGAATTTTTTATAACAGCTTCATCTTCTGGATAAACAAAGTAGATTCCACTTCTATATTGATCCCCTATGTCATTTCCTTGCTTGTTTATGCTGGTTGGGTCAATCACTTGGTAAAATCTACTTAAAAGGCCAGGTAAATCTATGATGTCACTTTTATAGGTGACTTCTACAGCCTCATTATACCCAGTGTTTCCCTCACATACCTTTTGGTATGTGGGGTTGGGTGTATTTCCATTGGCATAGCCTACTTGGGTAGCTGTTACTCCTTCTATCAAGGATAGGTATTTCTCAACTCCCCAAAAGCAGCCTCCTGCCAAATAAATCTTTTTAGTCTTGTCTTTCATTAAACTAAGCTTTTGCCAAATTCAAAAGCTTCCTCTTCCCTTTGGGCATCAGGATTCCATAGAGCTCTAAGGCCTTCATTAACTAGTTCAAATCCAGCATCTTCTAACATGCCATTTAGAATCTTTACACCTTCTCCGGACCAGCCATAGGCACCAAAGGCAGCAGCTTTTTTGTTTTTAAACTTTAAGCCTTTTATATAGTGGGCTAGACCAGCTATGGAAAAGAGTATTCCATTATTAATAGTAGGTGAGCCTAGTACAATCATTTTAGATTTGAAAATCTCAGTTGTTACATCATTAATGTCTTTTTTTGGAAGATTGAAAACCTTTATGGTAACATCAGGATCCTTCGCCCTTATACCTTCAGCAATCTTATCGGCCATTCTTTTGGTTCCATTCCACATGGTGTCATAAATAATGGAGATTTGATTTTCTTGGTAATCATCACACCATTTTGCATATTGTTCCACTATTTGAAGAGGATTATCTCTCCAGATAACTCCATGGCTAGGTGCAATAATGTCAATATCTAGGTTCAGAGCAATAATCTCTTCTAACTTCTTTTTCAAGATAGCGCTAAAGGGTGTAAGAATATTGGCATAATACTTTTCAGCCTCTTGGTAAAGAACACATTGGTCTGCTTGGTCATTAAAGAGGGAATCCACAGCATAGTGCTGGCCAAAAGCGTCATTGGAAAAGAGGATTTTGTCTCCTGTCATATAGCAGGCCATAGAGTCGGGCCAGTGTAGCATTCTCATTTCTACAAAGACCAATTGTTTTCCATTTCCTAAGTCTAGAGTATCTCCAGTTTTTAGCACTCTTAAATCCCAATCTCCATGGAATTGGCCTTTTAGAGATTTAAGGGCGTTTTGAGAACAGTAAATAGGGGTATTGGGGATATGTTTCATTAACTCTGTTAATGCTCCACTGTGGTCTACTTCCCCATGATTAGCAACTATGAAATCTATAGAGTTTAAATCAATTTCACTTTTTAAGTTATCTACAAACTCCTTTGCAAAGGGTGACCAAACTGTATCAATTAGAACAGTTTTTTCTTCTTGTATAAGATAGCTGTTGTAGGTTGACCCTGAATGGGTGGAATATTCATCACCGTGGAATTTCTTTAATTCCCAATCAGTATATCCTACCCAATAAACATTATTCTTAACTAGTTTTTTCATAAATTCTACCTTCCTGATATAAATTTTCTATTAGTACTCGGGTCTGTTTCCAAACTCCGCATTTTCTACCCATTCGTCTGCACTTCTTAAGGCTTGGGCTAGTGCATCAATAATATTATAGTGGTTTTTTTCTTGATCTATGAGATATTGAAAAATTTCTTTATCCTTTTCATCTTCAGATTGATTAAATAACCTAGTGTATAGTTCTATGCTCTTGAGTTCTATGTCTGCTGCTAGGCTATAGAAGTCTTGCTGTCTTAGGGTAAACCTTTCTTCTACGGAAAAATCATTGAGATTTGTAAAAAGAGATGGTTCCTTGTCAAAGGTAGAGGGGGACAGTTCGTATTCCAAACTCTTTAGTTTTTTTTCTAAAACATTTGCATGAACCTTTTCATCCTCTGCCAGCATCATACATATATTAAATAGGTAGTTGTCCTTGTTCAGTTCAGCTTGCCTCTTATAAAAGATTTCGCCGTCTTTTTCCATTTGTATGGCCATTTCTAAGTCGTTCATTACTTTTCCTCCGTTTGCATTCTATATTTACTTGTCATTCAAATGCAATTATAACATAAAAGAGAAGTTTTGAAGTAAATTGAGTAAAAAAATAAGTAAACTTGCATGCGATATTAATAATATCATTGTCAAGTTATTTGATGTTTGATATAATCTTAAGGGGAGACGGAGCATGAAAAAAGATATTTATAGCCTTCTTTTAGGAAGAGAAATAGTAGAACTAATTGATGATCTGGCTAGTAAGACAAATACTAGTAGGTCCAACTATATAAATGAGATTTTAGCAGACCACCTTTCCTATACTACCTTTGGTCAAATTGCTAAAGATATTTTAAGCCAGGCTAAAGACCAACTAGAGTCTATAGGGGGATATGTCTTTGTGCCTATGAACTCAGCCCATTTTATGGATATAAGGGCTGAGTTAAACTACAAGTACAGACCAGCCATAAGATACTGTGTAGAAGTCTATAGAAGTAAAAATTACTATTCATCTAGGATAAAAGCAAATATAAGGACTCAAAACAGGGAGTTAACAAAGAGTATGGAAGACTTTTTTAGCCTTTGGAAAGAGGTTGAAAAGAAGAGACATATAAAAAATAGTAATGTTGTTTCTAATGAAAGTTTGAACAACAATGAAAAGGGCTTTATTAGGATCTTAGAAGATAAATCTAACAAACAGGTCTTAGGTCTTGAAACAGCCAACTATATAAATGTTCTACATAGGTCTTTGTATGCTTTTTTTGAAAATAAAGAAGATTACCTAAAGGCCAAAAAAGAGATTGAAAGAATATATGGGGAGACATATTAAATGAATATACAAAAGTTTACACAAAAATCAGTAGAAGCCATAAACAATGCCCAAAGTATGGCCATAGAATACCAAAATATGCAAATTGAACAGGTACATATCTTGCACGCCTTAATAAGTTTGCCAGATTCCTTTATTGGCCAACTTCTCTTGTCAATGAACATTCAGGTAGATAGCCTGTTAAGAGATACAGAAATAGCCATAGCTAATTTGCCCAAGGTAACAGGTAGTGGAAGAGAGCCAGATAAGGTATATATATCATCTGAAAGTGATGCGGTTTTTGTAGCCTCTGAAAGGGAGGCTCAAGCCATGCAAGATGACTTTGTTTCTTTAGAGCATATCTTTTTAGCCTTAATAGATAAGGGAAACAGTGAAATAAAGAGGATTTTTAAGAAATGCTCTATTGATAGAAATGAGTTTTTAAAGGTTTTGGCAAAAATTAGGGGAAACACCAAGGTTACATCGGATAATCCAGAGTCTACCTATGATGTCTTAAAAAAGTATGGTCAGGATTTAGTAGAACTAGCAAGAGAACAAAAACTAGACCCAGTCATTGGAAGAGACGAAGAGATCCGGAATGTCATTAGAATCTTATCTAGAAAAACTAAAAACAATCCAGTGCTAATTGGAGAGCCCGGTGTAGGTAAAACAGCTATAGCAGAAGGTTTGGCCTTAAGAATAGTAAAAGGGGATGTGCCTGGTAACCTAAAGGAAAGAAAAATATTCTCTTTAGACATGGGAGCCTTAATAGCAGGAGCTAAATATAGGGGAGAGTTTGAAGAAAGACTAAAGGCTGTTTTAGAAGAGGTTAGAAAATCTCAAGGTAGAATTATCCTTTTCATAGATGAATTGCATAACATAGTTGGAGCGGGAAGGACAGACGGAGCCATGGACGCTGGAAATCTCTTAAAGCCCATGTTGGCTAGAGGAGAGCTTTACTGTATTGGAGCTACCACCTTAAATGAATACAGGCAATATATTGAAAAGGATGCTGCCCTAGAAAGAAGATTCCAACCAGTACTGATTGAAGAGCCTAATGTGGAAGAAACAATCTCTATTTTAAGAGGCTTAAAAGAAAGATACGAAGTTTACCATGGAGTACAAATAACAGACCAGGCTCTAATAGCAGCTGCAACCTTATCCCACAGATATATAAGTGATAGGTTTTTACCTGATAAAGCCATAGACCTAGTGGATGAGGCTTGTGCCCTCATAAAAACAGAAATAGATTCAATGCCTTCTGAGTTAGATGAGATTTCAAGAAGAATCATGCAACTAGAAATAGAAGAAGCTGCCCTTAAAAAAGAAAAGGACCAATTGTCTAAAGATAACTTAGAAAGAATAAAAAAGGAGCTAGCCCACCAAAAAGAAGTCTTTAAGGATATGAAGGCTAGATGGGAAAATGAGAAAAACGCCATCTCTAAGGTGCAAAAGCTTAGAGAGGAAATTGAAAGGGTAAATAGCCTAATAGAAAAAGCTCAAAGAGACTATGACCTTAATAGGGCTGCAGAATTGAAATATGGACAACTTCCAGCTCTTCAAAAAGAACTAGAAGACCAAGAAGAAATTGCCAAGGAGGTTGAAGGGAAAAAGACCCTTTTGCGAGATAAGGTGACAGAAGAAGAAATATCTTCCATTGTTTCTAGATGGACAGGTATACCTTTAACTAGGTTAATGCAAAGTGAAAGAGAAAAGCTTCTTGGTTTAGAGGACATTTTACACAAAAGAGTAATAGGCCAAGATGAGCCTGTAGAAAAAGTAGCACAAGCAATCTTGCGTCAAAGGGCAGGTATTCAAGATCCAGATAGACCTGTTGGTTCCTTTCTCTTTTTAGGACCTACTGGAGTTGGAAAGACTGAATTAGCCAAGACTCTGGCAGAGGCTCTTTTTGATGATGAAAAGAATATAGTTAGAATAGATATGAGTGAGTACATGGAAAAATTCTCTGTAAGCCGTTTAATAGGGGCACCTCCAGGATATGTAGGCTATGAAGAAGGAGGACAATTAACAGAGGCTGTTAGAAGAAAACCCTACTGTGTAGTTCTTTTTGATGAAATAGAAAAGGCCCACCCAGAAGTTTTCAATGTGCTTTTACAGGTTTTGGATGAAGGTAGAATAACCGACTCTCAAGGAAGAACAGTGGACTTTAAAAACACTATCATTATTCTAACCTCCAATCTAGGTACTGAATTCATTATGGATAATATTGATAAAAACAATGAAGTCACAAAAGAGGGAAAAGAAGGGATTGAACTACTCTTAAAGCAACATTTCCGTCCAGAATTCCTAAATAGGCTAGACGAAATAGTTATATACAAGCCCTTAACTCCAAAAGAGATTGTAAAGATAGGAGACCTGATGTTAGAAGATTTGGCAAAAAGGCTAGCTAAAAACCAATTAGTACTAGAGGTAAGCCAAGATGCCAAACTTCACATTGCAGAAGAAGGCTATGATTCAGCCTTTGGAGCAAGACCTTTAAAAAGGTATATACAAAGTAACATTGAGACCATGATTGCAAAAAAAATCTTGTCAGAAAACATTTCTACTAGAAGCATTTTAAAGGTTGATTATCGCCAAGGCTCATATACTTTAGACATAATTAGTGATGAAATAGATGATTAAATTGCTTTGCAAGCTTATTGATATATTGTTTTATTAAATGTATAATGTAGTTAGTCGGGTGTATTGTGCAAGTATTGTTACGATCGACAAAAGCCCGCTACCTCCTTTGAAAATCGTATAATGTGTGAATTGTCATCAGCGGGCAAATATATTAAGGGTCGAAGAAGTTCTTCGGCCCTTATTTTAAAGTAATGTTAATCTTCAAGTAAGATCTTTTCTAGTTCTAAAGGAGAAATCTGTTTACCATCTTTAAAGGCTCTCATATTACCACCAGAGATCTCATCAATCATGGCTATGTGTAAATCACTACCAACTCTACCAAATTCAAACTTAATATCGTAAAGCTCAATACCTTTTTTTAACATGAAATCTTTTAAGATTTCTCCGGATTTTTTAGTTAGATTATATAAAATATCATATTCTTCAAAAGACATAATATTTAATTCAGCTAAGCCTTCTTTGGTTATGAGAGGGTCGTTTCTTAGGTCATCTTTTAAGGTAACCTCTACATATCCATCTAATTTATCATTTTCTTGGCAATAAAGACCATATCTTCTTAAGAAACTTCCCACAGCCCTATAGCGAAGTATTACCTCTACACCCTTACCAAAAAATTGAGCAGGCTTTACTATCATGGTGTTATCTACTGTATTAGCAGATATAAAATGGGTGGGTATTCCTTTTTTTTCTAAAAGTTCAAAAAAGAATACACTTAACCTTAAACCTGCAAGACCTGCACCTTCTAAAGTAAGGCCTACTGTATTGGCACCTGGATCAAAGACACCACCACTGCCGGTCATATCATCTTTAAACTTTAAAAGAAAGTTCCCATCTTCTAAACTGTATACATCCTTTGTTTTTCCTTTGTAAACTAGTAACATTGCCTATTCATATTCCTTTCTCTTGGAATCTATCCTAATTATATACAAGGCCTATGGATTTTTCTCTTCCACAGGACCTTATTATATTACACTTGCTAAATTATGTTTGCAATAAATATATAAAAACCAGTATGCGAAAGTATATAAGGCTTGGAGTATCAAATGATTATTGGAATTCACCCTTAAGTACATCATAGCTTCTTGCGCTCAAATCTAGTAGTTTGAAAGCATAAGTATAGGGGACATATCCTGATTCTGCCCCCTTTATGACAGTTTTAATAAAAGTGTTACTATATCTAGACTTATATGTATTCCAAAAGTGACTGCCCTCGACTTTTTTGCTTTTAGTTTTTACACTTATTTCAGTTTCCAAGATAATCTTATCTAGTAATTCTTGCTCTATTAAATTTTGGTTCAAAAGTTTGTAGGCAAGGGCTAATCTATTGACCTTAAATAAACTGCTTAACTCTATTATATTCTCTTCATCAATATCTGTATTCTGGTTTTCTAAATATTCACTTAGATGAGAGTCTGGAACTAGAAACTCAATTGCTATTTTATTAATCTGAGCTTCTATACTGTTTTGAGAATTAAAGTCATAACTATCAAATACATCATCTTCTTCTAGGATGATGTGGATAAGCTCATGTATCAATGTAAAGATTTTTCCAGCGTAACTATCATTTGCATGAAGAAATATAAGTGGGGCATATTGGTCATATAGCATAAATCCTCTAAACTCTTCAATCTGTAACAATCTTTTTGTGCTTGGGCCAACAATTCCACTTTGCATTACAATAATACCTTTTTCCTCTAAAAGCTTTCTTAAGAAGATAAAGGCAGAGTTTATGTCTTTGACTTCTTTATACCAATATTCTTTTAGACCAATAAAAGATTTTACTTTTTGGGCAAATTCCACAGTTTTGCTAGTATCTAAATTTTTATATTCATCAGGAATAATACTTTCCCAACCATTGTCTTTTCGAAACTCACTGATCCAGTCTTGCTTTCTGCTCATGGAGTATATTGTGTCTTTAAGATTCTTGCTGATTTTCGGTTTTTTGTTACCAATAGTTCTGAACTGACTTTCAATAACATCCTTGGATGGAGGCTCATCTAAAAACATGTAGCCAAAAGGAACTTTAAGAAAATTTGCTAAGTCTTCTACTTGTCTATATGTGGGGTATTCAATTTGAGAGATCCATTTATCAAATTTATTAAACCTTATTCTGATTTCATTTATATCTTTTTGTGATTCTTCAATAGCCCACTCAAATATTTCACTTTTAATCTCTATTCTATTACTTGTTTTAGTCATAAAGCCTCCTTTCATTTTGATATATTAATCTAGAATGTCTATTAGCCTTTAGTCCTCGTATTAATTTTATACTTTTTCCAGTTTTAATACCATTAAATATAGTATATGAAGCCTAATATAGTATTAGCGCCATAGGTGAATGCAAACTTGTTAGATATATATTGTACCCTCTTCTTGGGCTTGTCTTAGATATTTGGACTTTTTTACTAATCTTCATACAAGCAGGTAGAAAGGGAGATTTTTATCAAGTCACTAAGGTTTTCAGGTCTTACTCTGAAAATACTTTTAGCATTAAAGTCATTGATATATACATTTTCAACAATTAAGGGTTTTAGTTTTGAGAACTCAAGTCCAGTTTGAAAGCCTTGGGTTTTTTCTTGTCTAAAGATTCTTTTAAGATATCTTTTTAAGAGATAAGAATTTAGGGGAATTGCCTTTTTATGGTGTGTATCCAACTCTTTATGCATACTATTGATGAGGTCTTTCCAACTGATGTTGTAGGTGCTTAAGGGAAATATTTGTCCTCCTTTACCTATTTCCATAGCTGATACTATACATTGGCCAGCTTGGTCAATGCTAATGGCAGAGGTTCCTCCTTTAGGATAGAAGGTGAAAAAAGGATTTTTCTTAACAGAATCCTTTAAAAACTTACATATAGGTAGGTCCTTATGGGTACTTCCTAAGATATAGGGAAATTCTAGGATGGATACAGCAAAGTCTTGGTCTGCATAACTTAAGGCTACCTTGGCTTGGTCCACTCTGTTTTTAATGTAGGGGTGGTTGCTGGCTAAGTCCCATTCTGGGTAGGTTCTATCCATGTAAGCAAAAAAGGAAGAGCAAATAACTGTTTGTTTTATGCCAGTCTTTTTAGCTAGAGGTAAAAGTTTTTCTAAAGGTGCAATATTATATTTGTAGTAGAGTTCACTTATGGAGTCTTTTGTCTTGATGTTTTCATCTAAGCCTGCTGTAAAAATTAAGGCATCACAGCCTGTCATAAGAGTCATTAGTTCATCAATATTTAAAAACATACAATCCAAAGCCAAGAATTGGATATCCTCAAGGTCAGGTCGACTCTCCTTGATATAGGGAGCGGGAATAGCTGTTATTGTATGACCTCTTTTTAAAAGTTCATGGGCAGTTTGAGTGCCTAAAAGAGTTCTTGCTCCAATTAAGAGTACTTTCACCTTGTCTTATCCTCCAGCAGTGATTTGTATATATTCTTTGTAATATTTATCTTTATTATAGCATAATGTGAAAAGTTGGTATTGCATATTTAGGCTGTCACAATCTTTTTAGCATCATGAAGATTTAACTTTTCAATAGCATTTTCTCTCATCTTGTATTTAAGGATTTTTCCAGCTGCATTCATGGGAAATTCTTCCACAAAATCTACATAACGAGGTGTCTTGTGTTTTGCCATGTGGTCTCTAACAAAGGTCTTTAATTCTTCTTCGGTCATGGTCTCGCCTTCTTTTAAGATTACACAAGCCATAATCTCTTCCCCATAGCCCACATCAGGAACTCCAATGACTTGGACATCTTTTACTTTTTCGTGGGTGTAGATAAAGTCTTCAATTTCTTTAGGGTAAATGTTTTCTCCACCTCTAATAATCATATCCTTTATTCTGCCAGTTATTTTGTAATTTCCATCTATTCTTCTGGCTAAATCCCCAGTGTGTAACCAGCCATCTTGGTCAATGGCAGCTGCGGTTGCCATGGGCATTTTGTAATAGCCCTTCATTATATTATATCCTCTGGCTACAAACTCTCCATCCACTCCATCAGGTAGTTCTTCATTGGTCTCTGGGTCCACAATCTTACACTCAATTTGAGGTAGTGGTCTTCCTACAGTGTTAACTCTAACCTCAATTGGGTCATCTGTAGTACTTTGAGTACAACCTGGAGAGGCTTCGGTTTGTCCGTAAACTATGGTTATTTCTCTCATATTCATCTTGTCCATTACCTCTTGCATTACCTTTATGGGACAAGGACTTCCAGCCATAATACCGGTTCTTACATGAGAAAAGTCAGTGTTAGCAAAGTCTTCATGCTCTAGCATAGCTATAAACATGGTGGGAACTCCATGAAAACAGGTTATCCTTTCCATGTTTACACAGTTTAGGGCTGGCTTTGGAGAAAAGTAGGGTAGAGGAGACATGGTGCTTCCATGGGTAACAGCTGCAGTCATGGCTAAAACTAAGCCAAAGCAGTGGAACATGGGAACTTGTATCATCATTCTGTCTGCAGTGGACAGATCCATTCTATCGCCAATACATTTTCCATTATTAACTATATTATAGTGGGTTAGCATAACTCCCTTGGGAAAGCCTGTTGTTCCAGAGGTGTACTGCATATTACATACATCATCTTTATGAATCATAGCAGCTCTTCTATAGACTTCTTCAATGGGGACCTTGTAGTGAAGGTCAAAGGTTTCTTCCCAGGTTAAACAACCAGGCATAGAAAAACCTACTGTAATTATATTTCTTAAAAAAGGTAGTTTTTTAATACGCAAGGGTTTTCCTGGAATGGAGTTTTCCAGCTCAGGACATAATTGCTTCATTATGTTTGCATAATGGGAGTCTTTAAAGGATTCCATCATTATTATAGTGTGGGTGTCAGATTGTCTAAAAAGATATTCTGCTTCATGGATTTTGTAGGCGGTGTTAACCGTTATGAGAACTGCTCCAATTTTTGTTACTGCCCAATAGGCTATATACCACTGGGGAAGATTGGTAGACCATACAGCTACATGGTCTCCTCTTTTTATACCAAGGGCAATTAAAGACCTGGAAAAAGTGTCAACATCATCTCTAAACTGGCTGTAGGTTCTAGTGTAATCCAAGGTTGTATATCTAAAGGCATATTGGTCTGGAAATTCTTCAACCATTCTATCCAAGACTTGAGGGAAGGTATAGTCTATGAGGGCATCTTTTTCCCAAATAAAGCGACCTGTCTTAGATTTGTTGTAGTAGAGTTTTTCTTTAGTAGCCTTTTGTGGATTTATGTTTTCCATAAAGTTTAAAAAATGGGGAAATACTAGGCCTGGGTCGTCAAATTCTTGGGCCCATTCCATTACCCATTCATAAGAGATATAGCCATCATAGTTTATGGACTTTAAGGCCTGCATAATCTCTTCAATGGGAAGGTCACCTTCACCCATTAGTTTGTATTTGATTTCACCTTTTTCAATCTTTGAGTCCTTCATATGTATATATTTAATGTAGGCACCTAGGTTTTGTACCGTTAACTCTGGAGACTCATTGTTGAATCTATAGGGGTGGTTCACATCCCAAAGGGCTGCTAGGTTGTCAGAGGCAAACTTTTCTAAAAGCTTTCTCAACCTATCAGTATCGCTATATATTCCCATGGTTTCAATTAGGATGGTTACATTTTTTTCTTCCGCATAAGGTAAAACTTCACCTATTATTTCTTCTATTACACCAATATCATCCATAGCTTCTTGGTTCATATGTAAGACCTTGTCCGGTAGAACCCTTATGAAGTCTGTGGACATTTGCTTGGCTAAATCAATGTATGCCTTTATTTGCTCAATTGTCTTTTCTTTATCATCTAGTTTACTTAAAACACAATCTGTGGAAAAACAAGATATTTGTAAATCTAGGTTAGCCAATTGCTGGGCTGTCTTCATTATATTTTCTTGAGAAAAGGGTCTAGCATCTACAGCATAGGCATTGTTTTCCAGCCCCCTAATTTCAATACCTGAAAATCCTAGGTCCTTGGCCATGGCCACAGCTTCTTTCCAGGTTAATGAGCTTTTTGATATGGTGGAAAATGAATATTTCATTATTATCTCTCCTCGTTAAGTACCTTGTTTACTGCATTTAAATAGGCCAGTATGGATGACTCTATAACGTCGGTGGATAAGCCCTTGCCTGTATATATTTTACCTTCATACCTTACTTGTACTGTGGCTGCACCTAAGGCATCTTTTCCTTCTGTAACAGATTGAAGGCCAAAGTTGAAAAGTTCAGCGTTAAGTCCAATTATCTTTTCTATAGCATGAAAGGCTGCATCAATGGGGCCATCTCCCATTTCCACTGCGGTTAGTACCTTTTCTTTATGTATCAAACTAAGACTTGCTGTAGCATTTATGGTGTTGCCACTGTTTATTACAAAGTCTTTTAGTTGATATACTTTAGGAGTTTGTATGGCTTCTTTACCAATTATGGCCTCAATATCCTTTATGAATACTTGTTGCTTCTTTTTGGCTACCACTTGGAAGGAAAAGAAGACTCTTTCCAGATCTCTTTCTAAAAGCTCATAGCCCAAGTCTTCTACAAAGCTTCTAAAAGTGTAGTAGTCCATGCTTTTATCAACAACAGAGTCTTGACCATTTGTGTAGGTTAAAGAAGGCTCTAGATAAAGTTCAGATTTTGCAGCATTAGCCTTGTCTAAAAGTACTGAAACCCTGTTGAGCTTAGAAATATCCACTAAAGATACTGCCTTTACCTGCTCAGCTTTGGCATTTATGGCATTTATGGTATCTTCAAGCCTAGCATCCAAAGATAGTCCTTTAATTGATGTAGCTATTTGGTCAATATTTTCTTTTATTGCCATAAGGCTGTTGGAAACCGCCATGCCTAGGTCATCTTTTGCCCTAAAAGAAAGGATATTGCCCTTATTGAGGTCCAAGTTATTATGAAGAAAGCCTATAAATTCCTGGATTTCATTGGCAAGCATATGACCTTGAGAATCTTCCACACCTAAAATGTTAGCTCCTGAATCTTGGGCTGCTTTTAAGATCTGAATTAGAAAATCTCTTTGGGCTCTACTGGCATCTAAGGCTGTGAACTCTACTTGAGTAAAAAGGTCTTTTGCATAAGAAATCATATTTTTAACCAAGTCTAGTACTTTATCTTGTTTCATTCCCAAGGTATATTCCATATTAATTATGGAAACAGGGGCAAATAGGTGAACCCTAGTTTTATTCTTTCCCTTTAGGGCCTCATAGGCCTTGTCTATACTATCTTTATTAAGGTTAGCAGGACAGCTAATAATAGCGTTATTTATAACTGAGGCTAGACTTTTTACCTCTATAAGGGCGCTTTGGTTGCTATCCGCAAAAGGTGTCTCAATTACATCTGGTTTTATCTCATCAAGTTGCTTAGCGATTTCTAATCTTTCTTTAAAAGTTAAGTTTAAGGATTTATCTTTTTCACAATTAGCTAATGTATAGTCTTTTATTATTATCTTCTTATTCATGATGACCTTCCGAAAGTTAATGATTAAAGGCGATTATAGCACTTTGATAATGAAAAGTCCAAAATATCTTGTGAAAAAACCTATATAATACTAGGAATTAAATAATATCTTCAGGTATGCTTTTACTTTACATATTAAATGTGTTATATTTCAAAGACAATCAAATTTGTATATGAGGAGAGCTTATGAAAAATCAAATAAAACTGTCAATCTTACTTTTAGTAATAATAGGGGTTTTGTTGGTTTTATTCTCCTGTCAAAAGGATTTATCTAAAGATTTTACCTATGCCTTTATTAACGACAAGGAAATAAGTATTACTGGCTATACAGGAGATAGTAATAATATTCAGGTGCCTGAATATATTGATGATTATCAAGTTACAGCTCTTTCAGCAGCTGCCTTTTGGGGCCTAGTAGATGCTAAAACCATAAGCTTACCAGACTCGATAAAAAGCATAGGAGATAATGCCTTTTATTCTTGTAGAAGTCTGGTTTCTTTTCATGTGCCAAAGTCTTTGGAAAAGATTGGAGACAATGTCTTTACCAATTGTAATAGCTTAGAAGTTATAACGATAGATCAAGAGGCCAGTAACTATACTGTGCTTGATGGAATTTTGTACAGTAAAGACTTAACCAGCCTCGTATACTGTCCCCCTTTAAAAAACATTACCCATCTTGCTATGCCTGATACAGTTAAGGTGATAGAAAGAAATGCCTTTAACGGAAATGGGTATATAAAAAGAATAGATTTTTCTTCTGCACTTGTAGAGATAGGGACCACAGCCTTTAAAGATTGTGTTTCCTTAGTAGAACTTGTTTTGCCAGATGGCTTAGAAAGAATTAATCCATCTGCCTTTTGGTCTTGTAAGGCTTTGGAATCTATCAAAATTCCATCTTCTGTTACATACATCGGGGAGCAGGTTTTTTATGAGTGTAATAAATTGAATAAAGTTATTGTTAAAGAAGGGTCTTTTGCCCATGAATGGTATGTGAAAAATGGGCGTAGTAAAGATATTACCTTCTATTAAATAGGAAATCATTGAAAAAGGTCCTTTCCTATGATAATATTTTACCAGATATGAGGAGGCGCAATGCGTAAGGGGAGAACAAATTTGGACCGTAAAGGAATGTTAGTTTTCATTCCAAATAACGGCAAATCTTCAAAAGTCCTGAAAGTTACATATCCGATATTGAAAATGGCAATAGCACTAACACTGCTCTTGTCTATTATTGCGGGCCTATCTTATTCCTTACTCTATTTTATTAATGAGAATAAGGAAATTCATTTAGCCACCCAGCAAGCAATTGAAGACTATGGCAGGGAGATGTCATCTTTGAGCACCTATTTAGGTAGGCAATCCAGACTTTTGGATACCAGGCTTAATGAAATGACAGATATTGAAGATACACAACAAGAGTTAAGCGACAGGATAAGAGTGTTATCCAATCAGCTAAAAGTCATATCGGACCAATATGTTGATAATATTACTCTAGCCTCTGTATCTGTATCTGCTAGTAATATTGCTCAATTTGCAAAAGAGTCTAAAGAAATCGCGGATGCCTTAGAAATTCTTTTAGAAACCAATGAACAGACAAAAGACGAGCTTTTGGATTTTTCAAAAGCTGCTGAAGTTTTAAATGACTATTTGGATACTATTCCTACCTGTTGGCCTACTGTGTCATATAGGATTGCATCGCATTTTGGAATGAGAGACCATCCCATTCTTAATCAGTACAAGCAACATACTGGGGTTGATTTAGGAGGCACTTATGGAGATCCTATTTATGCTACAGCATCAGGTTATGTGCAATCTGTTACCTATGAACATTCAGGATATGGCTATTGGTTAACCCTTAGACATACCCAAAGCATAAGTTCACTCTATGCCCATTGTTCAAGAATTTTAGTCAATTCTGGAGATTATGTGGAAAAAGGACAAGTTATTGCCTATGTTGGACAAACTGGTTTGGCCACAGGGCCCCATCTTCATTTTGAAATAAGGATTAATAATGTACCTATAAATCCATTACTCTTTGTAAATTTTGACAACTAAAAAAGGAGATTAAAAAATGATTAAGCAAAAAAAACTTGAAGTGCTTATTGGTGTTTCTACCTCATTGACCGGAGATATTGAAACTCAAGGTTCTGTTACAGTAGAAGGCAGTATTAAGGGCTCAATAAAAGCCAGAGGAGATATAGTCTTTACAAAAACAGCTACAGCCAAGGGAGAATTCATTGCAGATAATATAATTCTCAATGGAAATGGCGAAGGAATCCTTAAGGCAAAAAATTATATTAAAATATCTTCCACTGCTGACTTTATTGGAGACACTTACTCTGCCAGCCTCATAAGTGATGAAGGTGCCAAATTTACAGGAAAGTGTTATACAGTAAGAGATAAGCCAGAGCCTACCAAAAAAGATAAAAAAGAAAAGGCCAAGGAAGAAGAATAGTTAATTGTTTTCTTTTCACTACTTAGCTCTAATACAGGATAAAAAAAGATGGATTTAGAAAAAATTAACCAGTCTTCTTATGATGAAGATGAAGATATAGAAAATGTTGAATATGTGGAGTACACCCCTTCTTTTATAGGTACTTTTTTTAGAACCTTTTGGGCTGCTCTAAAGATACTAATAGCTGCATTAATGATTGTAGCTTTTTTAGCTGGCGGAATGGGGCTAGGTATTATTACTGGATGGATTTCCACATCCAAGCTTTTGACAGATGAAGATTTAGCCATAACTTCTGGATTAACCACCTTTATATACGACTTCAGGGGAAATATTGTTCAGACCCTAACAGGTAGCGATAATATAAATAGGGAGGTTGTAAGTTCAAAAGAGATTCCAGATATTCTTTCTTATGCCATTGTTGCCATTGAAGACGAAAGATTTTATCAACATTTTGGTTTTGACTTCATAAGAATTGGTGGTTCTGTTTTAAAACTTATACAAAACAAGGGTGATATTGCCCAAGGTGGTAGTACCATAACTCAACAAGTATATAAAAATGTAACAGGAAGATTTGAGCAAACCTTTGAAAGAAAAATTCAAGAGGTTTACAATGCCATAATCCTAGAAATGAAATACGATAAAAAGCAAATCATTACCATGTATGCCAACCTAGTTAACATGGGTAATGGTTGTTACGGTTTTCAATCTGCTTCAAAGATGTATTTTGGTAAAACCTTAGACCAAATCAATCTAGCAGAAGCTGCAGTGCTTGCAGCTATACCCAATGCTCCTAGTAGATATAATCCCTATGGAGATGAAGAAGCCTATAGAAAACTAATGTATCGTAAAGAAGACGTCTTGGACAAGATGTTAGAATTAGGCAGAATAGATCAAAAAGAATATGATGATGCTATGGCCTATGAAATAAAGATAGAAGAAAAGATAGAATACGCTTCTAGCTCTGTTACCACATATTTTATAGACTTTGTTATATCTGAAGCTATTGACCTTTTATCAAATCAAAATTCCATAAGTAAACTTCAAGCAGAAAGAATTGTATACAACAATGGACTTCACATATATACAACCTTGGACCAGGATGTGCAAGATTGTATAGACCAGGTATTTTTAGATAGTGCCCACTTTGATGAGTATAGAGAAGATGGCACCGTTATAAATATGAATGCCACTCGCTATGGTGAAAAGCCTCAAGCTGCCATGGTCATTATTGACCAATATACTGGAGCTGTTGTAGGCCTTTACGGTGGTAATGGAGAAAAAACAGGAAGTAGAACCTTTAATAGGGCAACTTCTTTAATGAGACAACCTGGCTCAACCTTTAAGCCTTTAGCAGTGTATGCACCTGCCTTAGACCTTAAACTCATAACAGCAGCCACCATAGTAGATGATGCTCCTTGCTACTTAGACCCTAAAAATCCTGATTTAATTTATCCTACCAACTATGACTCTGAAGCCTATCAAGGCCTAACCTCCATAAGACACGCCATTAAGGCCTCTGTTAACGTGGTAGCAGCCAAGGTTTGGGTAGAGTACTTAGGTCGTAATAATTCAGTTGAATACTTAAATGCTGTAGGCATTGATAGGGGAGAGTATATCTATGATGACTCCACTGTTTCAGCTTCTATTGGAGGTTTAAGCGTTGGAGTTAGCCCTTTAGAAATGGCATCAGCCTTTAGTACCTTTCCTAATAAGGGAATCCACATGGACGCCCATGTAATAACCAAGATTGCAAACAACTCAAAAGAAACCATCTTTAGATGGGGTAATGATTATACAGTAGCCTATTCAGAACAGTCAGCCGCCATAATGACCAATATAATGGAAGAGGTTAATAAACCTGCCACAACCACCTATTGGGTAAATGGTACAGCTACAGGAAACATTAATATGAAAAATGGAATGGCTATTGCTGGAAAGACCGGTACAACCTCTGACTTCTTAGACAAGTGGTTTTGTGGTTTCACCCCATATTACACAGCTGCTGTATGGTATGGCTATGACAACAACCAAGCCCCTGTATCTTTGGCAAGAGATGAATACAACAGAGCCATGCATATATGGAATGATGTAATGAATTTAGTTCATGAAAATCTAGAACCTAAGCAGTTTGTAATGCCATCAGCGGGAATTGTAAAAAGAGATGTTTGCATATACTCTGGCAAACTAGAATCAGAATATTGTAAGTCTGATCCTCGGGGAACTAAAACTGTTGTAAGTGAATACTTCATTGAAGGAACAGAACCAACACAAACCTGTGATGTCCATCAAGAAGTAGTTATTTGTACCTATCCTCAAAACCGTGATGAATTTGGCCGCTATTACATAGCCAGTGACCACTGTCCTGCCAACTACATATGGGCCATGGTTAGAATTGTTCGTCCTAATGGGGCCTTCTACAAGGTAAATGAAGATGTCTTTACTGTAGTGGTTGATGGAGTTACCATAAGACAGGTTGAAAGAGTGCCCTATGATGTAGCCTATGAAGTGGACATAGACATGGTCTGTCCTTTACATGAAAGAAAGATAGACAATAAGGATGAGGATAAAGATAAAGATGAAGATGATTCTTTACCCCCAGATGAGGACATAGATGAGAATGAAAATGAATCCTTATCCCCGGATGAAGATATAGATAATGATGATTAAGTTGTAAAAATAGAAAGTTAATTAGTTTATTCATTCATGGTGAATAATATGCATAAAAAAGCATCTTATTCACTTTTTTTTACAAGAATCTCAGAAAAGCTAAAATATACAATATTTACCAATTATCAGGTTAATCCTGAGTATTCCTATTAATACATAGTATTTTAATGGAGAGATAGGGAAAAATATAAGGAGAAAAGAAAAGAAATTTAATAAATCTTGCAAAAAGATGTTGACTAATTATTCATAAGTATGTATATTTATGTAAATTGATTTTAAAGGACGGTAAGATTATGAAAAAAGGTTTTAAGATTTTAAGTTTAGCAGTGATATCTGTAATAATAATGGCTCTATTGGCCTCATGTGCATCTATTCCACCAAACCAAGTATTTTCAGCAGATGATATTCCAGGTAAGGTAATAGGGGTACAATTGGGAACAACAGGAGACATATATGCATCTGACTATGAAGAAGAAGGCTCAACCCTAGAAAGATTTAATAAAGGAGCTGATGCTATACAAGCTCTTAAACAAGGTAAGGTTGATTTAGTAATAATTGATAATGAACCAGCCAAGGCTTTTGTTGAAAAAAACAGTGACCTTAAGATTCTAGAAGATCCCTTTGAATTAGAAGACTATGCTATGTGTATTGCTAAAAACAATAGTGTGCTAAAAGAAAAGATTAACCTAGCCATAGCTCAACTTAAAACTGATGGCACCTTAAACAAGATAATATCCAACTATATTGGAGATGATACCAAGGGAAAAACTCCATATACTTCATCTAATACAGATTATTCCAATGGCAAATTAACCATGGCAACCAATGCAGCCTTTGAACCCTATGAATTTGTAGAAGGTGGAAAGATTGTAGGTATTGATGTGGATTTAGCACAAGCTGTTGCAGATATCTTAAAAATGGAGCTGGTGATTGAAGATATGGACTTTGATGCAATTATTGCAGCGGTTCAATCAGGAAAAGCTGATATTGGTGTAGCAGGTATGACAGTTACAGAAGATAGACTTATTAGTATTGATTTTACCGATTCATATACAACAGCAACCCAAGTTATAATTGTAAGAGTTAAGTAAATAAGTAAATTAATATATACAAGGTCTTTTGACCTTGTGTATTATAAGAGAGAAAATCTTAGGGGTTACATAGATAGAAATCCTTAAGAAGAGCAGGGAAAAGATAGGTAAGAATGGAATTATTTGAAGATTTTAAAATACGATTTATAAACAACTTTGTAACCGACAACAGGTGGCAATATCTAACAAGAGGTTTAGCTGTTACTATGCAGATAACCTTTTTTGCTCTTTTAATAGGGATTGTACTGGGCTTTTTAATTGCTGTGGTAAGAACTACCCATGATAAAACAGGGAAGTTTAAAGTTCTCAATGTCATAACCAAGGGCTACATTACAATAATTAGAGGAACCCCTGTGGTTGTGCAGTTGCTCATAATATATTATGTGGTATTTGCATCTGTTGCAGTGGATAAAACCTTTGCGGCTGTTATTGCCTTTGGTCTTAACTCTGCTGCCTATGTAGCAGAGATTGTAAGGTCTGGAATTATGAGTGTAGACATAGGCCAAACAGAGGCAGGCAGGTCTTTAGGTTTTACCTATGGAAAGACCATGACATATATTGTGTTGCCTCAGGCCTTTAAAAACATTCTTCCTGCCCTAGGTAATGAATTTATTGTACTGGTAAAAGAGACCTCCATTGCAGGCTATATTGCCATAGCAGATTTAACCAAGGGGGGAGAATACATAAGAAGTCGGACCTATGATGCTTTTATGCCCCTAATTGCCGTAGCCCTTATATATTTAGGTATTGTAATGTTTCTTACCTACCTAGTTAACAAACTGGAAAAGAGGTTGAGTAGAAGTGATAGAAGTTAAAGATTTATATAAGAATTTTGGAAATGGTGATTCTATAAAGGTTTTAAAGGGGATTAATCAAACCATTCATAAGGGTGAAAAGGTGGTTGTTATTGGTCCTTCTGGTTCTGGTAAATCTACCTTCTTACGTTGCTTAAACCTATTGGAAAACCCTAGTTCAGGTGAGATCTTTGTAAATGGGGAAGAAATAACAGATAAAAAATGTGATATCAATAAGCACAGGATGAAAATGGGAATGGTCTTTCAACACTTTAACCTTTTTCCTCATTTGACCATTTTAGAAAATATTACCTTAGCTCCAATTAAACTAAAAAAACTTAGTAAAAAAGAAGCTGAACAAGAAGCCTACGAATTACTAAAAAGAATAGGAATGACAGAAAAAGCACAAGCCTATCCTGCCATGTTGTCTGGGGGACAAAAGCAAAGGGTAGCTATTATTAGGGCCTTGGCAATGAAACCTGATGTTATGCTTTTTGATGAACCCACCTCAGCTTTAGATCCTGAAATGGTTGGAGAGGTTTTAGATTTAATGAAAAACCTAGCCCTTGAAGGCATGACCATGGTTGTAGTTACCCATGAAATGGGCTTTGCAAAAGAAGTAGGGACTAGAGTCCTATTTATGGATGATGGTTTAATAGTAGAAGAGAATAATCCTAAAGACTTTTTTGCCAATCCTAAAAATCCTAGAACAAAAGACTTTCTTTCGAAGATAATTATTTAGCATATGGATTTATCTTTTTCGCATAGGTGTATACACTTTCTATGTCTATATATAGAGAGAGAATTATTTACATGTATCCATTAATTCCAATATATCCAATCTCAAGAATGGTTAGCCTTTTTGCATAAAGAGGCTTCTTTTGGCTAAAATCATATTAATCTTCATATAAAACACAATCTTAATGAAATCTTAAGGTATATACGACTTTTTCTTTAATCTCTTTTAGATGATAATAGAGGCGAAAGGGGAAATACCATGTATAACATTTTGATATGTGATGACGATTACGATATCGTATCTGCTCTAAAAATATTTTTAACTGACGAAGATCATAATATTTTCTGTGCCTACTCAGGTAAAAAAGCTCTTGAGATTATAAATGAGAATAAAATCCATCTGGTCTTACTTGACATCATGATGCCTAAAATGGATGGCATTACTGCCATGACAGAAATCCGAAAAACCAGCAATGTTCCCATTATTCTTTTAACAGCAAAAGGTGAAGATGCTGACAAGGTAATAGGACTTAATATGGGAGCAGATGATTATATAACTAAGCCCTTTAATCCAGAAGAGGTTGTAGCAAGGGTTAGATCCCAGCTTCGTAGATATTTGCAGTTGGGTTCAGAGAAGAAATCTGAATCGGTAATTATCTTTGAAGGACTAGAGCTGGACGATAATCAAAAGACAGTAAAAGTATCAGGAAACCTGGTTAATCTCACCCCTCTAGAGTTTGATATATTAAAACTTCTTATGCAAAACCTGCATAAGGTGTTTTCATCAAAAGAGATATATGAACAAGTTTGGGACGACAGGCCCTTGGGAACAGAAAACACAGTAGCTGTTCACATAAGGCATATAAGGGAGAAAATTGAAATAAATCCCGCTGAACCTGAATACCTCCATGTGGTATGGGGACATGGCTATAAAATAGGAAAGAGGCTACAAAATGAAAAATATAATGTATAAAAAAGGTTCTAAATTTATAGGAGCCATTTTACTTACCTTAACCTTGATAATATTTGTATTGTCAGCTACAGCATCTGTAGTGGTAAAGGAATATGGTATAGACAGAGATGGTAAAACCACATTTTTTAATAGTGTATTTTGTGAACGGGTTACAAGAGCATACAATAACAAGGTGATTTTTGAATATTTTATACCCTTGCTCCGAAATGATTTGGATGCGTCTGGGATCTCAAGATATGAAAAGTATTTCTCTATAGACCACTCTAATTACTTTTTTACAATTAAAGATGATGCCGGCAATGTCCTTCTATCCAACTACCAAGCTGAATATGGATATACTCTAACTCGTATATTTGAGGTTGAAGAGGTTGAATATGAAATGCAGGCCTTTGTAAAAGAAGATATTACTGCAAAAGACGACTATATGCCAGTATACAAGGCCCATATGTTTTTACAAAATGCCTACAGCTGGTTCACCCCTATAGCAGTAATCTCTTTTATCCTCTCCATAGCCATATTTTCATACTTGGTCTATACAGCAGGTAAAAAAAGTAAAGATGAAAAAACTAAAGATTTTGCATCCAAGATTCCCTTTGATCTTTTTACCCTTCTTGTAGTGGCTTTCATAGCTGGACTAATATATTTAGCAGTGGGCCTTTTTAAGTCTGAATTAGTATATAGCATATTTGTGCAGATAATGTGCGGTTTTGCAGCTTGCATATTTTTTGCAGCTCTTGGTGCCGTAATATGGTTTTTCAGCCTTGTTTCACATATTAAACAAAAGACCCTCATAAAAAACACTTTGATTGCTATATGTATAAGATGGATATTTAGATTAATTAAAAAAATATTTTCCTTAATACCTCTTTTATGGAAAGCTGCTCTAGTAGCATGTATCTTTATTCTTTTAGACCTTATACTAATGCTTTCTAACGTTTCACCCAAAGTTATCCTCTTCTATTTCCTATTTCGCACAGGTTTAGCAATATTTGCTTTTTTAATAATCTTAGATATGAACAAACTAAAAAAAGCAGGTCAAGCCATTGCAGATGGGAATCTTGCCTATGTATCAAATGCTTCCTATTTAATACATGATTTTAAAAAGCATGCTGACAATTTGAGCAGCATACAAGCGGGAATATCAGCAGCAGTATCTGAAAAAATGAAATCTGAACGGTTCAAAAATGAACTTATCACCAATGTGTCTCATGATATAAAGACACCTCTTACCTCCATAATTAACTATACTGACCTTCTGGATAAAACAGATATTACAGATGAAGCAGCTAAAGAATATATTGAAATACTTAAAAAACAAGGAAGTAGGCTAAAAAAGCTCATAGATGATTTGATTGAAGCCTCCAAAGCTTCATCAGGGTCAATGAAGTTAAATTTGGAAAGTATAAATGTAAAAGAGGTTGTGACCCAATCCTTAGCAGAATATGGAGAGCGATTTAAGGCAAATAGTATTGAGTACCATATGGAGGGTATGGATGAACTCTATTACATAAAAGCTGATGGCAGGTTATTGTGGAGAGTTTTAGACAATGTGTTAGAGAATATATGTAAGTACTCATTAGAAAACACCAGGGTATATGTAACATCAGAAAAAGACTTGGATAAGATAAAAATATGTTTCAAGAACATATCCAAAGAGAAACTTGAAATATCAGGCCAAGAGCTTACAGAAAGATTTGTAAGGGCTGACCTTTCAAGAAATACTGAGGGTTCAGGTTTGGGCCTTGCTATTGCCAAAAGTCTTACTGAGCTTATGGGAGGGGATATGGTTATAGAAACAGATGGAGATTTGTTCAAGGCTTGTTTTTTATTCAAGGTGGCACTTCCTAGTAAAAAAGAGCCAGATATGATAATACCTAAAGAAGAATTGTCTTAATAGGGTAAAATTACCATTCAAACTTAATATAAACAAGCTATAATGGAATATGAGTAATCATATTCCTTTTAGATTAACTTAAAACCTTATAATTTCACACATATGGAGGATCTATGAATAACAAAACCAGGGCTCTTAACATATTAAACTACAAGGATGTAGATAGGCTACCTGCTGTTCATTTTGGCTACTGGCCTGAACTACTACAAGAATGGGTGGATAAGGGGCATCTTAAACAAGATGATATTATACGTGTTAGAGATGGTAATGATGCTGATTATGAGTTGAATAAGAAGCTGGGCTGGGATTTCAATTGGGCTACCACAAGATCAGGCCATATCTCACTAAAACCCTACTTCGCTAGAGAAATCTTAGAAGAGTTGCCTGATGGCTCCATAAAGGTCTTAACCAATTGGGGAGTTATAGAGATAGAAAAACCAGGGGTTGTATCTATTGCAGGTGAATGCGACTATACCTTAAAAGATAGAAAGGCCTATGAAGAACTATATAAGCCTAAAATGGTTTTTTCTGAAGACAGAGTTAATCCAGACTACTTTAATAATAATAGCTGGGATACCATTGATGGACCTGTAGGCCTGCACCTAGGCTCCATTATTGGGGATGTTAGAAATATGCTAACAGTTATTGGAATGAGCTATTTACTCTATGATGACTATGAACTTTTAGAAGAAATTGTGGATGATTATGCAAACCTTCAGTATGAAGTTGCTAAAAGAGTTTTAGAGGTATCAAATTTCAAGTTTGACTTTGCCCACTACTGGGAAGATATTTGCTATAAAAATGGACCTTTATTCAATCCAGATATCTTAGATGATTTAAGTGCCAAGCACTATAAAAAGAGAAATGATTTAGTTAAATCATATGGAATAGATATTATCTCTTTAGACTGTGATGGACTTATAGATGACATGATACCTACTTGGTTTGAAAATGGAGTAAACACCATGTTTCCCATTGAAGTGGGAGTTTGGGATGCCAGTATAGGGCCTTGGAGAGAAAAGTATGGAAAAGAACTAAAAGGTGTTGGAGGCTTAAACAAGCATGTTTTATCCTATGACAAAAAAACAGTGGATGCAGAAATTGAAAGACTAAAACCATTAATTGCCTTAGGTGGCTATATCCCATGTCCTGACCATAGGTTACCTCCAGGTACAAAATATGAACTAGTACAGTATTATACAGAAAAAATAAAGGAGCTAAAGGTTTAAAAATGAATAACATTCCCTTATCTGAATATCCCCGTCCCCAATTTGAAAGAGATTCCTACCTTTGTTTAAATGGGCTTTGGAACTACTCTGTTTATGAAGACAAGAATTTAAAAGATAGCTTTAATGAAAATGAAGCTATGAAAAAAGGTGAAATCTTAGTTCCCTATCCCATAGAGTCCAAGTTAAGTGGAGTGGAGCATCTTCTTTTACCTAATGAACTTTTAGTCTATGAAAGAGAATTTGACTTAGATGAGTCTTTTTTAAGGGACCTTTGTTTTTTACATTTTGGTGCAGTGGACCATGAGTGTAGGGTCTTTTTAAATAATAAGGAGCTGGGCTATCACAAGGGAGGATATATTGCTTTTAGCTTTGATGTTACTAAGGATATTTTAGTGGGCAAAAACCATTTAAAAGTTTTAGTTACAGACCAGACCGATTCTAAAGATTTAATTCGAGGAAAGCAAAAACTAAAGCCAGGAAGTATCTTTTATACCCCCATATCTGGAATTTGGCAAACTGTGTGGCTAGAAGCTGTTTCTAAAGACTATGTTAAAAGTATTAAGATAGACCCCAATATTGACAAAAAAACAATTAACTTAAAACTTGAAAGTGAAGCCAAGGAAGTAGAGATTGCCATATTTGATAAGGAAAATGAGATTCATAGACAAAGATACAATACAAAAGATGCTATAGGGATAGATATAAATAATCCAAAACTATGGTCACCAGAAAAGCCCTTTATATACCAAATGGAGATTAGAACAGATAAGGATTTGGTAAAGTCATACTTTGCCATGAGGAAGTTCTCCTTTAAAAAGGATAAAAAAGGCTATATGAGATTAGCCCTTAATAACAAGATATATTTCCATAATGGTGTTTTAGACCAAGGCTACCACCAAGAAGGTATCTACACAGCTAAAAATGATGCAGAACTAAAAAAAGATATTGAGCTTTTAAAAGAGCTGGGCTTTAACATGGCAAGAAAGCATGTGAAGATTGAACCTTTAAGATGGTACTATCATTGTGATCATCTAGGTCTTTTAGTCTGGCAGGACTTAGTATGTGGGGGAAAAAGGTATAGTTATAGTAAAAAATATAGAGATCCAGCATATCCACTGAAAATTAATGATAAAAAAGAAAGTGTAAATAAAATTCAAGATCTAGAATTTCGAGCAGACTTTGAAGTAAGTATAGATGAAACTGTAGACCTTTTGTATAACTGTCCTAGTATTTGCCAGTGGACCCTCTTTAATGAAGGCTGGGGTCAGTTTGACTCCAATCGCTTGACCAATGACTTGAGGGCAAAGGATCTTACAAGGGCCATTGACTCTACCTCTGGTTGGTTTATGCAAAAATACAGTCAAAGTGACTTTTTTAGCAAGCATGTCTACCATGAAAAGATAAAAATCCCTAGAAGCTGGTTTTTCAAAAACAAGGTCTTGGTTATAAGTGAATGTGGAGGCTATGGAAGGAAAATTGAAAATCATCAATTTGACCCAGAAAAGTCCTTTGGCTATAAGTTGTTTGATACCGAAGACAGTGTTACCCAGATTTATGAAGATTTATATAATACTCAGATTATTGCTAACATTGATAAAGGGGTAAGTGCTTGTGTTTATACCCAATTATCAGATGTGGAAATTGAAGTTAATGGTCTAGTAACCTATGATAGACAAGTCTTTAAGTTAGACATAGATAGAGTTAAAGCTATTAATGCAATTATTAATAACTTGAATACAATAGAGAGATAAACAAAGTAAAAGAGAAAAAGAAAAAAGTAGAAAAAACAAAAAGCAGAAAAGCAAAGAAGAATGAAAGAAATAATTAAAAGACATAAAAAAGAGTATCCCTTATCCACCTTACAAGATTGGTATAAGCTCTTTTATCAGTCTGCTTTTGGCAATGCTCATTTAGCTTGTGAAAAAGATGAGTGTATGCAGTTTTTAAAAGAAGAGCTGGATAGCTTGGATAGTGTTGATAATCTTATTGGTATTAAAGATATTAAGTTAGTTGAGTATTCGTCTTCTTGGGTAAAAGAAGATATAGGAAATGGTTTCTATAGGGTTAATCTTAATTGGATAAAAGAAGTTGGTTTTTCTCTAGATATCTTAGTAAAGATGATGCTTTTATCTAAAGACCTATCTAAAGAAGCTTTTGATAAAGAGGGTTACTTTGATTATAGTGTATTTGACCAATACGTTTTAGCCCTTGAAGAGCTTTTAGAGGAAGAGGATTTTGATTTTACTCTAGATGATTTAATAGATTACGAAATAGAATATGAAGACAAAGGGTATCCTCTTTTATCTCATTCATATATTTACAAGTTACACTATAGGCCAGCCTATAGGGTTATTCACGAAAAATATGCAAAACATATTGAGCTTATACATGAGATAAAAAAGAAGATTAATAAAGTAAATAGACCTTCCTTAATTGCCATTGATGGAATGGCAGCTTCTGGTAAAACTTCTTTTGCAAAGGTGCTTAATGAATTGTTTTATTCTAATCTATTTCATATGGATGATTTTTTTCTTCCAAATATACAAAAGACCCAAACAAGATTATCTGCTCCAGGTGGTAATGTAGACTATGAAAGGTTTAGAAGAGAAGTTTTAGACAACATTGGAATTGACTTACCCTTCATGTATGAAGTCTTTAATTGTATGGACCAAAGTTATCTGCCCAAAAAGGTGGAGCCAAAGTTGGTAAATATAGTTGAAGGGGCCTATAGTATGCATCCATACTTTCAAGATCCATATGATATAAAGATATTTATGAAAACAGATTATGAAATCCAAAAAGAAAGAATATTAAAAAGAAGCAATATGGAGCTTTTAGAGCGCTTTGAAAAAGAATGGATTCCCCTAGAAAATTTCTATATCAAAAGTTTTTCCATTGAGGAAAAAGCAGACTATGTTATAAAGACTTAGATTATTATAGGTTTTCTTAGTATTCTTCTACCATAAAGGTATCTAAGGCTGGTAAAAGAAGATTAATTTCTTTACAAGCTACATGGTCTTTTATATCTATAAGATTTAATTCTCTCAATTGCTCCAAAGACCTATAGCCAGATATTAGTTGGCCTAGATAATATGAATCAATTTCAAAATGATAAGGTGCTGAGTCATCCAACCTTTCACCCAACAAATTATATATCCCTGTATTTTGAGGAAGAAAACTATCCTTTACTTTGAGAGTATATGCAGAATAGGCTTTATTATTTTCTTCTTCTTTACCCAGCCCATTGTTATCATGTCTCAAAACACTTTCTAAGAACTTTTCTACATTAATTATATTCATAGAGTTTTGGGGTAAAATCTCAATGTTATCTAACTTGGTCTCTTGGGCTATTTTTTTAGACATCTTTATCTTTAAACTTTTATCTAAACCTTCTAAGGCTTCAATAAGGATTTTTGTGTCTTTAGGGTTTGAGGATATAAATTCTTCTACATAGACATCTTCTTCTTCATAATATATACAGTAGGCTTGCATCATGTCATTTTCTTTTTGTATCATACATTTTGCCTGGTCTGCTCCATAGTCTCTTAGTTTTCTTTGAAATTCAAAAGTATCTCTTAAAATAATGTTGCTAAAGTTCTTTGCAAAGTTATCATAGACTTTTCTTAATTCTTTTATCTCTTCAAGGCTTAGGTCCTTTATTTTTTTAGAGTAGACTGTATAGTCTTTTTTCTTCTTATTTTCTTTTTTAAGATTATTTGCTTCTATTTCTATTTCTCTTTTTATTCTCTCCATACTCACATAGGCAGAGTCTGTAACCGGGTAGTAGCCAAGGGCATAGTAGGTGGGAATATAGTCAGCTTTAAGGTAAGAGATGAAGACGCTTTTCTTTTGTATTTCTTCTAGATAATATGAAAAGATTTTATTCATAAAGCCTTGGCGTCTATATTCAGGATAAGTAGCAACCCCTGATATGAAGGTGGACTTTAGATTAACACCTCTTACATTTACATGGATATCTAGTGAGTGAAGGGCAGATACTAAATTGTTGTCCTTAAAGGCTAGTACTGAGTTTGGGGGATAAAATCTTTCTTCAAAAAACCAGTCGACAAATTCTTTGCTATCTGAAAAGATATCTTGCCACATCTTTTTCATTAAGGCTTTATCTTCTTTTTTTGCAAATCTAAGGTCAAGCATGTCTTTTTCCTTTACTAGTTAGGGAGTAAATATCTTTTTTTATTATATAATAAGAAGGGAAAAAGTATAAGGATAAGATAGGATAAGATAAGTTTATGAAAAAAGTATTTGCAGCAGGTGAATTATTAATAGATTTTATGGGGGCTAGACCAGATGTTTCCATGAAAGACTGTGATACCTTTATTAAAAAAGCAGGAGGAGCTCCTCCTAATGCTCTTGCAGCTTTATGCAAATTAGGGGGCAAGGGTTATTTAGCTTCAAGGGTAGGCCAAGACCCCTTTGGTGATTTTCTAATAGAAGAATGTGAAAAGTATGGAATAGATTTATCTATGGTCAAAAAAGATCCTAGTCATTTTACAACAGTTGCCTTTGTGTCTTTAACCTCTAGTGGAGAAAGAGACTTTATCTTTGCAAAAGGAGCCCACAGCTATATTGCCTATGAAGATATTAATGAGGATATTTTAAGAGACTGTGAAATCTTTCATTTTGGGGCAGCTACTGGCCTTTTAGACTCTAAAACCCATGAAACATATAATTTGCTTTTAGACTATGCAAGAAAGAATAATAAGTTGATATCCTTTGATGCCAATTACAGGTATGATTTTTGGAAACAAGACACAGATTTATTTATAAATCGGGCCAATGAATATATTTCTAAAAGTCATTTAATAAAGTTATCTGAAGAAGAAGCATTTGTTTTATCTGGTAAGAATAATATTTATGAAGCTGGCCAGTTTTTTGTAGATTTAGGAACAACTTTGGTTCTCATAACTCTTTCTGAAAAAGGTACCTTGGTTTACATGAAAGACTTTAATGAGATTATTCCTTCAATTAAGGTAGACTGTATAGACTCCACTGGGGCAGGAGATGCCTTTATAGGGGCCTTTTTGTACCAGATATCCATAAGAGATGATGTAGAAGATATATTTAATGATAAGAATCTTTTAAAAAAAGCAGTAGCCTATGCAAATAAGGCTGGTGCCATTTGTTGTAAGAGTCTAGGAGCAATGGAGTCTATGCCTACAGCTAAAGAAATGGACCTTGACATATAAAGGCTATGGTATAGAATGAATAAGCAGTAGTTGCTTGCAACTATAATATATTATATATATGCTAGGGGAGCCTTAAGGCTGAGAAAAGTAATTGACCCTTACAACTTGATGCGGATAACACCGACGAAAGGAAGCAATGGAAAATCTACCTTCGCATATATAAAAAAACGGAGGTTTTTTTATTATGAAGAAATTATTGGAAGTGTTTTTAAGTGAAAATGGTGGGAAATATGATCTCACTGTTCTAGGCTATGTGGCAGTGGCTTTAATTGCCCTTTTAGCCTTTGGATTAATATTTTTACTTAAATCAAAAAAAGAAAAAGAAGAAAAGAAAATTGATACAAAAAAATTGGCCTTTTCTTCCATGCTCATAGCAGTAGGCTTTGTAGCCTCATATTTAAAACTCTTTTCTATGCCCTTTGGAGGGTCTGTAACCCTTTTTTCTATGTTATTCATAGCTTTAGCGGGATACTGGTATGGAACTAAAACTGGGCTTTTGGTGGCCTTTACATATGGTCTTTTACAGTTTTTGCAAGGCCCTTACATAATTAACTTTTGGCAGGTAGGCTTTGACTATATCTTTGCCTTTACAGCCTTAGGTTTATCTGGGCTTTTTAGGCATAAAAAACATGGCCTTATTCTAGGCTATCTATTTGCCATTGTGGCAAGAGGCTTTTTCCATTCCTTAGGTGGTTACCTCTTTTACATGTCTTGGATACCTGATAATTATCCCCAAAGTTTAGTAAGTATCTATCCTTTGGTATATAACTATTCATATATCCTAGCAGAAGGTGCCCTTACTGTGGTGGTCCTCTTTATACCTGCTTTGAGAAAAGCTATAGAAAGAGTAAAGGAAATGACTTTAGCATAAAGTTAAGGTTGTATAAGAAAAAAGGAAAGATTATTTTCTTGACATATGGCTTTTTGGGGTGTACTATAAAGAAACATTAACTCTTCATCGCTTTAGAGTGGTGAAGTGAAAGGATAAACATATGATATACCACAATCCAGAAGGCATGAGTGACATAATTGATCTTTCCTGTGCTGTTAAAAAAGACTCAGAAAAAAGGTTGAGAGAATTATTCATAAATTATGGGTTTTCTGAAATCGAGACCCCAGTATTTGAGTCTTTTGATATGTATTATGGGGACAATGAAAACATTAGTCAAAAAGACATCTTTAAACTAGTGGATAAAAGCGGGGACCTTTTGGTCTTAAGGCCAGATATGACTATACCTGCTTGTAGGGTAGCTGCTAGTAAAATCAGATATCAAGAGTTGCCCTACCACCTTTTCTATATCTCCAAATGCTTTAGGGCAGATGAATATGGGGGAGGAAAGCAAAGGGAATTTACCCAATGTGGGGTAGAAGTCCTAGGTGGTGATGACTGCTATTATGACGCCTTAGTTATAAAAACAGCTATTGAATCTGCTAAGGCCATAGGGCTAGAAAATATTTCTTTGCAAATTGGTCAAGTAGATTTTTTCAACGGTCTAGCAGATGAAATGGGTCTAGATAAAAAAGAAAGAGAAGATTTATCTGTTTTAATTGAAAGTAAAGATAGCTATTCTGTAAATGAATTTTTAAAAAACTATAAAGAAGAATCTAAGGTAACAAAACACATGAAAGAGATATCTTCATACTTTGGCAATATATCCTTAGTAGAAGATTTAATGAAAGAAGATTTAAATCCAAGGTCTATGAAGGCTTTAAGAAATCTTAAAGATATATTTCTTGTTTTAGAGCAAATGGACCTATCAGCTTATGTAAATGTGGACCTTTCTTTAACTAAAAAATTAGGCTATTACACTGGTATGATTTTTACAGGTAATACTTATCAAATTGGTTTTCCTTTTATGGCAGGGGGCAGGTACGATAAATTGGCCCAAAATATGGGAAAGGACTTACAGGCTACAGGCTTTTCTCTTTCTTTAGAAATGGCCTTAATGGCTATAGAAAGACAAAGAGGACCCTTTTTAAAAAAGAACAAGACCATAGTGATTTCTTTTAGCCCAAGCATGCAAAAAGAGGTTTTAAAGCTGTCTTCTTCTTGGGATTTAAATAGACCCATACAAATCCTGCCAGATAAAAACAATCTATTGGACTATGCTAAAGAAAGAAGAATAAAAACCTTGGTTAGATGCTTAGATAAAGACCAAGTCTTAGTATATGAAGATGATGTAGAGTCTACCATGACCTTTAGTGAATGGAGGGAAAAATGGAATATTTAAATATTGCTTTACCAAAAGGAAGATTGGCAGACCAAACCTTGGGTTTTTTTAGAAAGGCTGGTATTCCCTGTCTAGATTTAGAAAAGGACACAAGAAAACTAATTCATATTGATGAAGACAATAAGTTGAGAATATATCTGGTTAAAACAGCAGATGTTCCAGTTTATGTAGAATATGGAGCAGCAGATATTGGAGTTGTAGGCAAGGATACTCTTTTAGAAGAGGGAAGAAATGTTTATGATGTTTTAAACCTAGGCTTTGGAGCTTGTAGAATGTGCGTATGTGGAGAGCCCAAGTATTTAGGCAAGACCCATGAGATAGATAACAAAAGAGTTGCTACCAAGTATCCTAAGATTGCAGGGGACTATTATGAAAAGGTTAAGTCTGAAAAGGTGGAGATTATAAAGCTTAATGGTTCTGTTGAACTGGCTCCCTTGTGTAACTTATCCGAGTTAATAGTAGATATTGTAGAAAGTGGTAAAACCCTCAAGGCCAATGGCCTAGTGGTCCTAGAAGATATATGTGACATAAGTGCCCACTTAATAGTGAATAAAGTCTCTATGAATATGAAAACCGACAAGATTTCATATATAATACAGGCACTGAAAAAGGAGCTAGAAGATGATACCTGTATTTAAAAAAGATAAAGTTGGATTTATAAATAGAGTTAGAAAAGATAATTTTTTAGATAATGAAAAGGTCTTTGATACAGTTACAGCCATAATGAAGGATGTAAGAAAAAACAAGGACCAAGCTATTTTAGACTACACAAAAAAGTTTGATAAGATTGACCTAAAGGCTGATGAACTTTTAGTAAGTAAAGAAGAAATAAAACAAGCCTATGAAAGAATTGATAAGGACCTTTTAAAGATTATTCAAAAGGCAATTATAAATGTGGCAACCTACTCTTTAAAGCAAAAAGAAGAAAGCTTTCTTTGGGAAAAAGAAGAGGGAGTTAAAATAGGACAAAAGGTAACCCCCATAAAGAGCGCTGGTCTATATATTCCTGGAGGAACAGCTCCTTTAATTTCTTCTGTTATTATGAATGCAGTTCCTGCCTATGTGGCAGGGGTCAAAGAAATTATTATGTGCTCACCACCTCCTTTAGATGATGCCAGAATAGTAGCAGCCAATGAAGCCCATGTGACAAAGATTTATAAGGTTGGAGGAGCTCAAGCTATATTTGCCTTGGCCTTTGGAACAGAAACTATCCCTAAGGTGGATAAAATATCTGGCCCTGGAAATATTTATGTATCTTATGCTAAAAAACTGGCCTATGGCTATTGTGGTATAGACATGGTGGCAGGACCTTCAGAGATTATGATAATTGGAGACAACACAGCTAATCCCAAATTTATAGCGGCAGATATGCTAGGCCAAGCTGAACACGATCCTTTATCAGTAGCTTCTTTTTTAACCACAGATGAAAGTTTAGTGGATAAGGTTAAAGCTGAGATAATGAGTCAAAGTAAGCGGTTGGAAAGAAAAGATATAGTGCTTAAAAGCATTAGAAACAACTCAGCTATATATATAGGAGATACCATCACAGAATGTATTGACCTATTAAACGATTGCGCCCCTGAGCATGCTGAGATTATGACCAAGGATGCAGATTTCTATTCTGACTTCATAACCCAAGCTGGAGCTGTTTTTGTAGGATCTTATACTCCTGAATCTGTAGGAGACTATTTTGCGGGTCCCAACCATACCCTACCTACAGCAGGTACTGCCCGTTTCTTTTCACCTTTAGGGATTTATGATTTTATGAAAAAAAGCTCAGTTATTGAATACAGTAAAGAGGCCTTGAAAAAGGTTTACAAGGATGTTGCATATTTTGCTAGACAAGAAGAACTTGAAGCTCATGCTAGAGCTTTAGATATTAGGTTTGAAGGTGAAAATGATGAGTAAATACTATTCAGATATTTTAAAGGACTTAAGCCCCTATACACCAGGAGAGCAACTTAATGATAAAAAATATATTAAGCTTAATACCAATGAAAATCCCTATCCACCTTCAGATAAGGTTATAACTACCATAAAGGAATATTCCGGTGGGGATTTAAGACTGTATCCAGACCCTGAAAGTCTAGAACTTAGAAAGGTATTAGCCTCACATCATGGCGTTGATATAGATAATGTATTTGTCTCCAATGGCTCTGATGAAACTTTGGCCTTTGCCTTTAATGCCTTTTATACTGGTAAAAAGATTGCTTATCCAAAGGTTACCTATAGTTTTTATCCTGTATATGCCAAGCTATATAATTGCCAGGTTGATGAACTAGACATGCTAGATGATTATGAGATTGATAAGAAGGCTTTAATGGAGAAAAAAGTTGGCCTAGTTATTGCCAACCCTAATGCACCAACAGGTGAACTTCTTGATAAGGATTATTTGTTAGCCTTGCTAGAGAATAATTCAAATAGTCTCATATTAATAGATGAAGCCTATATGGATTTTTCCCAAGAAGAGTCTATGGCCAAATACATTAAAGAATACAAGAATCTTTTAGTTGTTAGAACCTTTTCAAAATCATATAGCTTAGCTGGAATGAGAATAGGATATGCAGTAGGGGATAAGGAATTGATTTTTGGATTAAATTTAGTTAAAAACTCCTTTAACTCTTATCCTCTAGATAGACTAGCCCAAGTTGCAGGTATACAAGCTATAAAAGACCAAGCATATTATGATGCTTTGAATAAAGAAATTATATCTACAAGAGAATATACAAAAAAAGCCTTAGAAGAATTGGGCTGCAAGGTTTTACCTTCAGCTAGTAATTTCTTGTTTGTGAAATTTAAAGATCTTGCTTCTTTTAAGGTCTATGAAGACTTTAAAAAAGAGGGAATACTTATACGTCAGTTTTCCTATATTTCTGACTATGTCCGTATTACAATAGGAAAGAAAGAAGACATGGAGGCCTTAATAGAGGTTGCAAAGGAGATTTTAAGATGAGAAAAGCAGAACTTAAAAGAAAAACCAAGGAAACAGATATTTCTTTAAAGATTAACCTAGATGGAAAAGGAAAGAGCTCTATTTCTACTAAGATAGGGTTTTTTGACCACATGCTAGAATCCTTTTCTAGACATTCTTTGATGGCCCTAGACCTTAAAGTAGATGGAGACTTACATGTAGACAGCCACCACACTATAGAAGATACAGGTATTGTTCTAGGTCAAGCCATGAAAGAGGCCTTAGGAGATAAAAAAGGTATTAAAAGATTTGGCTTTGCTTCTATTCCCATGGATGAAGCCCTAACAGAGGTTAGTGTAGATTTAGGGGGAAGGGCTTATGCTGTCTATAACTGTCATATAGATTATGGGATGTTAGGTCAAATGGCTTTTGAAGATATAGAGGAGTTTGTTTTTGCTCTAGCCAATGGGCTGGGGGCAAACATTCATATAAATGTTCGCTATGGCTCAAATCGTCACCATGTAGCAGAAAGTATCTTTAAAGCCCTAGCAAGAAGTTTAAGAGAAGCTGTAAGCATTGACCAAAAAGAAGAGGGGATTCCTTCTACTAAAGGGATAATATAGAAGATAGAAGAGATAGAGGTTAAAATGATAATATATCCTGCAATTGATATTTTAAAAGGAAAGTGTGTCAGATTATACAAGGGAGATTATGACAAGGTTACCCAATACTTTGAAGATCCCTTGGAGGTAGCCATATCTTTTAAAAAAGCGGGAGCTAGCCATATTCATGTAGTGGATTTAGATGGGGCTAAAAGTGGTAATTCTGAAAACCTTGAGATTATAAAATCAATATGTGAAAAAAGCGGACTTCTGGTACAAACTGGTGGAGGCATTCGTAGCCTTGAAAGGATTGACGAGTTAGTAGCTGCAGGTGTAGATAGAATAATTTTAGGAACTGCTGCTATTAAAAATCCCACCTTGGTTAAAGAAGCTGTAAAAAAATATGGAGACAAAATAGTTGTTGGCATAGATGCCTTAAATGATAAGGTGTCTGTTGAAGGCTGGACAGATACAACAGATAAAGATGCCCTTGAAACTACTCTTTTTATGAAAAGCTTAGGAGTAAAGTCTATTGTTTATACAGATATATCTAAAGATGGAACCTTGGAAGGTCCCAATCTAAAGGCCCTAAAAAAGATGATTGAAGAAAGTGGCTTAGATGTTGTAGCCTCTGGTGGTATTAAGGATATAGATGATATTAGGGCTGTAAATAATCTTAAAGCCTATGCTGTCATAAGTGGTAAAGCCATATATGAAGATAAAATTGATTTAAAGGCTTTGTTTAAAGAGTTTGAGCATAAAGATAAAGCAAGAAGAATAATTGTGTGTATGGATATAAAGGATATGAAGGTGGTAAAAGGGGTCAACTTTGAAAACATTGTTGAAGCGGGAGACCCTTTGGAAATGGCTAAAAAGTATGATAAACAAGGGGCTGATGAACTATACTTTCTAGATATTTCTGCCAAATCTGAAAAAAGAGAAGAAACCTTATCCTTAATAGAAGCTATTGTAAAAAGCATATCAACTCCTTTGACAGTTGGAGGCGGTGTAGACAGTTTAGACTATATTGAAAGGCTGCTTAATATTGGGGTATCCAAGGTTTCTATAGGTAGTGGAGCTATAAATAATCCTGAACTCATAAGGGCTGCTAGTGAAACTTTTGGAAAAGATAAGATTGTTTTAGCGGTGGATGTTAAAAAAGAAGAATCTGGCAAATACTATGTATACACCCAAGGAGGACAGAAGAAAACGGATTTAGAGGCACTTTCATGGATAAAAACTTGTGAGAGCCTTGGAGCTGGGGAAATTCTTTTAACCTCCATGGATGGAGATGGAACTAAAAATGGCTATGATTTAGAAATAACAAAGCAAGCTTCAAAAGCTGTCAATATCCCGGTAATAGCCTCTGGGGGAGCAGGTAGTTTACAAGACTATTTAAAGGTCTTTACCATGACAAAAGCACAAGGAGCTTTAGCGGCCTCCTTGTTCCATTTTGACATTTTAAGTGTAAAAGATATTAAAACTTATCTGCAAAAGTTCTAGGCTTATCTTGTATTTAGAATTTTAAATAGTTTTTATATATTTAATTATGCAAGATAAACAAATATTATTTAAAGGCCACTTTTGTTTGACAAGAAAAAACCTAAATGGTATACTTTCATGGTATAATATATGTTGGTAAAACATTCAGGAGGTACTTTTTAATGGGTGACAAAAAGAGCAAAAGCTCACGACTAATGAAGGTCGCTATTGCACTGTTTGCGATAGGTTTTGGAACAACTAGTTTTCAGATTTTCATGAGACTTGTATATATGACTGAGAAATATATGGCAAGATGGCAAATGTGGGTATGGTTTGTAGTCGGAGCAGCTTTCCTTATTCCAGCCTTTACACTCTTCTATCTAGCTAATAAAGAACAAGAAAGAGAAAGAGAAGCTTTCTTTAATGAATATTTTGAACAAGTTGAGCACGAAACTGAAAAAGAATAGTATTATTTTAAATATATTAAAAGACCGCTTATACAAGCGGTTTTTTGATGTCTTTTTATAGGGGTCTCAATTGACATTTTAGCCTTTTTAGCATATGCTTTATCTGCGATTTCGTTCACTTTTTAGCATAAATTCACAAATGTGTTTTATATATTTACTATAATAAAGGAGCCTTATTATGAAAAATTATGCTATTGACGAAAAGTATTACAAAAAAGCAAAAGAGATAATTGATAGTTTAAGTGTAAAGGAAAAAGCCTCACTTTGTTCAGGCTTTGGTTTTTGGTATACAAAAGACATAGGAAGACCTGATGTCCCTGTTGTAATGATGTCAGATGGCCCTCATGGCTTAAGAAAACAAAAAGAAGATGCAGACCATTTAGGAATAAATGAATCCTATCCTGCTACCTGTTTTCCACCAGCTTGTGCCACAGCTTGCTCCTTTGATAGAGATTTGATTTTTGAAGAAGGTCAAGCACTAGGTGAAGAGTGTTTAGGCCAAGGTCTTTCCCTTTTACTAGGCCCTGGAGTGAATATAAAGAGGTCACCTTTGTGTGGAAGAAATTTTGAATATTTCTCTGAGGACCCTAAATTAACCTCTAGTCTAGCCCAGTCCTTTGTTCAAGGTGTTCAAAGTAAGAATGTTGGTACCTCCCTTAAACACTATCTAGCTAACAATCAAGAGACCCTAAGGATGGTCTCGGATTCTCTAGTTGACCAAAGAACCTTAAGAGAGATTTACCTAGCTGCTTTTGAAGATGTTGTTAAAAATACTCAACCTTGGACTGTAATGTGTTCATATAACAAGATTAATGGGGAATTTGGTTCAGAAAACAAGACCTTCTTAACAGATGTTCTAAGAGATGAATGGGGCTTTAAGGGCTTTGTAGTTTCTGACTGGGGTGCTGTAAACAGAAGAGTTAGAGGTCTAGAGGCTGGATTAGACTTACAAATGCCCTATGCTGGTGATGAGTGGGATGAATCCATAGAACATGCTGTAAACAGTAGGATTTTGACAAAAGAAACCCTAGATGCCAGTGCTACCAGAATTTTAGCCCTAGTTTTAGCAGGTGCTGATGCTAGAAAGGAAGACTATACTTATGATGTAGATAAGCACAACGACCTAGCTAGAAGAATAGCCAGAGAAAGTGCTGTGCTTTTGAAAAATGATAATATATTACCCTTTGATAAAAAGGATGATATAGCAGTTATTGGAGAATTTGCTGAAAAGCCTCGTTATCAAGGGGCTGGAAGCTCCCATGTTGTACCCCATAAACTTACTACAGTATTAGATGAATTTAAGGAAAAAGGTATTAACTATTCCTATGCCAAAGGCTATAGCTTAAAAGAAGATACTCTAGACCAAGCCCTTATTGACCAGGCTGTAGAAACTGCTAAAAATGCAAAAAAGGTTCTACTGCTAGTAGGCTTACCTGATGCCTATGAATCAGAGGGTTTTGACAGAGAACACATGGACCTTCCAAAAGTCCACAACACCCTTATTGAAAGCGTAACAGCTGTAAATCCCAATACTGTGGTTGTCTTGTATTGTGGTGGTGCTGTATTAATGCCTTGGTTAGATTCTGTTAAAGGAGTTCTATTAATGTATTTAACAGGACAAAACAATGGGGGAGCCATATATGATTTGGTCTTTGGAGACCATAGTCCATCTGGTAAATTAGCTGAGACTTTTCCTCTAGCCTTAGAAGATAATCCAAGTTATCACAACTTTGCTGGAGAAAAAAAGATTGTTCAATACAGAGAAGCAATTTATGTAGGCTATAGATACTATGATAAGGCAGAAAAACCAGTAGCCTTTCCCTTTGGCTTTGGTTTATCCTATGCAAACTTTAAGTATTCCAATTTAAAGTTGAACAAGAAATCCATAAAGGCAGATGAAAATTTATCTATAAGTTTTGATATTGAAAATACATCAGATATAAAAGCAAAGGAAGTTGTACAGATCTATGTTAAAAATCCTCAAGGTCCAGTCTTTAGACCTATAAAAGAATTAAGAGACTTTGTTAAGGTTGACCTAGATGCCAAGGAGAAAAAGACCGTAAGTCTTGAGCTAGACCCTAGGGCCTTTTCATATTTCAATACTAGAATTAATGATTGGTATGTAGAAAGTGGAAGCTATGAAATACTTGTAGCTGCTTCATCTCAAGATATTCGTTTATCTCAAGAAATATCCATTGAAAATGAAAAACAAGTTCCCATTTTGGACCTTAGACACAAGGCCCCTTCATACTACAAACTTCCTGCAGATGGAAATTTCCCCCAAGACCACTTTAGCGCTCTTTATGGAAGAGAAATTCCACAAGAGCCTAGACTTCGTCCCTTTACTGTTAATTCTACAATTCAGGATATCCAATCTTCAAAATTGGGTAAAATAATGGTGGCTATTGCCATGAAGCAGGTTAACAAGCAAGCTAAAAGTATGACTGAAGGTGAAGATGGTATAGGCCTAATGTTAGATAAAATGGTTTATCATATGCCCTTAAGGTCTCTTAGCCTTATGACCGCTATGATACCTCATAGCAAGGTAGAAGCTCTGGTTACCATGTTAAATGGTGAGTTTTTCAAGGGCTTGTCAGGACTTTTAAAGAAATAGGGATAAGAAAAATAACTCTCCTTTTGTTCAATTGCTGTATAATATATGCACAAGGAGAGTTTTGTTATGGAAAAATTTATAGTAAATCAAATAAAAGAAATAAAAGAGCAAGTTGGAGATAAACAAGTCCTCTTAGGTCTTTCTGGTGGAGTGGACTCAGCTGTTTGTGCTGCCTTAATATCTAAAGCAATACCAGGTCAATTGGTTTGTATCTATGTTGACCATGGCTTTATGAGAAAAAATGAAACCCAAGAGGTTGTTGAGACCTTTTCAAATAGAGACCTAAAGCTAATAGCCGTTGATGCTTCCAAAAGATTTTTAGATAAACTAAAAGGAGTTACAGACCCAGAACAAAAGAGAAAGATTATAGGGAATGAATTCATTGAGGTCTTTGATGAAGAGGCAAGAAAGCTAGGAAAGATTGGTTTTCTAGCTCAAGGCACAATTTTGCCAGATGTTATAGAGTCGGGTAAGGATAAAAACTCTACTATAAAAAGTCACCATAATGTAGGGGGACTACCTGAGACTATGGACTTTGTAGGCCTTGTAGAACCCTTAAGAAGTCTGTACAAAGACCAAGTTAGAGAAGTTGGCAAATTGTTAGGTCTTCCTGATTATATTACCCAAAGACAACCCTTCCCAGGCCCTGGTTTAGCTATTAGGATTATTGGAGAAATTACCCAAGAAAGATTAAATATGCTTAAAGAAGCTGACTTTATCTTAAGAGAAGAAATAGGGAAACTACCAAAGAAGCCTGATCAATATTTTGCAGCCTTAACAAATACTAGAACAGTAGGAGCCTACAAGGGCAAAAGGTCCTATGGTTATGTACTAGCCTTAAGAGCTGTTGAGACTGTGGATTTTATGAATGCAAGCTATATGCATATACCTCATGAAGTTTTATCTAAAATCTCTCAAAGAATAACCAGTGAAGTTGAAGGTATCACTAGAATAGTTTACGACATTACCAATAAGCCTCCTGGAACTATTGAGTGGGAGTAACGAGATAAAAGCCACAAACCCAGTGATTATGCGGGTTTGTGGCTTTCTTTTTTATAAAAGCGTACCGGAAGCGTACCGATTATTATTTTTCGGGCGCTTTTTCCATTTTTTCAAGCTCATTCATTAGCCTGGACAGATCATCAGCGGAGGAAGGAGAAACAGGCTCGCCTTCGCCTTTTGCATGCCGCTCCAGGTCCTCGACGAGCGTGCCCATTTTATCCGGGTACAAATGGGAATAGGTCTCCATGGCCACCTTCACCGTATCGCCCAGGCGCTCGGCCACGGCCACAATCGAATAACCAAGCTCAACCAGGAGCGCAGCGTGAGAGTGCCGGAGATCATGAACCCGGATACGCTTCACCCCGGCAGCTTCAGCAATCCGGTCAAGCTCCCGGTTCAGCGTTCCGTGAGTGAAATAAAATACCCGGTCACCGGCACCGATATCATAAAGGGCATTGATATAGGCCACCAGCTCATCATAGACGAAACCAGGGATAGCGACGTCCCGGAAGCTGTTCTCGGTCTTTGGAGGACCGGCAGTATCGACCCCTTCCCGACGATGGTGCGTTTTTTCAATTCGTACAGCTTTAGACGAAAGAACATCCGCCGGAGTAAGAGCCAGGCACTCCCCGACACGAAGGCCACCCCAATAGAGCAGCATGATCGCCACGCTGAAGCCGCGCTTCGTAACCAATGGAATGGCAGCGGAGAACTCGGCCAGCGTCCAGAACTTCATCTTCCCGGCCTTCTTCTTCCCCATGAAGCCCGCAGGCAAGCAAGGATTTTTATTCAGGTTATAAAACATAACCGCATAATTGAAGATCGCAGACAGGCGGCTGTTGATAGTGCGTATGTAGGTTTCCGCATACTTGCGGCCAGTCCGAGGATTGACGGCAGACATGACGCCGTTCTGCCAATTACGAATAGCCACGGCGTCGATTTCGTTCACCTGAAGCTCGCCGAAATAAGGCAGCAGCCATTTATCAATAATTGAATCTTGAGTCCCCCGCGTTCCGACCCGGACCCGGTGCACGGCATCGGCTCGGTAGAGCTGAACCAGGGAAGCGAAAGACATGTCGCAGCTGCGGCTATTTTTCAGGAGGAACTCACGCTCGAACGCCTGCGCGTCCGACCTTTTGTCGAACCCTTCCTTTTTCTTTTTGCGCCTGGCCCCGGTCCAGTCCGTATACCAAAAAGACGCCATCCACTTGACAGCGCCGCGCTTTGTTTTGTACTTCGAGACAGGCATAGCCCCTCCTTTCTGCGCCCATAGTGGCGCCTTTTTTATTTGGCGCCAGAGGCCACAGAATCACCCACAAAGGCGGTTTTATTATTTAGGACATAATCCCTCACCCACCAGTCGAAAGCCACGAGAGCGACGCCCAGGACGCCACCAAGAACGAGATTAACGACTGCAAAGATAATCAAGGAAGTACGCCGACCCTCATACCAAGGGACGACCTCCGGATTGCCAGCGTATATATTCCCCACCGAGCGGAGTCGGATAATCGCATTAATTACGTTCCACACACCGGCGGCGGCAGTATACACGAAGAAGATCTGCACGGCTCCGATCAGGAGCCATAGAACGCCGGAGACAATCTCGCAGCGCTTCACTTTTGCGGCCACAACATCGGACGGCGACATCGCCGCAACCGCAGCCTTACGATTGCGGACCCGAAGCTCCTGGCCACACGCAGGACACCGAACGACAACCTCCGGAGACGCAACGTCCACGACGGCATCGAAAGAGTGCCCGCAAGAGCATTTAATAACCATAAGTACACCTCCACTAATCCCAAAAGATAAACCAGCGACGCAGCTCGCGTTTTAGGCTTTCCTTTTGAAATCAACACATCCATCCGAAGACTTGACCTCGGAGAGAGTTTTTAACATATCCACATATTCGCTCGCTTTCGCTTTTTCCTCCGGAGGAAGCGAAGACAAGCGTTCAAGCAGCTCGGCGTCCTCGCTCACCTTTGGCGGAGTTACGCTGCTACCCGAAGGAGGATAGGCAGAACCCATATCATCAGACAAGCCAAGGATGAAGTCAGAGGAAACGTCGTAAAGACGGATCAGGTCCCGAACCGTATCGGGATCAGGAGCAGTAACCCCGTTTTCATACCGAGAAAGGGATTTGTTATTTAAACCGATAGCGCGATAGACATCCAGCTGCGTCATATCTTTTCTTTCGCGAGCAAGCCGGAGCCGTTCCCCAAAACTGAGCATCCATATTCACCTCCAGTACACCATTATATAACATTCCCGTAAAATGAGAAGATTATTCTCGGAAAAACGGAATTACCTATTGACTTCTCGGAAACCAAGATTTATAATGAACTTGCGCTTCTCGGAAAACGAGAACAACGAAAGGAGGACAAGCCCATGAAACCGGTTTACCAGCAGCTACGTGAGTACCGCGAAGCCAGAGGAATTACCCAGACACACATAGCCAAGAAGACGGGAAAGACCGTTCAGCGCATAAGCGCTATCGAAACTGGCGGAATCCGACTCACAGCTGACGAACTCGTCGAGCTTTGCTTGACCGGATATGAGATAAGCCCCGCAAATTTTTTTGCCGAGAGCTTCTCAATTTCCGAGAACAGCGAGGCAGAGGAACCACACCAGTGAGAACTTCTCACACTTTAATTTTAGGATAAAGGAGGCGAATAATACATGCCCAAAAACCCCACGATAGCGGCCAATAACGTATTTTGTATCGCACGAAAGCAGGCCGCATCGTTCAATGACAACTTAAACAGCAGAGAGGGAGCATCAGAGGAGCTCGGCATAGACAGAACAAGACTGGCACGAATAGAGCTCGGAAGCCTTAACCCTTACCCGGAGGAAGTCCTGATGATGAGCGACGTATACAACGCGCCGGAGCTGAACAACCACTACTGTTCCCGACTTTGCCCGCTTGGGATAAAGACCATAGCACCGGCGGAGCTCCTCAGACTGGACAGGCTGACCATCAAAATACTTTCAGCACTAAACGACGCGGACTACATCCCGCAGACGCTTATAAAGGTGGTCGAAGACGGCATCATCACAGAGGAGGAAAAGCCGGAGATTGAAAAAATCCTCGCTTCACTCCAAAAGATCAGCGAGGCCGCAACGGAGACGAGAATATGGATAGAAAAACACATGTAAAAGGAGGACGCAATGAGCCGACCAGAAACGCTGCAAGAGCAGCCGAAGTTTATGAAAGTAGACGAAGTCGCGAAGCTGCTGGGAGTCAGCGAATCACGCGCATACAAGATCATGCGAGAGCTGAACAAGGAGCTGGAGCAGCAAGGCAAGATCACGACCGCCGGGAGAGTTTCACAAAGGTATCTGTTCGAAAGAGTTTACTGCTAAAGAAAAGGCTCCGCAGGTTTGCATTCAGCAAGACCGCAGCACTGGCACTCACCATCGTAGCGATCAGCATAGCAGCCCAGGCATTGAACAACCATGCAGACGGAACAGAGACCCCGGACCGGCAGCCGACGTACAGCACGGCCACAGAAACCCCGGAGCCACCAAGTATAAACCTGACGACAGCGAAAATAAAGAAACCGACCCTTATACTGACGCCGACGCAGGCGCCGGAACCAGAGCCGGAACCGGAAGAAGAAACACCGACAGCGAGGATTTACGACATACCCCTGACAGAGGAGCTGCAGGAATACACCTTCACCCTTTGCGAGGAATACGGAGTCGACTACGAGATGGTGCTGGCACTCATGAACAGGGAGAGCGAATACAAAGCGGGAGTCATAAGCAAGACGGGAGACTACGGAATCATGCAGATCAACAAAGTCAACCACGAATGGCTAAGAGAGAAGCTCGGAATAACAGACTTCCTCGACCCGGAGCAAAGTATTTTAAGCGGAGTCTACATGCTTTCAGACCTTACACGAAAGTACGAAGACCCACACAGAATCCTGATGGCTTACAACATGGGCGAAAGAGGCGCCCGAGACTACGTATCAAGAGGCAACACAAGCAGCTCATACAGCAGATACATCATTCAAAGGAGAGCGGAGCTGCTGGAGGAAACAGACGGCGACTAAAGACCGCCAACCAACAAAGAAAGGAGGGACAACCATGACAAACTGCGCAAAGTGCGGGAGACCACTGAAAGACCCAAGAAGCGTAGAACACGGATACGGCCCTGAATGCTGGAGCAAAATCAAGGCCGGAATTCGGAAGGAGCGAGCGGAAGGATCAGCCAACCGGAGCGACTACACCTACCACATCAGCAAGATCAACGGACAGCAGGCGCTGGTCATCGAGGACTTGAACCTCGGAGGCATGAGCGTGACGAACAACATCGAGGCCGTCATTGCCGACATAGCCCACGAGATCGGCGAAGGGATCTACAAGCTGCCGATCGTTTACAAGGACAGCGAAGGGCAATACGACGGCATCAACGGAGAGAAGCTGAAATTCGACACCTTCTACCACATCGGAGCCACAAGCGAAAAGGACGCGGTAACAGCCGCAATTGAAAGGAGAACGAGATGACAAACATTATCAAGGTTAAGTTTTTGAAAGGCGGACAAGCAACCGGGCGCGACTATACATACTTCACACCGGAACCGGTAGAAGTAGGCGACACCGTAGACATTGACACAGACAGAGGCGTGGCCAAGGGCGTGGTGACATTCGTAGACGTACCCGAGGCAGAGATCGCACCATTCAAAGACAGAGCAAAGACCATCATAGGAAAGAGCAGAGCCAAGTGTGAGCTTTGCGCACATTTTACCCCACAGGGCGACGGAATATACACCTGCAGCGCAAGCCCAGACAACCGCAAGGTAATGCAGGACTTCAAAGCAACACCAGACACCATGTGGTGCGAAGGAAAAAATTATAAGGAGGCGGAGTGATGAAAAACCAGAGGAAGCGCAAGCGCAGGAAGACTGCAAGGGCGATGACAGTAGGAATCAGGCTCGGCCTCCTTGTTTTCACCGCATACATGACCGTCATGCTTTGCATCGAAGGACTAAAGACCTTGGAAGCCAGGACAGGAGCACCGGGCGGCGAGATTTTCATTTTACCCTTGATCGTCCTGCTGGTTTGGAGCGGATGGACAGCCAGGAAGGAATACACAGCCCTAAAGGAAGGAGGAACCAAGCAGCATGAGTACAGAGCAAGCGAAAGCATACCTGACGGAGGTCAAAGGTGAGGCGGAGCACTACCTCGGCAGAAGGATCACAAAGCCGGAATGGGAGAAGGCGCTGCTGCAGGCAACAAGGAAGCTGGCCTTCATCATCGAGAGGGAGGGAGACTCAAACGGAGAACGCACTAATCCATACTACCTCGGAAAACTGGTAGAGGAGGCAATCAGCGCGGAAGAATTCTCCAGGTACACACAAGAAAAGAGCCGCCGCCTTTCGGCAACGACTCAAATCATCTTACCAGAATTATACACCGCACACGGCAGCAAAGTCAATGCCGCAGCGGAGTAAAGGAGGAAATCACATGAAGCTAAACAGGCTTAAACTTGAAAACTTTCAAGGAATACAGAGCGCAGAATTCAAGCTCAACGGGCAGAGCGCCAGCATTTACGGCGACAACGCCACCGGAAAAACGACAGTATTCAACGCGCTGACTTGGCTCCTTTTTGACAAGGCCAGCACCAACGCGAAGAATTTCACCCCGAAGACCAAAGGGATAGACGGAGACGTTCACTACCTGGACCACGCAGCAGAGGCTGAATTTGACATCGGAGGAAGGAACATAACGCTCCGGAAGGTTTACCACGAGAACTACAAAAAGAAGCGCGGCTCGGCCACGGAAGAATTCGACGGCCACAGCGTGGACTACTACGTAGACGGAGTGCCAACAAAGGAGAAGGACTTCAAACTAACCCTGATCGCCTTTTGCGGATCAGAAGAAAAGATGAAGATGCTGACCATGCCCGACTACTTCCCGGAGCAGCTGCCATGGGACGCCAGGAGAACAATCCTGCTCGAGATTTGCGGAGACATAGACGACGACGCAGTAATCAGCAGCACCCCGGAGCTTAAAGAGCTGCCGACCTTCCTGCAGATGCCGGGCTCGACGATCCAGCGCTACAGCGTGGAGGACTACAAGAAGATAGCCCAAGTCACGAAGACAGACATCAACAAACAGATACAAGCCATACCCGGAAGGATAGACGAAGCCACCAGAGCCATACCGGACACGACCGGCATCGACCCGGAACAGATAGACAAGAACATCGCGGCCATTAACGCCGAAAGAGAAGCATTGGAACAAAAGAAGGCACGCATCCTCGCCGGAGACAGCAACACGGCAGACGTCAGGGCAAGGATAAGCGAAGCCCAAGCCAAGCTCGCAGAACTGCGGGCGGACTACGCAGAGCAAAACAGCAAGGCCAACAGCAGCATCCTAAACGAAATAAACAACATCAAGACCCAGTCGATCGGCGCCATAAACAGCGCCAGGGACGCCAGGAACAACAGCGACCGCAGGAAAAGAGACCTGGCCAGGATGACAGAGCTTAGAGAGCAGCTGCTGGAAGAATACACGGAAATCCAGGCGGAGCGCTGGAATGAAGGCGCGGAGAACTGCCCGACCTGCGAACAGAGACTGCCGGAGGAAAACATCCAAAAGCTGCGCGACGATTTCAACATCAAGAAAAGCAAGCGCCTCGAGGCCATAAACGCCAGAGGCAACAAAGAGGCCAGCAAGAACATGATCGCAGAGGCCCAGGAAGACATCATCGAGTATGACGCCCAGGCTGCCAAATACGAAGCAGAGGCGAAGGAAGCAGAAGAAAAGATAAAAGACCTGCAGGGGCAGCTGACAACTCCCCCGCCATTCGAGCAGACCGAAGAATACCGCCGCGTGACCGCCCAGATTGACGCGTATAGGGCGGAGGAGCAAGAGGCAGGCAAAACTACCTCCGCGGAAGTTTCAGGGCTTACGGACGAAATACACGCCCTGTTTGCGAAGGCAGAGGAGCAGAAGGAACTCAAGTCAAGGCTGCGGATAGCAGAAGGCCAAAAGGAGCGCATCGAGGAGCTGAAGCGCAGCGAGAAGTCGCTGGCGGAGAAATACGAGAACCTGGAACACGGCGTCTACCTTTGCGAACTTTTCACCAAGACCAAGGTCAGCATGCTAACCGAGAGGATCAACGGCAAATTCAAGAACGTGCGCTTCCGACTTTTCCAAGAGCAGATCAACGGAGGCATCAAGGAAGACTGCGAGGTCATGATCCCGTCAGAGGACGGCAACCTGGTACCCTTCACCTTTGCGAACAACGCAGGCAGGATCAACGCCGGACTTGAAATCATTAACACGCTTTCGCACCACTGGAACATTGAAATGCCGGTCTTTATTGACAACGCAGAGGGCGTGACAAGGCTTCTGCAGATGGACACCCAGGTAATCAGGCTGGTAGTTTCAGAGCCGGACAAGCAGCTCCGGATGGAACTCGGAGTTTAAGGAGGAGAAACCATGAGGAAAAACCCGTTCAAGAGAAACAAGCCGTACAGCTCATACCTTCGCAAAATCGTGACCCTGGCCAAAGAAGGCAAGATCATGGAAAGCAGGGACGAAATGCTGAAGGCCGAGACATTCTACTTCAACAGAATCCAGACGGCAATAACACCATTTCCGACAGACGACACCGCCCTGGTGGTGGTAATGCTCCGCCACATAGCGGACAAGCTCGAACAGAGCACCCCGGAGACAAAACGAAACGCAGAACACGTTCAGGCGAACTTCGTACCCATGGACGTGAAGATAAACTTTAAAAACAAGGAGGTCAAATAAGATGGCAACAACACAGAAACCGGCGACAACCACGCCAGCAAAAGACAACGAGATAGCAAAGACGGATCAGAACCAGAGCCTCGCCATGAGCGAGAAATTCACCAACCACGTACTCCGCGAATTCGGAAGCAACGTGGCCGGAGCGCTGCAGGTAACAGACTACCAGAGGCAGCTGATACAAGGATACTTCA
>CAZLVL010000012.1:0-88788 GCA_964563155.1 uncultured Clostridiaceae bacterium | reverse complement strand
CTCGCGACTTTCACCTTGGCAAGGTGACACTCTACCACTGAGTTAAACCCGCTCGACTTTGGTGCCCAGAGGCGGAATCGAACCACCGACACGGGGATTTTCAGTCCCCTGCTCTACCTTCTGAGCTATCTGGGCAAATGGCGACCTGGATGGGACTCGAACCCACGACCTCCAGCGTGACAGGCTGGCATTCTAACCAACTGAACTACCAGGCCGCAAATGGGTTTTTTAACTATCCTGTTCTGTCCGATATGAAAAATTATGCTTAGTATCGTCCAAAATCAAACCGCTTATTGAGTATAATAAATAGGTTTTTATTTGTCAACATAAAAAGCGGCAAATTTGATAAAATAGCAAAGACTTAAGCTCTTCATATGACAATTTGTTTGTAGACCTATAGTCTATGTGTTAAAATTATTCTAATGAAAGGTGGGAAATAGTTTGGCTAGAAAGTACAATAAAAAAGCCTTAGGCTTACTTATTACAATTTTTTTATTAATAGTTTTAGCTACCTTATTTTTTATATTTAAAAATGATGTTCTTAGGTTTTTCAAAGCAGATGTAATAGCAAAAGATGCTGGAGAAGTTAAGAAAATAGCTATTTCCACAGGAAGCCAAGTGTTTGCTGAAAATGGATTTATTTACATATTTGAAGATACTGGTGTTTCTATTTATAAAGGAAAGGGAGAATTTCAGAGATCCTATCTTTTACCCTATAATGACTTGCAAATGACCGCTTCTAGTTTTGGACTTATTGCTTATGATAAGGGAACTAAAAACTTTACCCTTTTTAGAGAAGGTAAAAAAGTAAATGACTTTGAGGCTAAAACTCCCATAATCCATCTTTTAGCTTTTGAAAAAAGTATAATGATTTTAGCTAAGGGAGAAAAAGGATATGCAGGAGCTGTTTATCTCATATCCGACCTTGGTAATGTTCTAACAGAGGATAACTACAAGAACAACATTCAGTATGTTTCAAAGTATCCAGTTTATGGGGATGTATCAGCCTCTGGTAAAAACTTTCTGGTACTTTGTTTGGATTTAGAAGATATGGATAAGACTTACACAGAGCTCTTTGAAGTAGGAAAATCAGCTCCTATTGCAGCCACTGTTTTTGATGAGTTCTTGCCTAAAGGCCTTCTTTTTAATAATAATGTTTTTGCTATGGCTGGCTCTGATGGCCTTGTCTTTGTAGACCAAAGCATGGAAAAAAATAGGGTTTTAAGCCATGTGCTGGTGGATTATATTCAAAAAATAGATAAAGACCTTTTTGTCTACTCAAAAGATGAAAAGGATAATTATATTATTTGTATTAATGGTGAAGGCCAAGAAGAATGGAAGAAAAAAGTTGAATCAGACCTTGGGGGTATGATAACTTTTGAAAACAAGGTATTAACCTGGAAGAATAGGGAGATAAATATATATAAGAATAAGGGAGCCTTCTTTCATACTATAGAAACAGACTCTAATATTCAAAATATTATATTTTTAGGAAATAATAGGTTGTTAATTGTGACATCAGACAATATAGTTATATATAAGTACTAAAAAGTTAAGGAGGGAAAAGAAATGAATATTGCAGATTTTCTATTACTAGGAATTATTTTGCTTTTCATTATTATAGGAGGCTTAAGAGGGCTCATAATGTCTATATATGGATTGGCATCTACCATCTTAAGTTACTTTTTAGCCTTTAGGTTTGCTGAACCTTTAAAGGAAATTTTATCTGGTTCTTCCTTCTATTTAAATATTTATGAAAAAGTTGAAAAATTAATTGAATCATTAACCCCAAATCTAGGTTCCATTGAAGAAAGTTTAGGTACTACTATAGCTGCTTTACCTTTTCCCGAGAATATTAAAGATTTGTTTTCAGGTGGTATGGATTTTTCAGCTTTAGATTCTAAAAACGATGCAATTATAAGTCTTTCAAAACAAGTTACAGGGTTTCTTATGACAATTATTATTGGAGTAGTACTATTTATAATCTTTTGGATTATCTTCAAGTTGCTAAGAGGACTTGTGAAAAAGATATCTGAGCTTCCCATAATAAAGCAAGTAGACGCGGTAGCAGGTGCAGTGGTGGGCATAGCCTCAGGCATACTTACCGTATATATAATATTTTTAATAATTTCTGGCTTACAAACCATGGAAGTGATGAATGTAGTTCACGACCTTATACAAAAGAGTAAAATAGCCAGCATTTTATATAATAATAATTTTCTTATGAATTTCTTTAGTTAGGAAGTTAAAAGCTAAATAGCACTTATTTGCAAAAGTCATATTAGGTTCATATAGACCTACTATAATCATGCTAGTTCAATTTGGAGGGTGATTTATGACTAATATTTGCATTTGGGGAGACTCTGTCTTAAAAGGCGTTGTTTTTGATGAAGAGTTAAATAAGTATGTTTTTTTAGAAAATACTTGTATTGACAAAACAGCTGCTGCTTTTAACATCAACTACCTCAATAATTCCAGATTTGGAATGACCACACCCAAAGCATATAGACTTATGAAAAAGGCCCTAGAAGATATGGATTTTAAGGCAGACTTTGCTTTAATTGAATTAGGGGGAAATGATAGTGACTTTAACTGGAAAGAAGTTGCAAAAGACCCTAAGAAAAATCACCTGCCTAAAACACCTATAGCCCTATATGAGGAAAATATTAATGGGATGATTGAAATGTTAAGAGAAAAAAACATTGAACCAGTCTTAACCAATCTCCACCCTATTGACCCAGTTAGGTACTTTAATTGGATAACAAAAGACAATCTTAGTAAAGACTCTATTTTAGAGTGGCTAAAGGATGTCTTTATGATTTATAGGTTTCAAGAAATGTATTCTTTAACAGTTACTAAAATATCAAGACAAAAGGATGTAAGACTGATTGATATTAGAAAAGCCTTTTTAAAGGCTGGTAATCTGAGAGATTTTCTATGTGAAGATGGAATTCATCCCAATGAAAAAGGTCATGAATTAATGACCCAGTGTATGATTGAGTACATAGAAGATTACCGGAATATGACTCTAGCTAAATAAGTAATAAAAGTAAATATAAGTTTCATAAGTGTTGAACCAGTCTAAGGCTTGAGTTATACTTTTTTTATGAGAAAAGTAATAGCAATTCTACTAGTTTTAATAAGTATCACCTTTATCTTTACCGCTTGTGTAAGCAATCCTTGGGAGCCAATGGTGGAAAACCTTATGAGGGGTGAAACTGATAGGGCTAATAGACAATACAAGAGAATTGAAAAAAATAGTGTTCAACTTATAAAAACAGCAGACTATGTCTATGAATACATAGAAAACCTTTATCTTCTTTATGAAAAAGAGCAAGCTTCCTATGAAAGTGTTAGTAGAAGAATTGGTTTGTTTAAAGAATTTGATATGAAGTTATATAATCTAGCCCAGGTAGAAGAGAAAATAGAAATCCTACATCAATCCAGATTAAGTTTTGAAGAGGGTAAGGAGCTTTTTAAAAATGAAAAATTTCTTGAGGCAATAGAAAAGTTTAAAAAGGTTATAAAAGAGGATACAAAGACCTATGACCTGGCCCAAGAATATCTTTTAAGCATTACCCATTACTACTTGTATACAGAAGATTATAATCAAGCTGCAAATGCAATATTGAATGTGGAGATAAATGAAAAGACCTTAGAAAAACTCTCAGAATATACAGTGGAGCTAATTGTCCGCTTGCTTTACTACAAAGATGATATTGATAAGGTAATGACCTTACATGAAAAACTATTGGAAAAGTTGGTTTTACTTAATAGTAATGTAGGTGAAGCTTTAAAAATTTGGGCAGAAGAATTCAAAACCAAGTACTCAAGACCACAATACTCAGCAATTTGTGTTTCCTTTTTATCTAAAGATGTAGCTGATACCTTCTATAAACTAGATCAAGTAGATTCATGGCTAAAAGCTAAAAGTGCAGACAATGCCCTCATAATCTTAAAATCTATTGAAGCAGGTGGTGAAACCATAGGCTACATTGCTCCTAGGCTCACAGACATTGTTACCTTGTATCTTACTCAAAACAAACAAGATTTAGCTCAAGAGGCTGTAGATGCTATATTTGGAAATATTGATGAAAAAGATATTGCAGCATCCTTGGTTGTCTATGTAGAAAAGCATATTGAGAATGAGGAATACCTAAATCAAATAGATTTAACCATAAAATAGAGGAATAATTACTAAGAAGATACAAACTAGACTAAGACGACTTTGTGGTGACTTTGAACAAATTTATGTTGACAGTGCTATAGGTGATGTATATAATAAGTGAAGTCGCAAGACTTGCCGAAGTGGCGGAATTGGCAGACGCACAGGACTTAAAATCCTGCAGTTGAATAAACTGTACCGGTTCGATTCCGGTCTTCGGTACCATCATAGCGCGGAGTAGAGCAGTACGGTAGCTCGTCGGGCTCATAACCCGGAGGTCAAAGGTTCAAATCCTTTCTCCGCAACCATTTAGAAAAGGATCTTTATATAAAAGGGTCCTTTTTAAAATTTGCAAATTGCACTTGTTATATGAAAAAAATGTGGTAAACTAGAGTGTGCTTGTAATTATGCGACATATTTATATTTATATATAAGAAAGAAGAAACTTTAAGGAGAAACACATGACAACAATAAAACTGGACAAGCGTCAAGAAGGCTTAAGAGGAAGACAGTTAAGAAGACAAGGCATCATACCTGCAATACTTTATGGAAAGCATCTTGAAGATTCAATTTCGGTGCAATTTTCTGAGTTAGTAGCCAATAAGCTTCTTCGCTCCAGATTCATCGGATCTAAAATCGATTTGGAAATTGATGGTGAACCCTATCAAGCAATACTAAAAGAAGTAACATACATACCTGCAACAACAAGAATAGAACATATTAGCTTCCAAGCTCTTAGTGCAACTGAAAAAGTTAGAAGTGTTGCTCAAGTCCTATTGTCAGGAAGAGACAATGTTACTGAAGGTGTTGTAATGCAACTAATGAATGAAATTCCTTACTCAGCTCTACCTGCTGACATGGTTGAAACTGTGGAAATCAGTGTAGCTGGAATGACCGCTGGTGATATTGTTCTTGTTGGAGACTTGGACATATCTAAGAATAAAAAAGTTGAAGTTCTTGTTCCAGACGACACCCCAGTTATTACAATAACTGTTCCTAGAACAATTGAAGATGAAGAAGAAGCTGCTGAAGCTGAAGAAGCTGCTGTAGGCGAAGATGTAGCAGACGTAGCAAGCGAAGAAGTAAGCGAAGAAGCATCTGAAGAATAGTAGATATTAAAAGTAAAGATTTATTAATATAAATTAGAAGATAAAATTTAACCCCCTAAGTCCAGATTGGTTGGAAATAGGGGGTTTTCTTATCTTTTTTGCTTAAGTAAATTCCTTTTTTGAAATTAATTTTTCTTTTTTAAAATTCATATATTACGAATGATAGTTAAGCTTAACCTTATTGTATTGTTTTATTATGCTTTCAAGAATGTCTGTATTTTCAAAATCCTTATGGTAAAGAATGTTTATCTCTCTAATGGTACTTAAATCTTCAATAGGTAAAACAGATAGTTTTCCCTTTCTCAACTCATCTAAGCAGACACTTTTAGATAAAATTGAGACACCAACCTCGTGTCTAATCAAATCTTTTATGGTTGCAATGTTGTCCACCTCTAAAATTATATTAAATTCTTCTAAAGAGATATTTCTACTTTCTATATGGGCAATAAACAGGTTTCTTGTGCCAGATGAAGGTCTTCTTAATATGAGGGGTAGGTTTTTTAACTCATTTAAGGTAATTTGCTCTTTTTGTGATAGAGGATTGTCTTTTGACAAGGCTAAAACTAAGGAGTCAGTATCTAAAAGCAAAGAATTAATATTTTTATCCCTTACTTTCCCTTCTACAACAGCTAAATCAATCTCATAGTTTTTTAGCATTTCATAAAGATTATTTATTGAATCAGATATTATGGAAATCTTTGTACCAGGATTTGTAGCACTGTATCTACCTAAAACCTCTGCAACAGCATTACTTTCTGCTGTATGGGTAATGCCTACTGTGTATTGTTGTCTGTGTTTTCTGGAATCGATTATGGCTTGTTTTAAGTTTTCATGAAGGGCAATGTTTCTTTTGGCATATTGAATCAAAAGTTTCCCTTCATTGGTAATTTTTATTTCGGTTCCTAGCCTATAAAAGATTTTTATTCCTAGGTCTTTTTCCAGCTTTTTTATATGCTGGGTTACAGCAGGTTGAGTAAGGGATAACTCTTGAGCTGCCTTAGTATAACTTTGGTGTTTTACTACTTCTAAAAGGGTATACAGTTTGGGATCAATCATGGCAAACTCCTTGTATAAGGTTTTGTTATAGTATGATATTAAATAATAAATTTACTTTATATTAAATTCAGTTATAATAGTAACATATCAAAAATATGGAGGCAATGAGACAAATATATTCTTTTTAAACAAAATGAGATTCTTTGTTTAAGGGAATATAAGATTTTTTAAATTTAGAATGAGAGATTTTTTAAACCAATTAAATGAAACTACCATAATATTGTTATCTCTAGCTGCTATTTTATTAGCAGGCTTTTTGATGACTAGGCTTACAAAGTTAGCAAAATTACCTAACGTTACAGCCTATATTATTTCTGGTATTTTAATTGGTCAACATGTTTTTAATATTATACCGGTAAAGTTAATAGATGATATGTCCTTTGTAAGTGACATAGCCTTAGCCTTTATTGCTTTTGGAGTAGGAAGGTTTTTCAAAAAGGAAGCCTTTAGACAAACTGGACCTGGTATTATAGTTATCACTCTTTTTGAATCCTTGTTGGCAGGACTTTTTATCACCTTATTCATGCGTTGGATATTTAACCTACCCTGGGATTTTTGTCTACTTCTAGGTGCAATAGCAACAGCAACTGCACCAGCTTCTACTATGGTTACTATTCGTCAGTACAGAGCAAGGGGTAATTTTGTTAATACTCTTTTACAGGTGGTAGCCTTTGATGATGCAATTTGTTTAATAGTTTTTTCCATAGCAACTGCGGTTGTAAATAGGATTGATGGAGAAGGGATGACCACAGCAGAAATTGTATTGCCCTTAGTTTTCAATGTTGTAGCCCTAGTATTAGGCTTTCTAAGTGGTTATGTCTTAAGTAAACTTATGACCCCTCGTAGAAGTGAAGATAACAGACTAATATTAACTATAGCCCTTTTATTTGGAATAGCTGGTCTTTGTTCTGCAGTGGGAATTTCACCTCTTTTAGCTTGTATGGTATATGGAACTACCTATATTAACCTAACTAGAGATAGTGAGTTGTATAAGCAGGTTGAAAAATTTACTCCACCAATCTTGTCACTTTTCTTTGTGGTATCTGGAATGAATCTGGATATTACCTCTTTTGCTACCTTAGGTATAATGGGTGTTGCCTATTTTTTAATAAGGATTGTAGGAAAGTATTTAGGTGCCTACTTAGGAGCCTGGATCACCAAGGCCCCAGATGGGGTAAGAAAGTATTTAGGTTTTGCCCTAGTACCTCAAGCAGGTGTTGCCATAGGTTTGGCCTTTTTAGGAAAAAGAATGATTCCTGGACCTGCTGGAGATATGCTTTTAACCATAATCCTATCCTCTTCAGTCCTATATGAACTAATTGGACCAGCATCTGCTAAATTTGCTTTGTTTAAATCTGGTTCCATTTCACCAGAATTTGCAGGTAAAGTAGATAAGGGAAATATAAGTAGAGAAGATGAAGGAACAACCCTTACAAAGATTATTTACAAGGATAAAGATAAAGATAATAAATAAAGGAATGATATATTTGTAATAAAAACTTAATATCTATTAGGTTTCTTTGAGTGCGCTTTTTTTGTTTAAGTGATATAATAAAAAGCAATAAAGAAAAGAGGATGGTTATGAAAAATATAAAATATTTGGCACTAATAGTTATAGTTTTAATAGCTGCAAGCCTACTTTATTTTATACTTACCCACGAGACAAAAACTGAATATACTGTTGAAATAGATAGGGTTGTTTCTTGTGTAACCGATGTAAAAAAACTAACAGTTCCTGCAAAAATAGATAATAAAGATATAAAAGTTATAGGAGAAAGAGCCTTTTATCAAAACAAGACTCTTATAAGCGTGGAGCTTTCAGAGGGTATTGAAAGAGTTATGACCGCTGCTTTTACAGATTGTGAATCTTTAAGAACCCTTACCATTGCAAAAACAGTTACCAGCATTCAGCCTGGAGCCTTTGAAAACTGCCCTAATTTTGTAAAAATTGAAGCAGGTTTTGAGAACAGGGTTTTTGACACAGTTAACGGCATTTTATACAACAAGGGGAAAACTGAATTAATATACTTTCCCTCTGGTTATGTAAGAGCCGACTTTTATATCCCCCACGGTACCCTATACATAGCAGAAAAAGCCTTTTATCAGGCCAATGTCAATGAAGTCCATATTCCTGAAACTGTTTTAAAGGTAGGGGCTTATGCTTTTTCTCAAAATGCCAGTATGAAAAAAATTACCTTTCCTAATAGTTTAATGGATCTTGAAGACCATGCCTTGGATGGTAATCCAAAACTTCAAAGCATAACAATAGGGTCTAACGTACAAATGGGAGATAAGGTTACTGGTAACAACAGTCTTAAAGACCAATACTATATCTATGGTGCTGGTACCTATGTAAAGCAAGAAAATGATGAATGGATTTTTTCTAAGAAATAAGGTGAGGAAAAAAGATGATTTATACAGTTACAATTAATCCAGCAGTTGATTATACTATTAAGCTAAAAGAGTTAGTTCCAAATACAATAAATCGCTCCATAGAAGATCAATACAAACTAGGTGGCAAGGGAATAAATGTATCTCTTGTTTTACATAACTTGGGAATTGAAAATACAGCCCTTGGTTTTGTAGGAGGGTTTAGTGGTGATTTCATTGTTAAGAGAATGGATGAAATAGGGATTAAAAATGATTTTATTAGATTAGAATCTGGAATCTCTCGTATAAATGTAAAGGTTAAAGCCGGCACAGAGACAGATATAAATGGCATTGGACCAGATATACCAAAAGAGTCTGTCCAAAAACTTATTAACCAGGTTAAAGAGATTAAAAAAGGAGGCTATCTAGTATTAGCTGGCAATGTTCCTAAAAGCTTAGGAGATAATGTATATTCAGATATCTTAGAAGGCATAAAGGACAAAGAGGTTAGGGTAGTAATAGATACCACAAAGAGTTTTCTTGCTAATTCCTTAAAGCATAAGCCATTTTTAGTAAAACCAAATAAAGAAGAATTGTGTGATTTTTTTAATAAGGAGCTTTATTCAGATACTGAAATTATAACCCATGCTAAGCAAATGCAAGAAATGGGAGCTCAAAATGTACTTGTATCCTTAGGAGATGAGGGAGCTATTTTAGTTACAGATAAAGATGAAGTCTTTTGTAAAAATGCACCTAAGGGAAAGGCTGTCAACACTGTTGGCGCTGGCGATTCAATGGCTGCTGGCTTTATAGCAGGTTACATTGAAAAGCAAGATTATGAGTATGCCTTAAAATATGGTTTAGCTGCTGGTTCTGCCTCAGCCTTTAGTGAGAACTTTGCATCATATGAAGAGATTCAAAATTTTCTTGTTAATGATTCATGGTTTTAGAATAAATAATAAAAGAGAAATAGTGTAGTACTGAGAATAATGGGAATAATGGGAATAATAGGAAATAATGGGAAATAAAAAGAAAAAAGAAAGTAAAAAAAAACAAAAGAGAAATAAGATAGTAGGTATAGGAATCTTTCTTTTTATACTTTGTATAGGTATAGCCTTTTTGTATGCATATCTTAAAGATTACATTCCAGGTATAGATAAGCCTAGCCCCAGTCAAAGTGTTCAAAATCCCAGCCCTACTATAAAGCCCAGTGCTTCTTTAAGTACTAGCCAAATTCCCAGCAAAAGCCCCAGCGAAGAACCTAGCAAGGAGCCAGATGTAGAAGAGCCAAAAGAAATATATATAGAAAACCTAGAGCAATTAAAAGAATATCTAGAATACAAAATATCTTATCCCGCTGGTATATATTCACTTTCTCTTTATGACTATTCAAAAGACCAATATATAGATATAAATGCAAATCAAAAATTTGATAGCCTTTCTAGCTATAGGCTGGCTTTAGTTATGTATGCCTATGAAGAGAGTGTAAAGACTAATACTCCCTTAGATACCAGCCTTTCTTACAAGCAAGAAGACTATAATATCAACTCATATATGGTAGAAAACTCAATTACATCAGCCAGTGTTGAAAAGCTTTGTGAGTATATCTTAAAATATGATGATTTAAGTGCCCTTAACATTTTGTTAAGAAGATATGGAAAGCAAAATATATTAAACTATATGGGCCAATTTGGTATAAGCACAGATCTTGCTTCTTTTTCTAGTAAGGATTTATCTACCCTTGTAAAGGTCTTTTATGAGCGCTTAGATAGCAACAAAGCTGGATACTCTCAGCTCTACTCCTATATGCAAAATTCTTTTAACTACAAAGAGTACAATCTATTAGGCCAAGATTTTGTATCTACAAGTTTTGCTTTACTGGCCAGTATAGACCAAGACAAATTGACCTTTAATGCATCAGTGATGGCAGATAGTAAAAATAAGTATCTTTTATCTTTAAGTGGTAAAAAGACTTCTGTTCAAGATGGGGCCCTACTATTTAAGGAAATAAATGAAATTCTTAATGAATACTTTAGCCAAGGTATAGCCTTAAGTGATAAAGATGAATTAAGTCATGGAATAATTATAGATAATATAGACCCTACTGCTAGGGCTTTTGCCAGCAAGTTTAAATCCTACGTTCAAGATTCCAGTGGAAAAACCATAGAAACATATATTTCAAAAAACAAGATAAATTTTCCTCTTTCTTCTAGCTACTCTCAAATTGAAGGTATTACTACCTTTAGAGGAAGTAACTTTAGAGACGGTGGAGGATATGGAAAAGTTGACATAAAAGAAAGCAAATTAGAAGAAGAGTGGAGCTATGTCATAGGGGGAATGACTGGCTTTGGTTCTATATGGCCAGGGGTAGGTTGGACAGGTCAGCCTTCTATTGTTAAATGGGATTATGATACTTTGCAAATGATGAATGTATATGATGAGTTTAAAAGCAAGGAAGATTTTGTAGAAGTAATTTATGCAACCTTAGATGGCAACGTCTACTTTTTAGATTTAGAAACAGGTAAAGCAAGTAGAGACTATATATACATTGGAGTTCCAGTAAAAGGTAGCTTAACTGTAGATCCAAGAGGTTATCCCTTGATTTATGTAGGTCAAGGTATTGAAAGTGGAATGACCAATGAAGGAGAAGAAAGGTATAAACCCTTTGGCTATAGGATCTTTAGCCTTATTAATGGCCAATTACTCCATGAAATTCACGGTAATGATGGCTATGCCCCTAGAACCTGGGGAGCCTTTGATTCTTCTGGTCTTTTAGATATAGAAAATGACACCTACTATGAATGTGGTGAAAATGGAGTTATTTATATTGTTACCCTTAATACTGTTTTTGATAAGCAAGCTAAAACAATTAGTCTTAGTCCTAGTACCATAAAGTATAAGTATGTGGCTCAAGGCTACTATGCTTATGGTATAGAAAGCTCTCCTTCTATCTATGGTAAATACATGTATTTTACAGACAATAGTGGCTACTTAATATGCTTAGACCTACACAGCCTTGAAATCCTATGGGCATACAATACCCAAGATGATACAGACTCATCTGTTGCACTTGAGGTAACAGATAAAGGCGTATTTGTCTATACTGCCAATGAAGTGGATATTAGAAGACAAGATGCAGATAGTAATATTAGAAAGTTTGATGGTCTTACTGGTGAGCTTTTATGGCAAATTGATGTTCCTACCTACTTTGTAGACGTCATAAATGGAGGAGCCCTAGCTTCACCAATAATAGGAAAGCATGATATGGAAGATATTGTTATCTTTAATATTTGTAAAACCAAACAAGATTCTATTTGGGCTGGTAGACTTATTGCAATTAATAAAGAGTCAGGTCAAATTGAATGGGAATATATATCTGGCTACAGCTGGTCTTCTCCTGTTGTAGTTTATACAGAGGATAATAAGGGATATATTGTCTATTGTGAGCATAACGGCATTATTTCTCTTTTAGATGGAGCTAGCGGCACCTTATTAAACCAAGTCACCCTTAGTGAAGGTAGGCTTTATAGAACCATTGAAGCAAGTCCTGCAGTTTATGGAAATATGATAGTTGTAGGAACTTATGCTGAAAAGATCTATGGAATAAGAATTAAGTAAAGAATAAAAAAAAAGTAAAATAAGATAAAAAAAGATTAAAATAAGATAAAAATCATAATTAATTAAAGTTCTAAAAAAGGAAAGATAAACATGACATTAGCAGAAGAGTTAAAAGCCCTAGTAGAAGATGAAGAATTGGTCATACCAAATCTTGCCAATGCATCTGCATTCATAATGGATAAATTTTCAGATTTAAATTGGGCAGGCTTTTATCTTCTTCACGGAGAGACCCTAGTTTTAGGCCCCTTTCAAGGCAAGCCTGCTTGTATAAGGATTGAAAAGGGAAGAGGGGTATGTGGAAAAGCCCTAGAAGAGAAAAGGACCTTGAGGGTAGATAATGTCCATAACTTTGAAGGACACATCGCTTGTGATTCTGCTTCTAATTCTGAAATTGTTATTCCTCTTTTTAAAGATGGAAAAGCCTTAGGGGTTTTGGATATAGATAGTCCCCTTTATTCTCGATTTAGCCAAGAAGACCAAAGAATCTTAGAAGAGTTGGCCCAGGTTATACAAGACTATGTATTTAAATAAAAAATGAAGAGAACTTAAACCGACCCCCATAAGTTGAACCAAAGCAAACCTATGGGGGTTTTTGTTTGTACAAAAATTCTTTTAAAACACAAAAATCCTTTGTTAAATACAAAAAACACCTATAGATAAATATTTATGTTATCATTGTAGTATAAATATAAAAATAATTAACTAAACGAATAAAACTAAAGATTAAGCAAAATCACTCCTAAAAGAGCAAGATTATTAAACAAATTCAAGAAAAAGAGGATTGTATGTTTAAAGGAATGAAGGTAGTTGATTGTCATATTCATTATTCAATGAATATTACTCCAGATGAAATGATAAATCTTATGGACTATTGTGATACAGATATTGCAAACATGGTAATAGTTCCAGATAAGAAGAAGCTTTCTGCCATCTGTGATGGTTTGATGCTAAAAGATAAGTATCCAGAGCGCATATATGTTTTTGCCTCTTTGGATGCTTTTTCATATTTTTCTAAAAAGAAAACTCTAGGAAAGGCCATGGTAAAACATACTCTTAGAATGAGAAAGGCTGGCTGTGATGGAATTAAGATGATTGAAGGAAAACCAGAAATCAGGAAGCTTTTTAACCTTCCTCCTTTTGATGATGCAGTTTGGGAAGAGTACTTTGCTTTTATGGAAAATACAGCCTTTCCCATATTATGGCATGTAAATGACCCAGAGGAATTTTGGGATAGAAAAGAAATACCTGATTGGGCTATGAAAAGAGGCTGGTATTACAATGATACTTTTGTAAACAACCAAGACCAATACAAGGAAATTGAGAATGTCCTTTTGAAATATCCTAATCTTAAAATAATATTTGCACATTTTTTCTTTCTCTCAAAAGATTTAGATAGATTGGCAAATATTTTGGATAAGCATCCCAATGTTTTTGTGGACCTAACACCAGGTATTGAGATGTATATTAATTTTACAGCTAATAGAAAAAAGACCTTAGAGTTTTTTGAAAAATATCAAGACAGAATTATGTATGGAACCGATATTGGAACACAAAGCATTTTAGAAGGGGGAAAACTTAATATTGAATCAGAAAAAAACAGGGCTGATTTAGTTAAAAGGTTTCTTTCAGCTAAGGAAGAATTTACTGTAACAGAAACCACCTCATATTTAATGCATGATGAGGATTTTGTACTAAAACCTTTAGACTTGAAAAATGAAATATTAAAAAAGATTCTAGGAGAGAACTATTTGAACTTTATGGGCCATAAACCATATAAGGTGGATACTAGAATAGCTTTAGATGAAATTAGGCGAAGCAGAATAAAACTGGCTTTTATGAGGGTAGTGGACAGGAAGACCCAGTTTGATTTTAATTCGTTTAAGATACTTAAGAAATACTTTAAAAACCAGGGGGTAAAAAATGGGGAAAATTGAAAGAAAGAAACTTCCGCTCTATGCCTTTGCAGGCTTTGGACCCAATTTGATGAACTTGATTTTATCTGCTTATCTAATTGATGCCTTGAGTACAGCGGGATTTCTAAAGAACATTGAGAACTGGACTTATGCAAACAAGACTTTGGTACTTACTGTCCTTTTTAGTATTTTTGTTTTAATTGCAAGAGTCGTAGATGGTATAGCAGATGTGCCTTTAGCATCCTTTACCGACACTCTAAAGACAAAATGGGGAAAAAGAAGACCAGCCATTCTCTTAGGGTATATACCTTTGATTATTAGCTTTTTGCTTTTTTGCTTCCCACTAGAAAATGTAGAACATAGTTTGAAAAACACTATATGGTTTGGTTTGCTGCTAATTGTTTTCTTTACAGCCTATACTCTAACCTTGGTAACCTACTATGGAACCTATTCTGAGATAACAAAAACAGACTCAGATAGACAATATCTAGCAAACTGGAAGGCCTTTTTTGACACAATACAATATTCATTGGGTTATGCCTTAATACCTCTTATGATAGGAGGCTTAAACATAAGGATGATAGCCCTCTACATGTCACCTTTAATGTTGACCATGTTGATTCCATTTTTCTTATTAAAAGAAAGATCTACCCTTCCTAAAGATGTGGCCCTAAGAGCAGATGATGAGATTAAGGAAGAAGAGGTTCCTTTACTTGAGAGTATAAAATTAACTCTTAGCAATAGAGCCTTTTTAATGTGGATAGTTGTTTTTGGTATATTCTTCTTTGGCCTTCAAATGTTCTTGACAGGACAAAATGTTTTAGCATCAGGACCTATGGGTTTAAGCTCATGGCAGATAACAATTGTTAACTCAGGAGCCTTTGCTCCAGTGCCCTTAATGCTCTATTTCTACAGAAAGGTTATGAAGAAAAAAGGATTCAGATTTGCCTTCCAAACAGCCATGGCTTCTTTTGGAGTAGCCATGCTCTTTTTCGGAGCAGCCTACATAGTCTGGATTCCCAATGAAATGATTAGACTTGCCATTGGTGCAACAGGAGCTCTTATTGGATCTTATGGTATAGGTGCCTTTTTCTCAGCCCCTTATGCCATCTTGTCTCAGATAGCTGCAGATGAATTAAAAGAAACAGGAAAGAGTCATCCTGCCATGTATTTTGCTATACAAGGACTTTTCACAGCTATAGCAGGAGCTATTTCTACCAGCTTAGTATGGTTGAATCTTAAGGAAATTAAGCTAGCAGACAATGAGTTTTTCGGAGCTCACTTAATGCCCTTCATAGTTATGGCAACCTGTATAATCGCTATAATCGTAGCTAATTATATGCCTAAAGAATATGATCAAATGGGAAAGGAAAATGGTAAAAAACAATAACAAAAACACAAGATACCTGACCTTGGATATAGGTGGGACCTTCATCAAGTACTCTGTTATGGATGGTAAGAAAGCCTTTATTTTCAAAGACAAAACTCCTTCTAGAATTTATGAAGGGGGAGAAAGTCTGGTAAAAAAAGTATATTCAATTATCCAAGAAACAAAGAAAAACCACCCCATTGAAGGAGTTGCAATATCCTCTACTGGGATTGTAGATAGTATAAGTGGCAGGATTGTTTATGCAGATGATGTGATGGAAGGCTATACTGGTAGAAACTATACCAAAGATATACAAGATAAGTTTAGTCTTAGGGCAAGTGCCAGTAATGATGTAAATTGCCTAGCTCTTTCTCAGGTACCTTATAATAAGGGGACAGATTTTGTTGTTGTGGCCATAGGCACAGGAATTGGCGGAGCCAGTGTAATAAATGATAAGGTATATGAAGGATATGGATTCTCTGCAGGAGAATTTGGCCTAATGCATATACGAGAAGGTAAAAACTGGGAAGCCTTATGTTCTGTAAGTGCCTTGGTAAAGGCAGCTAAGGAGGCTAGATTAAATGTCTCAAACGGCAAAGAGCTTTTTGACCTTTATGATGAGGAAGATGAGCTAGCCTTGGAAATCGTTGATAATTTTAATAAGGATATGGCAAACGGAATATCCAATCTAATTTATGCTTTTGCCCCTAGAAAAATAATTCTAGGGGGAGGCATAAGCTCTAGAAAAGAAAAGTTAGTTACTGGTATTAAGAAATATTTAGGAATTATGATGGACTCCTATTACTTTGCTAAAACTAATATTGAGTGTGCCAGATATGAAAACGATGCAGCCATGATAGGTGCCTTAGAGCACTTCTTTAATGTTTATGAGAGATGATTTAAAGAAGCTTACACAACAAGAAAAACTAGTCATATTTTATTCCAAGATTCAATTTTGGAAGTCTTGTTTTGTCCTTAGTAAAGGCTGTATGGATTCTGAATCTTCTTTAATATTGTTAAAAGTTAGATTATTAAAAATCTGATTGTTAAAAAAGTTGTTAAAAATCTGATTGTTAAAAACAGATAGTTGAAAAACAGATAGTTAAAGAAAATGATGCAATTGCATCATTTTCACTATTACTATATTAATTTATTGTTAGTGTTACTTCTTGTTATTGTGTTTTACTTATTAAACCTTCTTCTTTACCTTTTGCTTTAGTTAGTCTTCGTATCTGTCATAAGGTTCTAGGTTAAAGGTTTGTTCAAAGGGGGTAATGCTGCTCAAGAAAATATGGTAGTCATCTTGAGAAAGAGGAATTGTGCCCCAAAGTCCTTGGTTGATATAGGTTTCAGATACACAAGGTCCAATCTTTAAGCCACAGGTTCCTGTATCCAGTTTAACATATCCTTTTTCAGGAAAGAGGATTCCACCACCATTGGCTCTAAGGGCATAACCATCTCCTCGTACTAAGACACCAGTATTTAAAGCAATGTCATAGCGAACAGGTACTTGCTTTTCGCCCCTAGATTTAGTGGTAATTTCAAAACCCTTGTCTGTCTTTTTAATTTCTATAGTCATATTAACAATTTGCTCTGGAGTAGTATCTCTTAAGGCCATATCAAATTTTCTGTAGTCTCTTAAGTCTTGTGGTTCTTTTAGAGGAAGAAGATATCTGCCTCTTCCTTCATATTCCATGGTAAAACCATCTTCTATAGGTTGGATATTGTTTACCTTTATATGTCTTTCATTAAAGAAGTTTATTCCACCCCTTATATACATATCCAAGCCCTTGTATCTAAGGTATAAAAAGGTGGGGGAATCTCCTAATATGGTTAAGGTCATATCCTTGTGGTAAATCCTTACAAGACCTGATTTTTTAAAGTGTTTTGTAAAAGGCTTTAGCTTAAAGGGCTCCACATCATCAGTAATACCAAGAAGCTCTTTTTCATTAATTAGGGTATTAAGACCTAAGAGGATTTTATTGCCATTTCTATAATTATTATCTTCAATAGCCTTGGCAATTGATAAAAGTTCTTTATCTTGTAAGAGATATCCAGTTTTTAGATATTGGTAATAGTACATATCTAAAAACCTATCATTTTCACCCTTATCTTGTCTGGTAGAGTTGTTAGTGAATAATCTAAAGTCCCAATCAATGTAATAGGTCATCATTTTAAGATTTCTTGCTACAAACTCCAAAAGATGAGGCATATTTAATTCTTTTGACATTATTAATAGGGCTTCATTATTTACTCTGTTGTAACTACCAGGAGATCTTTCTGTGTATTCTCCATCTTCATCACAGTCTATTCCTTCAGATAGAAACTCATTAATTCTGGTCATATACTTTTGGTCTTTAGTTATGTTAACAACCATAGATAAAGCTGCTGATATAACCCAACGGTGGTTAGGGGTATGAAAGCCTCCGGCTATAACTCCATCTGCCAATGTTTTTATAAGTTTTAGAATTCTAAATTTTAAATATTCCCCGTCTTCATCAGTCTCTTTATCTTGTATAAATCTATATATTTCACAAAGAGGTATTAGGGTAAAAGAAGTGTCAGGAGCTGATTTGTAATTGCACATATAAAAATGCATTAAGCCTTCTTCAGACATATTTCTTTCATAGAAATCTAAGGCCTTTACTGCAAAAGTATATACTTCTTTTGATTTGTAATAGATGCTATCTTCTAGAAAATATAAAAAACCTGCTGTATGTAAAAGGCCAGCAGAATTGTATGGAACCATACCTTCACCTATTGACATGATACCGCCATGTTTCCAATCACCGGTATTTGTTATCTGATTTCTCATGGTCCAAGCAAAATGTTGCTCGGTATGTTCCAGTACTCGTTTAAAACCTTCTTCAGTTAATTTCATATTAACCTCCTAGACTAGTTTTTTTCATTATATTGCATGTTGGATAATATTCAACACTTTATAGAGTATAAATAGAATAAGCCATAAGATGTTAGATTTATCCCATATTTCATAGTTTATTCATAATTTTAATAAATTGTTAACAATTTATTTATTGACATAGGGGGCTATAAGTGTAATTATTAGTTAGTCAAACTAATTAGTTGGAGGTAGCAATGTTGGAATTTGAAGATAAACTGAACCATATATTGGTGGATACATTTAACAATATTACAAAGTATGAAGAGAAGTCTTTGAGAAAAATATCTCAAGTACCTATTACTGTTAGTGAGGTTCATCTTCTTCAAGCCATTGCTCAAAATGGAGGGTCTGCCACTGTATCTTGTCTTTCAAGGATTTTAAAGGTTACTAGGCCAACTGTAACTGTGGCTGTAAAAAAGCTAGAAAAAAAGGAATTGTTAAAAAAAGAAACAGCAGAACATGATGGTAGACGATTCATTATTACCCTTACAGATTCGGGTCAAAAAATTCAAAGGGCCCACAACATATTTCATAAAAAAATGATAAGAAATATCAGCAAGGATTTTAATACAGAAGAAAAAGAAATCCTATTACAATCCTTAACAAAATTAGCTGATTTCTTTAAAGACAAGGTGAAAAATTAATGAGTTTAAAAATAACCGGAACGGGAAGAGGTCTTCCCCAAAGGATAGTTTTAAATAGGGATTTGGAAGAATTTCTTGACACTTCAGATAAGTGGATAAGAGAAAGAACAGGTATAGAAGAAAGAAGGATTTGTGTCCAAGAGAGTCTTACAGACCTAGCTTATGAGGCCAGTATAAAGGCCCTTGAGGCAGCTGGGAAAAAAGCTTGTGACATAGATTACATAATCTGTTCAACCATTGGCGGAGATTATATTACTCCATCTTTAGCTTGTTCTTTAGGACAAAGGTTAGGTGTGGTTTGTCCCGCTTTTGATTTAAATGCAGCTTGCACCGGCTTTATATACGCCCTAGATCTAGCTCAGTCTTTGTTAAATGATAAGAAGGCCAGTTCAGTTTTAGTAGTAGGAGCAGAAAGAATGTCTGCCTTTACAGACTGGACCGATAGAAGTACCTCTGTACTTTTTGGTGATGGAGCAGGGGCTTGTCTTTGTGAACCAGGGAGCGCTCTTAAATTTCTATACACCGATTCAAAGGGAGATGTGGACATTCTTTATTCAAGAACCGGTTCTGGTAATAGTCCCTTTGCTAAAGATGTAAGTGAAAAGGGTTATTTACATATGACAGGTCAAGAGGTCTTTAAATTTGCAGTTAAGTCCTTTGAAAAGCATGTTGAATTAGCAACAAAGGCCCTAGAAATTGAGACTGATGATATTGACCTATATCTTTTACATCAAGCAAATAAAAGGATTATAGATTTCGCTGGTCAACGTTTAGGTTTGGATGCAAAGAAGTTTCCCATAAATCTTACTAGATACGGAAATATTTCTTCAGCTTCCATACCCCTATTAATGGATGAGTTGGTTAGAGATGGAAAAATTAAAAAGGGAGATAAAATCTTTTGCAGTGCCTTTGGAGCTGGATTGACCTCTGGTTCTTGTGTACTGGAATGGGAGTAAGGAGTTATTATGATTGAAAGTAAAATAACTAAGATGCTAAATATTAAATATCCAATTTTTCAAGGGGGCATGGCTTGGGTAGCAGATGCTAGGTTGGCAGCTGCTGTATCTGAGGCAGGTGGCTTAGGAACTATTGGGGCAGGTAATGCACCTGCTAGTCATGTGGCTCAAGAGATTGACCTATTAAGGACACTTACAGACAAGCCCTTTGCAGTCAATATTATGCTAATGAGCCCTCATAGTGAAGATCTGGCCCAATTGGTTATAGATAAAAAGGTTCCAGTTGTTACAACCGGTGCCGGTAATCCTGGTAAGTATATGGATAAATGGAATGAGGCAGGTATAAAGGTTATACCGGTTATTCCTTCTGTTGGTATAGCTAAAAGAATGGAATCTTACAAGGCCTTTGCTGTGGTAGCAGAAGGCTGTGAAGCAGGAGGGCACATTGGAGAATTGACCACCATGGCCTTAATCCCTCAAGTGGTAGACGCTGTGGACATACCGGTTATTGCAGCTGGTGGTATAGGTGATGGCAGAGGGGTGGCAGCAGCCTTTATGTTAGGGGCTGAAGGGGTTCAGTGTGGTACAAAGTTTTTAACAGTGTATGAGGCCTCTGTTCATCAAAACTACAAGGATAGAATTATTGGAGCTAAAGACATAGATACCATATCCACAGGTAAAAGATTGGGCCATCCAGTTAGGGCCTTGAAAAATCCTTTTTCTAGGAATTTCTTTAAACTAGAGTATGACTCTTCTGTAAGCAATGAGGACTTGGAAAAAGAAGGGTCTGGAGCCTTAAGAATTGCTGTACAAGAAGGTGACTGGCAAAAAGGTTGCTTTATGGCAGGTCAGGTTGCAGGCTTAATAACCAAAGAACAAAGCACAAAAGAAATGATTGAAGAGCTCTTTAATGAGGCGGAACAGGTACTAAAAGGAGCAAGCAAATGGGTAAAATAGCTTTTGTCTTTTCAGGTCAAGGAGCTCAATATCCAGGTATGGGAAAGGACCTTTATGATTCTTATGCCAGTGTTAAAAAGCTTTACCATATGGCAGATGAAAGTATTAGAAGGGTTTGCTTTTATGGACCAGAAGAAAAACTAAACATTACCTTGTATACCCAGCCAGCCTTGTATTTAACAGACCTGGCTCTTGCAATAGCCTTACAAGAAGAAGGCATTGAAGCTAGTGGTTTAGCTGGTTTTTCCATAGGAGAGACTGCTGGAGTGGCCTTTTCAGGATTAATGTCTTATGAGGATACTTTGGCCTTTGTTTTAAAAAGAGCTGAATTTATGCAGGCAGAATCTGAAAAGTATAAAGGGATTATGTATGCCCTTTTGGGAATTGAAGAAAAAGAAGCTAGAGAGATTTCTGCTTTGATTAGTGATGTCTATCCTGTTAACTTTAATTGTCCAGGACAAGTGGTTTTTTCTCTTTTGCAAGAAAAAGAAGAAGACTTTAAAAGACTCTTAGAAGAAAGAAAGATAAAGAGTATTAAGTTAAAGGTAAGTGGAGCCTTTCATAGTCCCTTTATGAAAGAAGCAGAAAGAAAGCTAGAATTATATATGGAAGATAAGAATTTTCAAAAACCTAGCTTACCTCTTTACTCTAATTTAACAGGAGATCTTTATATAAAGGATACAAGTCTTTTAACCAAGCAGGTAAGTAACCCTGTCTTATGGCAAAAAACCATAGAAAATATGATAGACCAAGACTTTACCACCTTTATTGAATGTGGATGTAAAAATGTTTTAAGTGGAATGATTAAAAGGACAGATACAAAGAACAAGACAAGAGTATTAAATGCATATGACTTAGTTTCTTTGAAAGACCTAGTGGAGGAAATAAATGTTAAAGGGTAGAAAAGCAGTTGTAACCGGTAGTTCAAGAGGAATAGGAAAGGCTATTGCCCTTGAATTAGGAAAAAATGGGGCAGACCTAGCCATCATATATTCAGGGGATGAAAAAGGGGCTATGCTTACAAAAAAAGAAGCTGAAGCCTTTGGAGTTAAGGCTAATATTTACAAGTGTAATGTAGCAGATTATTCCATGGTGGAAAAGGTATCCAAAGATATTGTAGAAGATTTAGGTAGCATAGATATCCTAGTTAACAATGCAGGCATTGTAAGAGATACCTTGATTATGCGTATGTCCAAAGAGGCCTTTGATGATGTTATTGATGTTAACTTAAAGGGAGCTTTTTACTTTATAAAGTGTCTTTCTCGTTATCTTCTAAAATCTCCTTATGGCAGGATTATTAATATATCTTCTGTCAGCGGGATGATGGGAAATCCAGGGCAAGCTAACTATTCTGCCTCTAAGGCCGGCCTTATAGGTTTAACTAAAACAGCTGCTAAGGAGTTTGGCTCTAGAAAGGTGACAGTAAATGCCATAGCACCTGGATTTATAGATACAGATATGACAGCAAACATTAAAGAGATTGTAGAGCCCCTTTTGGACACTGCTGTTTCTTTAAAAAGAATTGGAAAACCAGAAGATATTGCCAATTTAGCCTTGTTTTTAGCTTCGGATATGGCCAGCTACATAACTGGAGAAATTATTAAGGTAGATGGCGGATTATATATTTAGGGATAAATAGGAGTATATATGAAAAGGGTAGTGGTTACTGGTCTGGGCTGTATTAGTCCCATTGGAAACACTGTTAAAAGTGCTTGGGCTCAGGCTATAGAAGGAAAACATGGGATAGGGAAAATTAGTAAGTTTGACGCTTCAAATATGAAGGTGCAGATCGCAGGAGAGGTCAAGGACTTTGACCCTAGCCTTTTTATGGATAGAAGCGATATTAGAAGAACCGACATGTTTGTTAAGTATGCTATTGCAGCCTGTAAAGAAGCGGTGGATGATAGCAAAATTGAAGGACAAGTTATACCCAATAGGTTTGGGGTTTATGTAGGTTCTGGTATTGGGGGAATTCAGACCTTTGTAGATGAAACAGAAAAGCTTTTAACTAGAGGCCCTGATAGGATATCTCCATTTTTTGTGCCTATGATTATTGCCAACATGGCAGGGGCAACCTTGGCCATTAAGCATCAAGCCCAAGGGGTAAACTTACCAGTAGTAACTGCTTGTGCTACTTCCACCCATGCTATAGGTGAAGCCTATAGGGCTATAAAATATGGGTATGCTGATGCAATAATTGCAGGAGGCTCTGATGCCTGTATAACTCCTTTAGCGGTTGCAGGCTTTGCCAACGCTATGGCCTTGGCAGCAACAGAGGATGTAGATAATGCCTCAATTCCCTTTGACAAAAGAAGAAAAGGTTTTGTCATGGGAGAAGGGGCTGGAATCTTGATTTTAGAAGAGTATGAACATGCAGTTAAAAGAGGAGCAAAAATATATTGTGAAATATCATCTTATGCCAATACCTGTGATGCCTATCATATGACCGCCCCTCATCCAGAGGCCTTAGGCAGTATTAATATGATTGAGCTACTTTTAGCAGAATATGGGAAAATTCTAGATGAAAAAACCTATATTAATATGCATGGAACTTCTACAATTTTAAATGACAAGACTGAAACCTTGGCTGTTAAAAAGGTGCTAGGAGCTTTAGCATACAAGATTCCCTTGAGTTCTACCAAGTCAGTTACTGGCCATATGTTAGGAGCAGCTGGAGCCTTTGAGGCAATTATGGCTATAAAGGCCCTAGAAGAGGGGATAATACCTCCTACCATAGGCTACAAGGAGCCAGATCCTGACTGTGATTTAGATTATGTTCCCAACAAGGCAAGAAATTTCCAAGCAGATGTGGCCATGTCCTTTTCTTTAGGATTTGGTGGCCACAATGCTGGTATTTTGTTTAATAGAGTGTGAGGTGCCAAATGCAGATAAAAGATATTGAAAAACTAGCCGCTATGATGGAAAAATACAAGCTTACATGGGCTCAATGGAAAGAAGGAGAGTCAGAGGTAATCTTAAAAAAAGAGATAGAAGAAAAGCATTTTCCTCTTTATCAAAATGAAAATCTTATACCTTCTTTTAACCAAGATTTAAAGGGCAATAAAGCTTTGAATGAAAAAGTAGATAGAGAAGAAAGTCAATACCCACAAGATTCTGAAAGGGAAAAAGACAAACTTTCAAGTGAAGACTTTAATGCCCTAATAGAAGTTACATCTCCCTTTGTTGGAGTCTTTTATTCTTCACCTTCACCAGAAAGCCCCCCTTATGTAACCATAGGAACAGAGGTTAAAAAAGGAGATGTTCTTTGTATTGTGGAATCAATGAAGATTATGAATGAGATCACTGCAGAACAAGATGGAAAGGTGATAGATATCTGCGTAAAAAACAATGATATTGTTGAATACGGTCAGGTCTTATACAAGTTAATTTAGGTAAGAAGAGAAGAAGGATAAGATAAGAGAAGAAGGATAAGATAAGAGAAGAAGGATAAGATAAGAGAAGATAAAATGAATAATGTAAGAGTGTTAAATAGAAAAGAAATAGAGAAGATATTGCCTCATAGAGATGCCATGCTTTTGTTGGACCAGGTCCGTTTAGAAGAGGGATATTCCATAGGAAGCTACAAGGTAAGAGGAGATGAGTTTTTCTTGCAAGGTCATTTTCCTGATAACCCTATAGTGCCTGGAGTTATTCTGTGTGAAATGATGGGCCAATCTGCTTGTCTTTTAGTGGAAGAAGAAGGGGACTTTACCCCCTACTTTACCAAACTAGACAAGGTCCGATTTAAAAAGCCTGTTGTCCCAGGCCAAGAATTGGAATTTAAGTGTAAGATAAGCTCTGTTCGTAAACCCTTCTATTTCATAGAAGCAAAAGGATATGCCGATGGACAATTATGCGTATCAGGAGATTTAGCCTTTGCTATAGTAAAAAAGATATGACAATGTTATCAAAAATCCTCATCGCCAATAGGGGAGAGGTTGCAGTTAGGATAATAAGGGCTTGTAAAGAGATGGGCATATATACAGTGGCTGTCTTTTCAGAAGCTGATAAAGATTCTTTACATGTGAGTTTAGCAGATGAATCCTTTTGTATTGGAAAGGCTTATGCAAAGGATAGCTATTTAAATATGCAGGCTATTTTGTCAGCTGCAAAGGTATCTGCCTGTGAGGCCATACATCCTGGCTATGGATTTTTATCAGAAAATCATGAATTTGCCAGACTTTGTGAAGAAAATGGAATTAAATTTATAGGGCCCACATCTAAGGTTATAAAAGAGATGGGAGACAAGGAAAGGGCTAAGCAACTGATGAAAAAGGCAAAGGTGCCCATAATTCCCTCTAGTGGTTTGGTAGAAGATATAGACCAAGCCTTAAAAGAAGCCAAAAAGATTGGCTACCCCATTTTAGTAAAGGCCCGCTTAGGTGGGGGAGGCAAGGGGATAAGACTGGCTAGAAATGAGCAAGAGCTTAAATATGGTTTTCATGTAGCTGTTTCTGAGGCCATGTCTTCTTTTGCAGATAGTGGAGTTTATTTAGAAAAATTCTTAGAATCTGTTAAACATGTAGAGATGCAGGTTATGGCAGACAACTTTAATAATGTTATATGTCTAGGAGAAAGAGATTGTTCTATACAAAGAAGAAATCAAAAAATCTTAGAAGAAAGCCCCTGTATAACCTTGCCAAAGGCGGTTAGAAAGGATATGCAAGAAGCTTCTATTAGGGCCTGTAAGGCCATAGGCTATAGGGGCCTTGGAACCATAGAATACCTTTTTGATGGAAAAAACTACTACTTCATGGAAATGAACACCAGACTACAGGTTGAACACCCTGTAACAGAGATGGTAACCAGAATGGATTTAGTAAAGTGGCAAATTCGTATTGCGTCTGGTATACAAATAGACTTTACCAATGAGGAGGTGGAAAAGATTGGTCATGCCATTGAATGCAGAATAAATGCAGAGGATGTATATCGAAACTTTGCTCCAACTTGCGGCCAAATATCCATGCTCCATGTTCCTGGTGGGCCTTGGGTTCGTTTTGATACTGCAATTTATCAAGGCTATGAGATTCCACCTTTTTATGATTCTATGATTGGAAAACTGATTGTCTATGCAAAAACAAGAGATGAAGCCATAAGAAAGATGAAAGCAGCCCTTTGTGAATTAATAATTGAAGGGGTTGAGCACAATGCCTTGTATCATGAAGAAATATTAGAAAGCTCAGGCTTTGTATCAGGAAAATATACTACCGACTACTTAAGCAAAGTAAAGATTAGTTAGAAGAAAGGATTTTGAGCTATGAGATTCAAAAGACCTAAAAATACCTTAGAAGGCGAAGGAAAGAAATCTAGATTGTTTCCCAAAGACAAAAGCCAAACTAAGGATAAAAAAGAAAAAGCAAGTAGAGAAAAAGTAAATAAAGAAGCTAAAATAAATAGAGAGAGTAAAGATCACAAAGAGAGCAAAGAAGAAATATATTGCAAGAAGTGTAAGAAATATATAAGTAGAATTGATTTAGAAAAGAGTCTCCATATTTGTCCTTTTTGTAATCATCACTTCATGATAAGTCCAAAAGAGAGGATAAAAATCTTGTGTGATGAAAATTCTTTTGTGGAACATAACCAAGACTTAAAATCTGTAAATATCCTTGATTTTCCTGACTATGATGCAAAACTAGAAAAGGCTATAAAAACATCTGGTGAAAACGAATCTGTTCTTTGTGGCCTTTGTAGTATAGGAGGGTGTGAGACTGCCATATTTATAATGAATGGGGAGTTCATGATGGGCAGTATGGGCCAAATCACCGGCGAAAAGATAAGTAGACTTTTTGAATATGCTACAGATAAATCTCTTCCAGTTCTTGGCTTTAGCCTTTCAGGAGGGGCCAGGATGCAAGAGGGTATCATATCTTTAATGCAAATGGCCAAGGTTAGCTCTACAGTTAAAAGACATTCTGACCAAGGCAACCTTTATATTTGCGTACTTACAAATCCCACATCTGGAGGTGTTACAGCTTCTTTTGCCATGCAAGCAGACATTATATTAGCTGAACCAGATGCCCTCGTATGTTTTGCTGGTCCTAGAGTAATTGAACAGACCATTAGAAAAAAGGTGCCAGAAGAGCTGCAAAGAGCCACATCTGTTATGGAAAATGGCTTTATAGATGACATTGTAAGTAGAAAGGCACAAAAGACTTATCTGGGACTGCTTTTAAAGATGCATGAAAGAAAAGAGGTAAAAAATGCAAGCATATGATTATGTACTAAAGGCCAGATCCAAGGGCCGTAACACTGCCATAGACTTTATTAATTCTATCTTTTCTTCTTTTTTAGAAATGCATGGAGATAGAAGATTCAAAGATGATCCTGCCATTATTGCTGGTATTGCATACTTAAAAGATATTCCTTGTACAGTTATAGGGGTGGAAAAAGGTAAGAGCAATGAAGAAAAGCAAAAGAGAAATCTAGGCTCTGCCCACCCTGAAGGTTACAGAAAAGCTTTAAGGCAAATGAAGCTAGCAGAAAAATTCAAAAGACCTATTGTGCTATTTGTGGATACACCAGGGGCCTTTTGTGGTTTAGAAGCTGAACAAAGAGGACAAGGCCAAGCTATAGCAGAAAACCTTTTGGAAATGTCTGCTCTAGAAGTCCCTATTCTTTCTATTCTCATTGGAGAAGGTGGCTCAGGTGGAGCTCTGGCTTTAGCTTTAGCAAATGAAGTCTGGATTCTAGAAAATGGAGTCTATTCTGTTATTTCTCCTGAAGGTTGTGCCAGTATACTTTGGAAAGACCCCAGTAAGGCAAGTGAGGCAGCCCAAAGTCTTAAGTTGACCTCAAAAGATTTATACCAACTAAAGGTGGTTGAAAGAGTTATAAAAGAAGATGAATTAATGATGGAAAAACTTCAGGCTGATATTTATGAGTTTATAAAAGAAAGCTTAAAAAAAGATGGCCAAACATTAAAGACCCAAAGATATATGCGTTTTAGAGGAATATAAAAATGATAAAAATTATAAGTGACTCCACCTCCTATTTAAAAAAAGAAGAAGCCCAAGAGATGGATGTAAAGATTTTACCTGTCATATATAAAAGTGGTAACTATATATACTTAGAAAACTTTTCTGGACAAGAAGAAAATCTTGATGATTTAATTAGAAATGCTGATAGATATATAACCAGTCATCCTGATGAGGATAGCTTTATAAGAAGTTTTCAAGAAGAGATTGATAAGGGAAATAAGGTTTTATGTATTACCTTATCCTCTCGTTTAAGTAGAGCATATTATGCTGCAAAAAAAGCTGCCAGCTTTTTTGATAAAAAAGATGTAGCTGTCTTTGATAGCTTGGGAACAGCGGGAAAAAACTACCTCCTTATAAGAACCGCAAAAACCCTTATAAACAAAAACCTCTCTTTAGAAGAAATTGTGTCAAAACTAGAAGAGACTAGAGATAAGATAAAAACCTACTTTTCCATAAATGACATGCAAAGTTTAAGAAGAAGTGGAAGAATTGGCTTTGTTAGAATGAGTGTTGGAAATATTATGAACAAGACCCCTATTCTTGCCCTTAAAGAAGGTACTGTAGTGTTTGAAGATATGGCAAGGGGACAAACCCATGTGGTTAAGATGCTAACAGAGAGTATTAATAAAAATACAGAAGCTGTAGTTATAAACTACATAGAAAATACCTCAACAGCCATAGCTGTCCACAATGTTTTAAAAAGCAGGTATCCAGATTTACTTATAAAGCTAAGAAAGGCAGGTCCCATCTTAGGAATTCATCTAGGCTTTGGATTTGTGGGAGTTTCTTCTTTAGAAAAGTAATAAGCCTGTAGACTCTAGTAAGTAATAGCCCTCTTTTGTTGATTATCAATAATTTTATGGATATGATAAAGATGCTTGTAGTAAAAGTTTAAGAAGGCATGTAGCAAAATAGATCATTCATAAGAAGATTAAAAAAATTATTAAAGCTATATTAGTGGGGGTCTAGTGAAGTTTTCAATTTTAAAAGAAGAAATAACACCTCATATACCTGTTTTACAAGGGGGATTCTCAGGTAGAAATCATAAAAGTCTAGGAGTGCATGATTCGCCCTATCTTTCAGTTGTAATAATAAAATCTAATAAAACTGTAGTAATAATAGCCCTTGATTTGTTGTATGGAGATAGGTCTTTTGCAAGTGGAATAAAAAAAGCTATTAAAAAAAAGTTTGGTTTTGAAAAAGAAGATATATTAATAAATTATTCTCATACCCATTCGGTTGTAGGGGTAACAGGAGAAGATCCCAGTTTAAGGCCTGCCAGACTACACAGTATAAATGCAGATAAAGTCTTGTGGGATTTAGATGTAAATGAAATTGATTTTACTGAAGATATAGAATATTTTAAGCTAATTAGAAATAAAATAATTAATATGATTGATAAGGGCTTACAAAACCTGATTGAAGGCCAAGCCTTTATATATAAGGGTTTTTCCAGATTTGGTGTAAGTAGAAGATACCCCCATGAAAAAAGAGTTTTATGGAAACCATATTTTAATGATGAAGCTATAGATACAGATTTATTCTTAATTAAATTTATAGATAAGAAGAATATCCTTCGTGGACTTATATACAACTATGCCTGCCACCCTACAACTTTGGGGTCTGATAATTATCTAATATCTGCAGATTTTCCAGGGGTGGTAAATAAGTATCTTGAAAGGAAGAATCCAGGCATGAAAGCTGTCTTTCTACAAGGATGTGGGGCTGATATAAAGCCATACATAACAGCTAAAGATGGTAGTTTTAAAAGTTGTGATTTTGATGAGTTAGAAATTGCAGGCAAAGTGCTTTTCAATGAAATACAAAAATTGATTGAGAATGATGATGAAAGAAAAAATCAAAGAGAAAAAGAGTTCCAATGGAGAAAAATTGAATTTGATATAAAGACTAATAGTATAGAAGTAAAGTTGCATACTAATCCTTGGGATGCTTCTAAATGGGAAGCCATTTTAAATAGTCAAGGTGAGCCTGAATATGTAAAGGATTCAGCTAGAAGAATTTTGATGGGTTTAAAAGAAAACAAAAGTAAGAAGTATCTTTCTTACCAGATTGCCTTACTTAGGCTAGATGACAAAACCAGCATACTAGCTTTAGAATGTGAGGTTGTAAGTGATATAGGTAAAAGCATTAAAAGAGCACTTTTAGATGAGCATGTAATTGCTCTAGGCTATTGTAATAGTAGTGTTTGTTACATTCCTACAAGAAAGATTCTTAATGAAGGAGGTTATGAAGCTTTATCATTTATAAAGGCTAGATTGGCTGGGCCATTTTTACCAGAAATAGAAGACATAATAGTAGATAAAGCTACCTCATTATTATTAGAAAAAAACTAAAGGGAAAAACTAAGACAAAAAAGAAAAAGTTAAGTTGAAAAAATAGATTGGAGGGGTTATGGGCTTAAGTATTTTTAATTATTCTTCTTCTCTTGCAATGAAAGACCTTTGTGAGTATTTGGGCTTTCAAAAAGAAGTTACTGATAGATTAATAAATCATATAGAAAAAATGGATTTAAAAAGGTTTGACCCATATTTTAAAGGCCTATTTTCTCTAGAGACCGGAGAAGAGTCTACAAAAGAAATATCTGCACTTTGTAAAACTAAAGAAGATCCAAGTGGTGATAATGGATTAAAGGCCTTATCTATCTATTTAGCTGCAGCACAACATACCTATGAGATATATAAGGGCTTGGGTATTTCTAGGCAGGTATATTTAGACTCTATGGAAGCCTTTAATCTGTTTGTAAATGAGCATATGCAAAGCTATGGGTATTATGGTTTTGATAGGGACCATTGGATTTATCGACAATTATCAGCAAAAATCTTTCGTCTTGGAGAATTGGAATATGAGCTACTTACTCTTTCTGAAAACTCATTACCTATAGGTAAGGCTCTAGGCGGCTCTCCTGTTTTATCTGTCCATATTCCATCTTCTTCTCTTCTTACTAGGGATGCCTTAGATACATCATATGGCATGGCTAAAGAGTTTTTCTTTAAGCACTTTCCAGACTATAATTATATGTGTGTCTATTGTGCAACCTGGTTGTTATCTCCAGTTTTAAAGCAATTTTTAAAAGAAGGCTCTCATATATTAGAGTTTCAGTCAGACTATGAGATTGTCCATGTTAATAAAGAGACTAATAATGGTCTGAAGTGGATTTACAAGAAAGAATATGATGATTTTACACAACTGCCAGAAGATACTTCCTTAATGCGCAACATTAAAAAGCATTTACTTGCTGGTGGGAAAATTGGGGCTGCTACAGGTTATGTTAGAGATTTTGATAAAAGGTAATTAAGTAGGTGCTTTTTATTTGGCGATTCGCATTCTTTACAATTTATTCCATATTGTTTATAATAGTTTTTAACATGCCAAAAGTGAAAAATGTCATGTAATAATGTATAGATATCTTAGAAGAAAACGGTGAGAATGAAATACTATACCAAAGTTTTTTCTCTAATTTTAATAGCGACCATATTATTTTTGGTAGGCATTTCTCTATTTTATGAACATTCTAACGATGTAATAAAGGGAGATAAGTTATCTAAATTTTCTGATGTAAGCGATGTTGAATGGGTTAACTCTAACACCTATCAAGTATATATAACTTTAAATGAGGATTTTAGTCATAGAAAAAGCATTTTGTTCAGAACAGAACATTTGAAAGTTAAGGTGTTTTTAGAAGATGAACAACTCTATTCTTTTGGCTATACAGATAACTCTGTTAAATTTCTTAAATCCCCAGGAAAAATCTGGAATCTAGCATCAATTCCAGCTAACAGCCAAGACAAGGTTGTGAAACTAGTTTTTGAAACGGTTTATGATAACTATGATGGCTATTTGCCAGATATTGGATATGGTACTAAAGGTGATTGTGTAGCTACCTATCAAAGAAGTTCCATCTTTTCTCTTTTTGGGATATTTCTAGTTTTAATAGTTGGCTTGGGAGCATATTTAATCTATTTTCTTGCTGAAAATCGTAAGAGCATAACTAGTAAAACCTTTTTACATTTAGGTACCTTTGCTGTTTCTATCTTTATATGGATTTTATGTCAAGATGGGGCCTTACAGATTTATTTTGGTTATCCCCAAGTTCTTTACTTACTAGAATATGTGGGACTTTTTATCTTTCCCATACCCATAAACTTTTTAGTTTATTACCTTCTAGAAAACCCCAAAAAGAGACTTCTATATATTTTCCCATGGGTCCACATTGGGGTCTTGTTAGTCAGCTTTTTAATTCAAGTTTTTACACCTTTAGATTTGTTTCAAATTCAGTTTATAGCTCATGGTGCAACTATCGCAAATGTTTTAGTGTTCTTATACTTAGTTTACAAGGAATATAGGTTGAATAAAGTCAAGACTCTTAGAAGCTTTTTAATCCCTCTTAATATCTTAATAATTGGAGGGATCTCTGAGTTGTTTTATCTTTATCTTACACAAAAGAGAGCCTCTCTATTTATCTTTAAATACACAGTAATAATTTTTATGATTGTTGTAATAGTGGATATGGTAAAGCGCTTTTATCAAAATCTTTTAAGAATGCAAGAAGACATGTATTTGAAGATCTTAGCCTATAAGGATCTTTTAACAGATTTACCCAATAGAAATGAGTTTGAAGAGGATATTAAAAAGATTAAAAACAAACTACCTATTGGAGCAATGATGTTTGATCTTAATATGCTTAAATTCATAAATGACAATTATGGCCATGACAAGGGAGATGAAGCCCTAAAGGCTTGTGCCTCTTTTATAAAAGAAGTCTTTAGCCCCAAAGGAAAAAGCTATCGTATTGGAGGAGATGAATTTTGTATGTTACTAAATGAAAAGCTGGAAGACTCTGAGATAAAGGCCTTTACAAGTCTTGTTGCAGACCATGCTCAAAAGTCTATATATCCCTTTTCTATCGCTTTTGGTGTAGCCTATTATGATAAGGAAAAAGACAAGACTGTTTATGACCTTATCAAAAAGGCAGATAACCAAATGTATGTTATGAAAAAGGAACAAAAAGAAGAAAGAAGTCTTTCTTTGTAATCTAGGCTAATCTAGTCTTTTTACTAAAAATTTACCTTAATATTTAGAGAAGCTAAACATATAAACAAACATGAGTTAAAGTATGCTTATTTTTCTTGACAAGCAGGTGAGATATAATATAATACATATGAATGAGTGTTCATATGAATGGAGGCAGATATGATAGTACCAGCAGATAAGTGTGATTTTCTATATGTCCATGATGATATAGTAAAAAAAGTGAGTAATCAAATGCCCACTGAAGATATCTTGTTTTTACTATCAGATTTACTTAAGGTCTTTGCAGATAAGACTAGGATAAAGATACTATTTGTCTTATCAGTAAGTGAATTATGTGTCTGTGATATAGCTGCACTTTTAGATATGGGACAATCTGCTATCTCTCACCAGTTATCTGTGCTAAAGCAAAGTAAGCTGGTAAAGTCTAGAAGAGAAGGTAAGGCTGTCTTTTATTCTTTGGCAGATGATCATGTGAATACCATCTTAAATCAAGCAATGGAGCATGTGAAGGAGGATTATGAGTAAGTTATACTGATCTCATAAAAAGAAGCTATGAAAAACACATATAAAATTGACGGACTAGATTGCGCCTCATGTGGAGCAGACCTAGAAAGAAAATTACAGAAAATAAAGAATATAAATGATGTAAATGTAAACTATATTATGAGAAAACTAACCATAGACATTGATGAAGATAAGATTGATGCTGTTTTGCCCAATGTTAAAAAGGTTGCAAAAAGATTTGGAGTAGAGATTTCTTAAATATGAAAAGTTTAGATAAAGGCCAAAAGGTAATTATTTTAAGACTAGTAACTAGTTTACTTTTATTAGTTCTAGCTCTATTAATTGGAGATAAGACCACAAGTTTTATCCTCTTTATAGGGTCTTATCTTGTTGTTGGTTATGATATTTTATTAAAATCTTTTAGAAACATTCTAAGAGGAAGAATCTTTGATGAAAACTTTCTCATGGCTATTGCCACAATAGGGGCTTTTTTCATTAAAGAATATCCTGAGGCTGTTGCTGTTATGCTTTTATACCAGGCAGGAGAGTTTTTCCAAGACTATGCTACAGACAAGTCTAGAAAGTCCATAACCGACTTGATGAATATAAAGCCTGAGTATGCCAATATAGAAAAAGAGGATGGAAGCATCCTAACCTTAAAGCCTGAAGAGGTTAAAGTTGGAGATATCTTACTAGTTAAGCCTGGAGAGAAGATTGCCTTAGATGGAACTGTTGTCGAAGGAGTCTCTGCTTTAGATATGTCTTCTTTAACCGGCGAATCAATACCTGTGGATGTTTGTCTAAGAGATGAAGTGTTAAGTGGTAGTATTAATACCTTTGGCCTCTTAAAAATCAAGGTAGGTAGAATATATGAAGATTCTACCGTTTCAAAGATTTTAGATTTAGTGGAAAATTCCGTATCTAAAAAAGCAAAGACAGAAAGATTCATAAGTAGGTTTTCATCCTACTATACTCCTCTTGTAGTTATTTCTGCCTTGCTTTTAGCCCTTATACCACCTTTACTCTTTCAAGGGGATTGGAAGGATTGGATTTATAGGGCCTTGGTCTTTTTAGTCATATCTTGTCCATGTGCCTTGGTCTTATCGGTTCCTCTAAGCTTTTTTAGCGCCCTAGGTGCTGCTTCTAAAAATGGAATATTGGTTAAGGGAGGAAACTTCATAGAAGCCCTTGCCCAAACAAAGACTGTTATCTTTGACAAGACAGGTACTCTTACAAAAGGGATTTTTAAGGTTTCAGCCTTACACCCTGAAAAGATTAAAAAAAGAGAGCTTTTGGAAATAGCAGCTATTGCTGAGACCTATTCAGACCACCCAATTTCTCTTTCTTTAAAAAATGAATACTATAAACCAGTAGATACCAGTCGTATTAGCCATATTCAAGAAATAGCAGGCCATGGCATAAAGGCAAAAATTGATGGAAAAGATGTGGCTGTAGGCAATGAAAAGTTAATGGATATGCACTCTATTAACTGGCAAGCCTGTTCTCATGCTGGGACCATTGTGCATGTATCAGTGGATAAAGAATATATGGGCCACATCGTAATATCTGATGAAATTAAGAAAGACTCTAAAGAAGCTATAGATCAATTAAAAGCTCTAAATATTCATGACCTTGTTATGCTAACAGGAGATAACCAGTCTTCTGCTAAAGAAGTAGCAGACAAATTAGGAATAGAAGACTATAAATACTCACTATTACCCAACGATAAAGCCCACTATGTGGAAGAAAGACTGAAGCATGGACCAAAGGAAAAGGTAATATTTGTTGGTGATGGTATTAATGATGCCCCTGTTTTAGCCTTATCCGATGTAGGGGTATCCATGGGCTTAGTAGGTTCCCATGCAGCTATTGAAGCCTCTGATGTAGTTATTATGGATGATATGCCATCAAAGCTTGCTACTGCTATTAGATTATCTAAAAAGACTATGGCTGTTGCAAAACAAAATGTTGTTTTTGCTATTGGTATAAAGTTTTTAGCCCTTGTAGCGGGAGCTTTAGGTTTTGCCTCTTTGTGGATGGCTGTAATTGCTGATGTAGGTGTTTCTGTATTAGCTGTGCTAAATGCTATGAGGCTTTTATCTAAGAAGGTTAAGTAGAGAGACTTAAGGTATATATCCCTCATCATTTTATATCTGTTTCTTGTTTAAAGGTCTAAAGAAGAATATAATCTACACATAAGTCTAAAAAGGAAATAGGGGGATGGTTGTTTGGATAACATAACGCTAAAGGATGTAAAGCGCTTTGATACTGCTAGAAAAATTAAATATGCACCCTGGTATTTACGATTAGTCACCTGGATTATTAGTTTTCCTGCAGTATGGCTTCAACCAAGTAAAATAGAAAAAGAGAATATGGAAAACCTAGAAGGTGGATATCTTCTTTTGTGTAATCACAACTCCTTTTATGATTTTATGGTGGCAACCGCTGCAATATTCCCTAAAAGAGCCAACTATGTTGTTGCTATTGATGGATTTATAAAGATTGAGTGGCTTCTAAGGGCGGTTGGTGGCATATGTAAGAGGAAATTTGCCAATGATATAACCCTTGTTAAGCAGCTTGTTAAGGTGGCAAAGGATGGAGAGATTATTGCTCTTTATCCAGAGGCCAGATATTCCTTATGTGGTACTAATTCTGTGTTACCAGATTCTTTAGGCAAATTGATAAAACTTTTAAATGTTCCTGTAGTAACCCTAATAACAAAAGGACATCATATAAACTCACCTTTTTGGAATCTTAGAAAAAGAGGTATTCCAACCCAAGCTCATATGAAATATATCTTAAGCAAAGAAGACCTTAAGAAAATGACCCTAGATGAGATTAATGAAATAGTGGACAAAGAATTTGCATATGATGATTTTAAGTGGCAATTGGATAATAAGGTGGAGGTTAAGTTTAAAAAAAGGGCAGAGGGTCTTCACAGTGTCTTGTATCAATGTCCCAATTGTATGACTGAATACAAAATGGCCTCAAAAGAAGACAAAATCTTTTGTAAGCACTGTAATAAAAAATGGCAGATGACCAAGTATGGTCAATTAGAGGCTCTAGAGGGAGAGACTGAATTTTCTCATGTTCCTTCTTGGTATGAGTGGCAAAGAAAAAATGTTAGGGCTGAAGTAGATGAAGGTAAGTATTCTTTTGAAAGAGAAGTAGTTATTAGGTCTTTGCCTAATTCAAAAGGCTTTATACCTTTAGGTAAGGGATACTTAATTCATAATATGGAAGGTTTTGTCTTAACTGGGACTTCTAATGGTCTTCCTTTTGAAATAAAGTGGCCTGCAAAGACCCTCTATTCTTGTCATATTGAATATAACTACTTGGGTAAATACGGAGATTGTGTAGATTTAAACACCTTAAATGACACTCTTTATACCTATCCTCAAGGTGAAGATTTTTCTGTTACAAAAATTTCTTTAGCTACAGAGGAGCTTTTTAAGAAGTTAAATGGTAAGTAAATTTCCCTTTACCCTCATTTCTTTATATGTTATATTCAAAAAGTGATTTTTGGGGAGGTAAGATGAAAAAGTATAATAAATTTATAGAAAAACTTTTTTGGACCATGATTATTGTTAATCCATTTTTGGATGCTTTAACTGGGATTTATAAGACCTTTTTTGAGAAAAAAGGTGCATTAATTTCCATATCTCCCAGCCTAGTGGTAAGGCTGGTCTTTTTATCGTTATTGGTTATCTATCTTTTTACCAGCAAGAACAAAAAGGCTATTTTTACCCTTATACCCATAGGTATAGCAGGGGTAGCCTCGGTGGGAGTGGAAATACTTCTTAAGATGGAGTTTTCCATTATTCAAGACGCCATGTATATAGCAAGATTTGCCTATAACATTGTTATGCTCTTTTGCTGGTACTCAATATTTTCTATCTTAGGCTATGACAAAAAGACCTTAATAAAAAAATTAAATAGGCTTTTAGCTTGGACCCTAATTATCATTGGACTAAATGTAGTTATTGGTCAAATTACAGGAACTGGAAACTTTACCTATGCAGATAGATTTGGCCTTAGAGGTTCTATGGGCTATTACTATGCAGGTAATGATATAACAGCAGTCTTAATGCTTTTACCTCCTGTAGTTGCAAGTGGCTATATAAAGATGGCCATGAATAAAAAAAGAGAAGATAGAAAAGAACAATATCTTTTACTCATTGCTGCTTCTTTATCCATTGTTACTAATGCTTTAATTGGAACTAAAACCAGCTTTTTATCTTTATTTATAACTGCAGGGGTTTTAATCCTTTATTCTTTATTCATACTAATCAAAGAGAAAAATTCTGCCTACCTTTTAAGGGTCTTAGCAATTATAGTCGTGGCTATAGTATTAAGTGGAATTATTATTGGTTCTGAAGCTCTTTTTAAAAATATCATTCTTAAACTTGGCTCTCTTGACCCTTCAAAAGATCCTAGTTTTTTAAGCAAAATTGCTGAATCTTTAAGTACAACCGATAGGATTGCACAAAAAGAAGGAATTTCCACAGCTATATTAAGTGGAAGGCAGGCAAAACTAAAAGAAGCTTTTGTAGAATTTAAAAATGCAGGTCCTTTGGCCTGGGTCTTTGGTATTGGAAGAGGAAGCCAAGAAGGAATTATAGAAATGGATATACCGGAGGTATTAGTCTACTATGGACTTTTTGGTTTTGTCTTTATGCTATGGATTTATTTGGCTGTAGGTATAAAAACTATAATTAATCTTTTTAAGAAGTTTAGCTTTGAAATGCTTATGGTGGCCACTTCTCTTGGTTTATGTGTAGGCTATATGGTAATTGCAGGCCATGTTCTTTTTTCTGTTACTGCAGGCTATTACTTTACTATGATGTTTGCCTATGCCCAAATACTGGCCTTAGACCAAGATATATCAGACTTAGACTCAAAAATTCCCTTTCCTATTAAAAAAGTCTAAGTTGTTTACTTTAGCGCTTTAATAAATTATAATTTTGTTAACACCTTAATTTTAAATAGATGGAACCCTTCACATGGGTTGTTCGTCTAACACTAAGATGTTTTGCACAAAAGAGAAATCTTAACTAATAAGGAGGAAAGATTAAATGAAAAGAACTAAAAAAATGTTGGCTTTAGTTTTGGCATTATCAATGCTAGTTTCTTTGTTTGCCGTTTTACCATCCATGGCAGCTGAACTAACAGATGCTGAAAAACTTGAAGCCATGAATCTGTTTAGGGGAGATTCTGCAGAAGGACTTACTCAAACGTATCTTGCCAAAAGACCTGATAGGAAAACAGCTGCTAGGTTGCTTCTGCGCTTTACCGGTTTGGAAGAAGATGCTGATGCATACAAGAGCTCAAACACCTTTTCAGACGCTTCAGATGCTACTGTATACTGGCAGAATATGCTAGCATACCTTAAGAATCATCCTGATGCTGGTTTTGTAGGCTACCCCGATGGCACATTCAAACCTAATCAAGAAATGGAAGCCCAAGCCTTCTATAAAGTGCTTTTAGAAGTGCTAGGCTATAAACAAGACGTAGACTTTACATGGGCTGATACCTTTACATTTGCTGAATCTGTTGGTTTAAAAAAGTTAAAAGGTAAAAAACTAATTAATAATAATGAAGCTGCTATTGCTATGGTAGAAGCTCTAAATGCTAATACCACAGAAGGAAAAGCTCTAATCAATCAATTGGTTGAAGATGAAATAGTTTCAGCTACTGATGCTGCCCAAGCAGGCTTCATAACTGTAACAAGTGTTACTGGCTACGAAGCAACATATACCATTGGCTTAAATGGCAATAGTCCACTACCAGCTAAGGTAAATGTAACCTACTCTGATGGAAGCACAGCTGATGTAACTGTTAAATGGGGTACCTTTGATGCTAGTAAAGAAGGTTCCTACAACGTTAAAGGAACAGTTGCAGGATATGGTGACATAACCTCTAAGGTTACTGTAACTAGAACCTTACTCATAACTGAAGCTTTTGCATCAGGAACCAAGGAAATCACTGTTGTATTCAACATGCCTGTTCCTACCAATACTGCTGTTACGACCAAATTTGGTGCTGCAATTTTACAAGGCTTAACTCAAACTTGGTCTACTGACAGAAGAACCTTGAGAATAACAAGAGCTATTAATTACCCAGTAGGAAAATATTCTATTTCTATTTCAACTTCCACAAAAGAATTTGATTTTGAAGCTGAAAAACTTGCTGAAATTGTTTTCCAAGCAGAAACCGTATATCCTCAAGCTGGAGCTCAAGATTTGGGTATTAAGTTCTACAACCAATATGGACTTGCTATGAATCCTAGTACCTTGAATTTAACCTTTAGTGCTCTTAGCCCTCAAAAGCCAGATGCTACTTTTGTATTTACAAGAACTATAGACTCTGTTACTTTAAGTGGAGTTAACAGTTTAAAAGTTGGTGATACAATTAATATCTTTGTGGTGGATAATGCTACTGCAATAGCTGTGTCCAAGTTTGTTACAGTTGCAACTGCTCCAAAGATCTCATCCTTTGTCTTTGATGAATTAACAATAGCAGACAAACAAACTAGAATTCTAAAGGGTACCTTTGGTCATACTTTGTCTGTAAATGTGACAGATCAATACGGAAATCCATACAAACTAAGAAGTGGAAATCTTGATATTTCTAATGTTGTAGATGGTTCAATACCTCTATTCATAACTTCAACTGATACTGCTATAGTAAATCCTGCTAATATTTCAGTTATTGATGGCAAACTTTACTTTAGTAATGGAGCAATTGGGAATAAAGAGGGTACTGTTACCCTAACAGTTATGTCTCCACTAAATCCTAACATGGGATCTGTAAGATATACTCTAACCGTAGAGTCTCCTGCAACAATTAGTACTTTGAATATTCAAGGAATTTCTGGAGAGTTATATGCAGGTCAATGGGCGTCTCTTGTTATGACTGCTCAAGACCAGTACGGAAAAGCTGTTCCTTTATCAGATATAGTTGGTAGTTTAGATAAGCTTTGGACACAATCAACACATGGTGGTGTTGTTATTCCAGGTCAAGCAAGTGAAGGAAGCAATATTAAATATGATGCTTTATCAAAGACAATAATGATTAGAGGAAATACTGCTGGTGTTACAACTTTGACTTTCTCTTTTAATAATATTGTACAAGGTACTTTAACTGTTCAGGTTATGGAAGCTCCAAAGCCTATTCAAATAAATAATGTCAATATTGCTTCAGCATTCCAAAAAGAAGCTTCTGCAGATCTTACTTTTGACAATTTTTCAATCTCTGACCAATATGGAAGAGTAGTTGATTTGGCAGAATATCCAGGATACAAGATTAATATTAAAGGCAGCAATGGCTGGAATGTGGATGTTGATTTAGATATCAATGGTAAAACAATTACCGCTCCAAATGCTGATGGAAATTACACACTTACATTTAAACTTCTTCTAGGAGCTACAGAAATTGCATCTTTAGACAAGTCTGTAAACGTGTTAGGTGAAGATGGAGTTTCTTCGTACCAAATCGAAAGCATAGGCCTAATGTATGCTGGTGGTGGTGCAGATTACTGGAAGAAAGTTAATATTACCGGAAGGTCTTCCACAGGAGCAACAGTTCAGTTGAAGTATAACAATGAAGGACTTCCTTCAGGTGTGTCTGAACTTAAAGTTACAAATACAACTAATTTCGAAAAAGAAATAATTGGTGGTAGAATAGTTCTAAAAGCCAAAGCTTTAGCAAACACAAGCTCCACAGCAACAACAAAACTGCAATTGGTTTCTAATACAGGTCTAATACTGACAACTTTGGAAACTGTGGAATCTCGTGGCGCTACACCTCAAGTAAACTTAAATACCTTAGTTATTGAGTACACACCTGCGGCAGGTGGAGTATCAGCAAAAGTCAAGGTGCTAGGTAAAGACCAATATGGTGTTGCTAGTGATGTTAAGGGAGATTTCTATTCTGCAAACGTTGCTGACATTCTAATTACTGGACCATTTAAGAACGTTTCAGAAACTGAAATAACTGTGATTAGACCAGGAATTGTGCGCTTTGTATCCTCTGGTGGCTATGGTGTGGAAAAGGCTATAAATTAGTTGATTTCTATATTAAAACCATATTTTCACTTAGTTAATAAGAAAATAAAATTTAGAGGAAGCCCTACGGGGCTTCTTTTATTACAATCCTGTAACAGTCAAATAACAGTTATGTAATACCTAATTTAGCCAGCATTAACTGTGATATATTAAATCTAGTTAAAAAGGCACTTTGTGCCGCAAATTATTAAGGAGGAAAAGCTATGAAAACAAGAAAACTATTGGCACTGGTACTAGCCTTAGCAATGCTGTTATCAATATTCGTGATACCTACAGCTGCTGATGTTACACCAGCTGCCGCCGCAGAGATTCTTGGTCTATTAAAAGGCGATAGTGATGATGGCGTTACAGCTGAATATTTAGCAAAACGTACAACTAGAGCTCAAGGACTAATGATTACTCTTAGAGCTAGAGGTCTTGAAGAAGAAGCTGGTGATTTCGAAGGAGAAGATAACTTTGATGATGCTGGTGATAACTTCTGGACTCCATATCTTGCATATGCATTTGCAAATCCTGAATTAGGATGGATTGGCTATGGAGACGGAACATTTAGACCTCAGCAAGACCTTACAGGCCTAGAGCTAGTAAAAGTTATGCTAGCAGTATTAGGTTACGAACAAGGGGAAGATTTTGAGTGGGAAGACGTTGAAGATTTTGCAGAAACTATTGGACTTACAGTATTTGAAGATCCAACAAATGATAATTTTGCAGCTACTTTAGTAGAAGCTCTTGTACTTGAAACTAAAGACGGTGACGTTTTAGTTGATGCTCTAATCGAAGATGGCGTTCTAGACGCTGAAAAAGCTGTTGAAGCTGGCGTTAAAGAAGAAGCTGAAGTTGCAGCTTTTACAGCCAAAGTTACAGGTGCTAAGAAAGTTACTGTTACCTTTGCTGAAGCTCAAGACACCGCTCTAGTATTAATTAGATTAAGAAAAGGTGCTGTTGGCCAAGCTGCTACAGTTACATGGAGCACTGATAAGAAGGTAGCTACACTAACAAGATCTGTAAACCTAACAAAAGGTGATTACACAGTGACAGTTGGTGACGATACCGCTGACTTTACAGTTGCTGCAGACGAAACAGCTACAGAATTAGTAATGGCTGCTGGAACAATGCTTTATAAAAAAGCTGGCGAACAAGATCTTAATATTCATCTTTTAAACCAATATGGTGAAAAAATGAACGTTAGTGGTGTTGTTGGTGGATCTTCCATTGCACCAGTAACATTTGCTGATACAACTGGAAAATTAACATTACCCGCAACTCTTCCTGCTGCAGGTACAACAGTATCAGTATTCGCTTACTATGCTGCAAAGAATTTCACATTAAATGAAACTTTGACAATCGTTGATGACCAATTCTTAGCTACAATAGAATTTGTTGGACCAATTGCTCAAGGAAAACAATCTAAAGACATTGGTAGACTTACAGCTGGAACAGCTGACAATACCATTGCATTTAAAGCAAAAGACCAATATGGACAAACCTTAAATCTAACAACAATTGATGCTGCTAAATATAACATCGTTATGACAGGTGCTGAAGTTGATGCTGTTGCTGATGGCAAACTAACACTTAAGAACCTTAAAGCTGGCACATTTACAGTTAGAGCTATCGTTATGGCCTCTGGTTCTGTATCAGACGTTTATGCTGAAACAGTTTATGCTGTAGCTACACTTGCTTCATTCGAAATTGAAGCTCCTGAAGCTATCTATGAAGGCGAAGCTGCTAAGTTTAAAGTTGTTGGAACAGATCAATATGGTGAAGCAATTGATGTTACCGCTGATGGAACATGGGCTATAACAGCTGTTTCAGTAGCTGGTGTTAATATCACTGCAAAAACCTTTGCTAAAAACGAAATAGCACTTACATTTGACAAGAATGGTGCTGCTGATTTATATTTCACAACTGACAAGGGACTTAATACCACTGTTTCAGTTACAGTTCTAGCTAAAAAAGCTATTGCTTCAATTGCAGCAGTTGGCTTAGGTACAGAAGCTGTACTTGAAGGTGTGACAATTGAATTAGACATGACCAAAACAATTCTAAATGACCAATATGGCAATAAGATTGATCCTGCTGGTGGAGCTTATAAATTCTATCTATTTAGATTAGATGAAAAAGTTCCATTTGGAAAAGCTGGAACTGATACAGATGCTACAGTTGCATTAGTTGATGATACTCCTGACGTCTTCCAAATCAAAGGTCATAAGAAGGGCACAGACCAATTTGTAATGGTTTATGCTAACGAAGATCCTCTAGCTACAAACACAAACGCTTATGTTGAATACAGATATGACTTTGCTTTAACAGTAGTAGAAGCAAAAGACATAGTATCATATGAGTTCAAGGTAGCTGATGAAATGTATGGTAAGAGTGCTGGAAGAGAAGCTGGACATGATTTAGCACTTGATATAATTGGAAAGACTGCTAATGGAACAACCGTTGCTTTAGTAAACTATGATGGTGTTGCTTTGTATAACGGCTTAACCTATACTGTTTCCAATGATAAGGCTGATATAGCTGGATTCAAGTTTGTACGCACAAATGATATTGGAGATAAAGACGCTGATGTTACTATCAAAGCTTGGAGTGCTACTGGTGTAGAAGTTGCTTCTAAGACAATAGTTCTTAAAGCTGCAGCTCCTGCTGTTGCTTCAATCGCATTGAAATTTGACGATAAAGCTGCTCCAAAAACAGTTACACTTTCTGCTAAGGATCAATACGGCGTAGCTATTGCACCACCTGCTGGTAAATTCTATGCTTCAATCCCAGAAGTTGTCCTAGCTAATGAAACAGCAACAAAAGTTGATGTTGCTGCTACAAAAGCTGGCGTAGTTCGTTTCGTATCAACCGATGGCGCATGGACCGCAGAAGTAGCTGTTAAGTAATTTCATTTACTAACACAATTAAAGGGGGGCAGAGCGATCTGCTCTCTTTTTTTTGTTTCAGTTTTGTTACAAGATAGAATATTGGTCTTTATCTGATATAATTTATGTATGAAAAAAAGAATATTAAGTATCATCTTAATATTGTCTATAGTACTAGGCCTTGGAATGTTAGAGGTAAGGGCCTATACTTCTGTGGAAATAGTTAATGGCTTAGGAATATTAAAAGGTAGTGGAAGTGGTCTAGATGATAATTACTTAGCTTCAAAACCAACTAGAGCCAATGCTTCTATGATTATTTTAAGGATGTTAGGACTAGAAGAGGTGTCACTGGAGTACAAAGGAATAGCTTCTTTTAGAGATGCTAGTACAGCAGGTGCCTATTGGCAGCCTGTTTTGGCATATTTAAATGCTAATCCTAGTGTAGGCTTTTCAGGATATGAAGATGGAACCTTTAGGCCTAATGAGACTATTAATGCACAAATGATGGCAAAGGTTTTACTTACCATTTTAGGGTATAAGCAGGATGTGGATTTTAGCTGGCAAGAATCCTTGTCCTTTGCAGAGTCAAAGGGAATTGCATCTTTAAGATGGAAGAATAATATAACTAACCAGGATGTGGCCTTGGCTATTGTTGAGGCTCTTTATGTAAAGACGAAGAATGGTTTATCTTTAGTAACTGAGTTGGTTAATAGGGATGTTATAGATATAGGTTTGGCTGAAAAGTATGGCTTTGTTATAGAGAGTTCTGAAATTAATATTAGACGGGCATATGCCAGTGGAAGAAGTTCCATTACTTTGGAATTTACAAGTGCTTTACCTGCCAATGTATCTGTAGTATTGAGAAAAGATATTGTAGGTATTAGTCATAAGTTTGAATTTTCCAATAACAGAAAAACTATTGTCATAACTACTAGTGCTACTTTAAGTCCAGATACCTATACAGTAGTAGTAGGTAACAAGGTGCAAAGTGTTAAAGTGGAAAAAGAAAGGGCAACTACTTTAGTTATTGATGAAGATAGATTGTATAAAACAAGTGCCCAAGAGCTATATCTACAGCTTCTAAACCAGTATGGAGAAGAAATGTCCTTGTCTAAGGTTACCTTATCAGTAACCAATAGAACATCAGGTGCTAGAAGAATAGGTGTGAGTAAAACTACCTTTGGAGCTATGCTGGATACCTCTTTAGCTTCTTTAGGAGACCAAGTATATTTATATGCCTTAGATAATGAGTCTTTGGTATCTACATCAGCTAGTTTGGTAGTACAAGCCCTACCTTCTATTAAAAGAATAAGTGTAGAAGCAATTGAATATGCAAACAATCAAGAAAGAGCTTTTGAAAAGACCTCTTCTCATATTATTAAACTCAAAGCCTATGACCAATATGGCCAAGAATACAAGATAAGACAATCAGACATAGATAAAAAGAACATATTATTAACATCGTCTAATTCTATTTCTATTAGTGCCTCTTCTATTAAGGTGGATAAAAACGGTAATCTGGTTTTTGCAACAGATGAAAAAGGTCAAGTATTATTAAGAATAATTGTAGCAACTGAAGGTATATCAGCAACTGCAAATATAACTGTGTATGAGGCTCCATATTTATCCTCTCTTAAGGTGGATAGTCTGCCTTCAACCATATTTAAAAATGAGAGGGTAGAGGTTAATGTTTTAGCCTATGACCAATATGGAGATATTTATGAGGTTAAAAGTAGTGACCTTATCTCCTATACTTCTTCTAATGTAACAGTTATACCTGCAGCTAATATTAGGATAACCAGTGGTATCTTATCTTTTAATACTATTAACTCAGGTACTGCCAATATCTCTTGTACCATTAGAGGAAAAACTACATCCCTATTTAGTGCCAGGGTAAATGATGGAAACATCCCATATATTATTACTGGAATTGATTTGCCTTTTTATCATTTTGAGCAAGGAATTACAAATTATGTATTGGATTTATCATACATTAAGGTGGTTGACCAATTTGGAGGAGAAAGCTCCCTATCCAATAGACCTCAGTGGGATAGTGTTAAGTGGGGAGTTTTGATAGATAGGGTTTCGGGAAAGAGTTTTACTTTATCTGATACTATGGTTTCTACTACTAATATTACAGGTAGAGATATTTTTAACATATATATTACTAGAGATGGAAAGGTTATGGATAAATCAGGATACAGCTTTAGTTTAACCAATGTTTCAGCTGCTGATATTAGTGTATTTGATATTTCTAGTCCTAAGGTTCTTTATGGAGGCTCTTTTGACAGAAAAGAGGCCTATACTAAATATATTAGTTTGACTGGATATACCTTATTACAAGAGCCTGTTATGCTAAAAACCGATGCAAATGGCTTACCAACCATTATTTCAAATATTACCTTAAACTCTAATAAGGTCTATGTATCAAAATCTGATTTTGCCCTAAGATTTTCTTCATATTTTGAACAAGATGAAACTGTTCTTATTATGTATTGGAAAGATGGAAGGGTAATACAAACTGATAGTATTGAGATAAAGGCAGAAAGGCCTAAGGTAGCCACCTTGGAATATGATACCAAGCAATCTTTTGTAATATCAACTTCTGACTTTTACTCTTTGCCCTTAAAGGTATTTGACCAGTATGGAGTTGCCATAGATTTACCCTCAGGAGGTAAATGGATTAGTAATAGTAACTATGTTGAAAGTATTGAGTTTGATAATAGGACTAAGCAGTTGCATTTGAGTATAAAGGGGCAAGTTACTGAGGTATCTGATGCAATAGTATCTTATATTGCACAAGACGGATCTTTTTCCTTTAGAGGATTTTACAGGATAATGCCTGGTTCCTATGATTGATATTTACCAGCTTTTTATATATTATTATATGAGGTTATGAGAATGAATGAAAAAATATTAGTCGTAGACGATGAAAAAAACATTGTTGATATTTTAAAATACAATCTTGAAAAGGAAGGTTATGATGTCATATCTGCTTTTGATGGCAAGACAGCTATTTTAATGGCCCTTAAGCATAAACCAGACCTTATTCTTTTAGATGTTATGTTGCCTGAATATGATGGGCTTTCTGTTTGTAGAAAGTTAAGAGAGAGTATAACTACTCCTATTATTATGCTGTCTGCTAAATCTGAAGAATTAGACAAAATTTTAGGTTTGGAAATGGGGGCAGATGACTATATAACCAAACCCTTTTCACCTAGAGAGTTAATTGCCAGAGTAAAAAGTAATCTTCGCCGTTCAACCTATGTAGCCAGCAATGAAGACAACAAAGAGCGCTACAAGGTAAGAAATCTAGAATTGGATGAAGCTAAGTATGAAATCCTAAAAGAAGGCAAGGTGCTGGATTTGACAGCTAGAGAATTTGAACTTTTGGAATTTTTTATGAAAAATCCTGAAAAAGTTTTTTCTAGAGAGATTCTTTTAGAAGAGATATGGGATTATGAATACTTTGGTGAGATGCGAACAGTGGATGTAACTGTTAGCAGACTAAGAGAAAAGTTGTCTGCTGATCCCAACGAATATATTGTTACCAAGAGAGGAATGGGCTATTACTTCAAAAAGGACTGATAGACACCTATCATTACAGTCTAAAATGGTTATCTACATTTGTATCATAGCTATATCTATGATTATACCTGTGGGCGTTCTTTTGAATAATAATATTGAGAGTTTTCATTACAACCAGTTTACTAAGAATATTGAAAATGGTCTTAATGCCCTAAGTTACAATGAAGAGGCTTATTCTGCCTATTTAGTTTATGCAGATATTAGAGACCTTTATGCTCCTGCCTTTGGTATTTATGGAAGCAATAGAAGCTTTACTGTTGTGGATAGAAAGACCAATGAACTTTATTCCAATGACCCATATTTTCTTTCAGGTAAAAAGGATGATTTTATAACTGAGTTGTTTCAGTCTTCAAATTTCTTGTCAGCCATGGCTGGAGAGCCTTTAAATGGAAAAGGGATAGAGAGTATCAAGGGTAGGACCTTTTATGACTATGGAGTCAAATTAAACAATCTGGTCATTTATTTTAGGTACTACAAGAGCGATTGGCAGGATATGGTTACTGAGTTTAACAGTGCTCTTTTGACCTCTTTGGTTTTGGCCTTAAGTGTAGCCTTCATTATTGGTTACTTCCTATCTAAGGCCATTTCTAGACCTATAAAGGATATAACTGTTAGGACCAAGGCCATAGCAGAAGGAGATTTTGGAAAGACCTTAGATATTCGCTCTGATGATGAGATAGGACAGCTATCTGTAAGTATTAATGATATGAGTTATTCTCTTATGAATATGTTGGGAGAAATTTCTTCTGAGAAAAACAAAATGGAGATTATTTTAGATAATATTGAAGGTGGAGTAATAGCTTACAATTCAAATGGCCAGCTAATCCATGCCAATCCTGCTGTTTATCCCTTACTTAATAGGACTATTTTAGATTTTAGCTTGGATGAGTTTATTAAAGAGTATGATTTAGACTTGGATGTGGGAAATATTAAAGAAGATTTCTATAAAGAAAAGCTTTTATCCTTAGATGATGAAGTAATAAGTATGAGCATAGCTTCTTTTAAAGATAGTTCAGGTAGGGCAGAAGGGGTCATAATTCTTTTGAGAAATATTACTAAGCAGTATAGGTTGGATAAAATGAGAAAAGAATTTGTAGCAAATGTATCTCATGAGTTAAAGACACCTCTTACTGCTATAAAGAGCTTTACTGAAACATTGCAAGCTGGTGTTGAAGATGAGAAGACTAGATTAGAGTTTTTAGAGGTTATAAATTCTGAATCTGACAGAATGGATAAGTTAGTAAAAGACCTACTTGAATTATCTCAAATGGATATGGATAAGATGGTCTTAAAGTATTCTCATAACAGTGTAGAAACCCTTATAACCAATGCCCTTAAGGCTGTTGAAGTTGAGGCTCAGAAAAAGAGTCATAGCGTAACTAAGGATTTAGCCTATAGTTCTAAGGCCTACTTTGATTATGACAAGATGCTAAGGTGTATTATAAATTTAATGGTAAATGCTATTAAGTACACCCCTAATAAGGGACATATTGAAATTAGAACCTATAAAGAAGGAAATAAGTTGTTTATAGAGGTGGAAGATAACGGTATTGGAATTGGAGCTAAGGATAAAGATAGAATCTTTGAAAGATTTTATAGGGTGGACAAGGCCAGAACTAGATCTTTGGGAGGTAGCGGTCTAGGTTTGGCCATTGCCCACGAAATAGTTAAAGCTCACCAAGGTGACATTACAGTGGACTCCTGGCTTAACAAGGGAACCAAGGTTATTGTTTGGATACCTATAGACAGAGAAAGGAAGGAAAAATGAGAAAAAAATGGACCTATATAGTTCTCATACTTCTTTTGGCTTTAACTGGCCTGCAGTCTTTCATGCTGGTTTCTTACCATTCTACTGGTAAGTTTTTCCCTCAAAAAAAAGACCCCAGCATTCATCAGGTAACCGATTTAGTTAGCTTTGAAGATTATCTTCTTGAAAGCTATGTTTTACCCTTTGAAATAACTATGACAGGTGGAGAGGGACTTAGTGTCCATAAGGTGCAAAAAGAAGAGGATGGTTACTTCTTTAAAATGTGGAAAGACACTTTAGAAGCCCTTAAAACCCTTTCTGATACCAGACAATATGAGATATATGAAGAGGAAAAATGGAATGAAATTACGCCTTTGGCAGGCTATCTAATTAAGTTTAACTATGATTGTCCTATTAGCTTCATAAATTGGATTAGCAATAGCATAAATACAAACTTTGAAATTGATACAATAAGTAAGATTAAAATTATTCCTAGTTCTAATGATGAAGGAGATGTTTACTTAAGAGTAAAAGACAAGGTCTTTAGGTATGTATCGGTTAAGTTAAGTGGACTTTTGCGCTTAAGCGACTTTTTAAATGTATACGAAGAGATTAAAGCCCAAAGCAATATAACCTATGTTTACTTAACAGAGGTAGCCCTTTATGAAAGCTACCAAGGTAATATTGAGCCGGACACTACAATTGTAATTGATGATAGCTTTGTAAAGTTAGATAGGATTAGAATTAGCAATTATAATTTATTAAGTGAGTGTATGCTGAACTTACAGTTAGAAACAGACCTTAATAATATTTCACCTTTAGTTACCACATATATTGAAGAGATTAAAGAAAGACTCTTTGGCATATATGCTGATATGTACAAAACCCTCATAACCCAGAATAAGGAGGTTACCTTTTCTGACCAATACAATGTATATACCATTCATACAGATGCCAGTATAAGTTATAGGTATTCATCTGCTGTGTCATATACAAAAGAAAAAGGAGAGATTTCACAAGCCTTTTTAAATGCCTTGCAGGCAGTTGAAGATTTACAAGGTTTATCCTATGAAGAAATTAAGAACAATCTTTATTTAGTGGATATAGAGGAAGATGCAAACTTCTATACCTTCTATTTAACCTATTCATATAAGGACTATCCTGTATACATTAAGGACAAAAAGGCAAGTATTAGTATATCTGCTACAGAAGAAAGAGTAGTATCAATAGATGGAATAATGTTGGATATAGAAGGGTTTTTCTTTGAAGGGGAAGACACCCTATATAGCTTAAGCACCTTTAGCCTCTTATCTCAATCAGAATTGGCCCTAAGCTCTATAAAAGCAGACAATATGTTCATAGCATATATTAAAGAGCAAACCACCTTAACCTCTCCTTCTTGGATATTGTTTGATAAAGAGATTTTACCCCTTTCTCTAGAGGAGGTGGAACAGTAATGGATAGTAAGAGATCTATAAGAGTATTAATTATCCTTTTAGTAGCAGTCAATATCTTTATGGGTGTATATATGTTCTATTTAAATTTCAGTGATAAAAGAATTACCAATGAAAATGAATATATTAAAACCCTTATGGAGTATAGGGATATTATTATTGAATGCGATATTCCCCCATATGAAGCAGCCTCTTTCTTTCCTAGAAAAGTAAATTATGAGACCAATTCCTTAACCACCTACTTAAAAGGGCTAAAAGGACTAGTTTTTGAGGATTTGGACCAAGAAACCATAACCTTTATCCCAGATATAGATTTTAGTCTTGAACCTAAAGAAGAAAATAGTATGGAGGCCTTGGCTAGAACCTTTATAGATTCTTTACCCTTAGACCAAGATAAATATGTCCTAGATTCCATATTTGCCAGTAGCCTAAACTCATATAAACTAGCCTTTAAGTTCTGTGAAAAAGATACCCATATCTATAATAGCTACATATTTGTATATATAAATAAGGACAGGATTGAAAGGGTAGAAATAGGGGTAATTGCCTATGAAATGCTAGATTTTGAATATGTAAAACCCAGTGTAAGCATAGGTAATATCTTAGTTAGTAACTTTGTAAAAGAGGGCCAAACCTCTCTTGTAATTAAAAAAATAGATTCAGGATATATCTTTGATAAAAAGGCAGATGTTTTTGTTTATGTATATAGGGTAATGTATGATAATGGTAAAGAAAGATTTTTCTCTGTTATTAACGGAAATGAAATAAAAGACTAATGATACCTTAAGGAGGAAATAAGATGGATATGTATACAAATCTGCAAAATAGGTTGCAGGCTATGAGAGATGGTGGAACATATAAGGAGTATCAATTTATTAGAGAACCTATGGGAAGCCATACTAATATTGAAAAGCATGATGATGTAATGGTGCTTTGTTCAAACAACTATATAGGACTTTGCGATAACCAAGAGATTATTGATGCAGGTCATAAGGCCCTAGATGATTATGGAGTTGGGGCAGCATCAGTTCGTTTCATATGTGGTACCTATGATATACACAGGCAATTAGAAGAAAAAACAGCCCAATTTATGCACACAGAGGCTTGTTTAACATATATGACCTGCTGGAATGCCAACACTGGAGTTATACCTGCTATTACCTTTGAAGGAGACTGTATCATATCTGATGAGCTAAACCATGCCAGTATTATAGATGGAGGTCGTTTAGCCAGTAGGAAGGTTCAGCGCTATATCTACAAGCATTCAGATATGGAAGATTTAGAAAGAATTCTTAAAGAAACCCAAGATATGAATACCCGTTTAGTCATTACCGACGGGGTATTTTCTATGGAAGGGGATTTTGCCAAGCTAGATCAAGTCTATGAGCTTTGTCAAAAATACAAGGCGGTTCTCTTAGTGGACGATTCCCATGGTATGGGAGTTGTGGGAAAAACTGGAAGAGGAGTTATTGAGCATTTTGGACTTTTAGGTAAGATTGATATCATTACTGGGACCTATGGAAAGGCTCTAGGGGGCTCTGCAGGGGGCTTTGTGGCAGGCAGAAAGGAAGTAATAGATATGTGTGTACAAGCATCTAGAACCTCCCTATTTACCAACTCCTTACCACCAGTAGTAGCAGCCATGTCCTTAAAGGCCATAGAGATTTTAGAAAGAGAACCAGAAAGAATAGATTCTCTTCATAAAAAGGTGGCCTATTTAAGAAAAAGACTAAAAGAAGAGGGATTTGAACCCTTAGATGGAGAAAGTGCTATTGTTCCCATTATTGTAAAAGAAACAGCAAAGGCTATAAAGATTGCTAAGGCTATGCTAGAAAAGAAAATATATGTTACAGGCTTTGGTTTCCCTGTAGTTCCAGAAGGTACTGCAAGAATTAGAATACAAGTATCTGATGCTCTTTCATATGAGGATATTGACTACAGTGTTAAAGCTTTTAAAGAAGTATTTGATTCTTTAGATTAGAATGGAGGTTTCTAATGTCATCTACAATAATTAACTGTAAATTTGATGCTAAAAATTTAGGCTATAGAGATGAGTGCAATGTAATTTTACCTACAGCTGGGGTAACAGAAAACACAAAGGTCCTTTACCTTTTACACGGTATGAGTGGGGGATGCCATGACTGGTTAGCCAATTCAACCATTGCAAGACTTGCTATAGACTATGGCATAGCTGTGGTTATGCCCAATGCCCATAATAGTTTTTATGCAGATATGGTATATGGAGAAAACTTCTATACATACCTAACAGTAGAGCTAATGGACTTTGTTCAAAGAACCTTTGGCTTGTCTAAAAAAAGAGAAAACAACTTAATAGCAGGCCTTTCCATGGGAGGCTATGGAGCCTTTAAAATAGCTTTTAATAATCCCCATAGATTCTATGGAGCAGGTAGCTTTTCAGGAGTTTTAAACTTAGTTAAAATGCCCAGCCTATTAAGTGGGGACGAATTGCAGGATCAAGCCCATGTGAAACTGTTTACCAGTATCTTCGGACCAGACTTTAATGTAGAGGGTACAAATAGTGACCTTTTCCACCTAATTAAGGAGAATAAAAAGGTTGAAGGTTATGGTATTGGAGATTTAGATCTTTATCAGTATTGTGGGACATCAGATTTTCTTTACTACTTTAATGAAGAGTTTAGGCAACTAGCTAAAGAAAAAGGCTTGAAGTTAACCTATACTAGTGATGAACAAGGTCATGCATGGTCAGCATGGAATCAAGAAATTGCTGGATTTTTAAAACATATATTTGCTAATGAGTGATTTGTATAAAATATTAATATTATCTTTTGCAACAGGGGCAATGATACTTTTGCCCCTCTTGCTTTTAATATATTTACTCATAAAAAGAGATAGAAGAGCGCTTGTATTAGGGCTTTTTTCATATCTCATATTTAGTGTAATAGGAAGAAATTTACTTATACACCTAGTATTTTACTTGGACTTCTTAAAAGTCTTTATGGAAAAAAATATCCTTGCCTATTCTCTCTTTTTAAGCCTTTTATCTCTTTTCTTTATTTTTCTTGGACGTTTCATATTCATAAAAAGGTTTGATATAAAAGATGAATTGGCTTTTTCTTCTGGTGAAACAGTTTTACACCTACTTTATCTAGGAATTCCCACCCTAGTAGTAGCTTTAGTATATATGGCCTTTTCATATACACAGAGCTTTTTTTATCTAGGCATACCCAGTGAAATTTTTTCATCTTTTACAAAAATACTAAATGCCAACTCCTTGTCCTATCTGCCTTATTTGGCCTACCCCTTTTGGCTTTTCTTTTTAAACTACTTTAGCTATAGGCTTTTTTCCTCTGAAAAAACTTCTAAAAGACTGCTTTCTATAGCCCTATATTTTTTCTTTTTCTTCTTTCACTTTCTCACCTATTCATTAGAGTTATATCTAGTAAATACAGGCTCTTTTCTTTTATTAACTCTTGTATCACTTGTTTTCTTTTTTAGGAAGAATAAAAATAAATAGGAATCTTGTGTAAAGCTGTTTTCTGCAAATTTATCCCATATTTAATAGATATATATTAGATTGTCTACTTCAATTGACAAGAAAGTGCAATTGTGGTTAACTGAATACACAATTTAATATGTGAGTTTGTCGGTATATATTTAAAAGGGAAACAGGTGAAAGTCCTGTACGGTCCCGCCGCTGTAAGATGGAGCGATTGCGAAATACCACTGTAGAAATATGGGAAGGTGCATAGCTATGAAATCAAGTCAGAAGACCTGCCGATAAGCCAATACATAACTTGCGGGTCATAGGGAATGTAAATTCAATCCTTTGTTCCGCAAAAAAGGATTTTTTTAATTTTAACGGAGGATTGAGATTATGAAAGATAGTAAAAAAATCATTTCAAGTATATTAGTAATAATGTTACTAATGACCAGCTTTATACCTGTTTTAGCAAAAACAGACCCATCTTTAGTCTATGTTCGTATAGAGGGTTATGAAAGAACTTTAATGGAAAAAACAGGTGTATCTACAGAAGTTTTTGATTTAGAAAAATATGGTATAACAGACCAACCCCAAGAATTTACAGCCTTACATGCAATTTTAAAGGCCTTAGAAAGTAAGGGTTATGATGCCAGTGATAAGGCCATTATTAATACCAATGGTGGGGCCTATGTTTCTTCTGTTTTAGGTAAAGATGCTATAGATAATGCTGGTTGGATGTATACCTTGAATAACAATTCATCTTGGAATTCTATTAAGGACCAAGGAGTGAAGGCAGGAGATTTAATTGTCCTTTACTATATTGAAGACTGGATGTATTCATCTTATGCCTTTTTTGAAGGAGAAGATGAATTAGAAATAGATGCCTTTTCTACTATTAAAGTAGAGCTAAAGCACCACTATACTGACCCTTTAACCTGGGAGGTTACAGATTTAGGTTTTTCTGGAGCTAAAATATATATAAATGGACAAGAGTCCTCAATTACAACAGATAAAAATGGCTACGCCTTTATTACTTTTAATAAGGGGGGAATTTATGATATTAGTGCTAGATATTATGTAGATGATATGGACATCATATCCAACCCCAGCCTAAAGGTTACTGTAAAGGATAAGGGTGTCTTGGTTAAGATTAATAGTTTAGATAAAACCTATGTATCTTATGTAAATCCAAAGAGCTTTGATTTAAAAGGATATAACCTAGACTCAGACCTAGAGTTTTCTGCTTTACATGCCCTAGTTAAGGCCTTAGAAGATTTAGATTTTTCAGTTACCGACCCTAAGGTCAGTAACTTTAATGGTGGAGCCTATGTGTCAAGACTTTTGGGAATAGATCCTACAGATACTGGTGGCTGGATGTATGTGGTAAACAATGAGACTTCTTGGTTTGCCCTTAATGAACAGGCTTTAGAGGCTGGTGATGCCTTAGAGCTATATCTAATATCCAATTGGATGACCGATTCTTATGCCTTTTTTGATACTAATAATATAGCGGTGCCAGGTGGAGAAAGTATTAGTTTGAGATTAATGAAGCATGTTACAGACCCAGTAACCTGGGAAGTAGGCGTTAAACCAGTTTCACAGGCAGATATTCTTCTAAATGGTAAGATAGCTTTTCTTACAGATGCTAATGGCTATGTAAACTTTAGTTTAAATACAAAAGGATTATATGAAATAAGTCTTGATACAAAAGCTAGTGATACTTCTTTTAGCACTGTTAAAGTAAATGTTTTATCTGATAAGGTCTATAGCCTTAATGATTACAAGGATTCAAGTAAAATATCTGAAGACTACAAGGCCTATGTCTTAAAAGCTTTAGAAGACCAAGTTTTAGTAGGTGATGATAAACAAAACTTAAGACCACAAGATTTAGTAACTAAAGCAGAGTTTTTAACTCTTTTAGTTCGTGCTTCTGGCTTTGATGTTAGTGGCAAAGTGGCAAAAAGATATATAGATGTAGATAAAACAGATTGGTTTTCTCGATATGCTCAAACAGTATTTAAATATGGTTTGGCTAAATCTGATGCTGGATATTTAAATCCAAAGGCTCTTGTGGATCTTGATATGGTTTCTTATGGCTTAAAAAGAGTTGTATCAAAGGATTTAGATTTTTCTAGTTTTGAGCCTCTCTTTGTTGATGACTTAAGTAGAGAAGAAGCTATCTACCTAATATATTCAGTAATGGAAGGAAAATAGGGATTTGAGAAAAATAGTTTCTTTCATTTTACTAATAGCCCTCTTGTTTAATAGCTTTAATTTACAAATTGAAGCCTCTGGGGATATTTTGCTTAAAATGAGTGAAAACTACAAAAACTACTCAGAGCTTTCTGCATGGGAAGCTCTGGGTTTATCTTTATATGGCTATGATATAAGTGAAACATATATCAAAGATATGGAAAATGACCTTAAGGAAAAAGAAGGAGTTTATAGGTCTGCCTTAGATTATGCCAAACTAATTATGGTCTTAAAAGAAGCAGGCAAGAACCCTTCAAACTTTGTAGGTTATGACCTTCTTACATCCTTAGCTAATTTTAAAGATATTGATAGAACCGGCATTAATGGAATAATATTTTCTATCTTTGCCCTTCATGGTCAAAGCTTAAAAAAAGATGTAATCTGGGATTTAGATAAACTAGCTTCAAAGCTTTTAGAATATCAAAATCCCGATGGAGGCTTTCCTCTTGTTAAGGGCTGGGCCTCAGATGTAGACCTAACGGCCCTAGCTGTAAGTGCCCTAGCTTATTGTGGGTCAAGTAAGAAGGTTGAAGATGGGAAAAATGCAGCTTTAAATAATTTGAGTAAACTCATGGATGATGATGGCCTTGTTTACTTTCAAGGCTCTGATTCCTCTGAAAACCTATCACAAATGATAATAGCCCTAGTTATGTCTGGTATTTCTTTAGATGATGTACGTTTTGTACGTAAGAATAAAAGTCTCTATGATACCTTAATAGAGGTCTATATGACCAAAGATTACAAGTTTAAACATAACAAGGATGGCCCTGCAAATAATATGGCATCAGAGCAAGCTTATCTGGCTCTTTTGGCCTTAGAAAAGGGCTATGTATATAGTAAAAAGGAAAAGATTAGTCCTAGTCCTAGCCCTAGTCCTTCTCCTTCAAGCCAGCCTACAGGTATTCCCTCACCCTCAAGCCAACCAACAAGTACAACAGAGCCTCCTGTGGTTATAGAGAGTCCTTTTTCTGATTATGAGGATATCTGGGATATTTATTATGAAGATATGCTTTTTGCTTTAGAAGAGAAGATTATAGTTTTGGATGATTTGGCTAGATTAAGGCCTAATGATGTTTTAACAAAAGAGGAGTTAGCTGATCTTATTCATAAAAGTGCTCCTTTTGATTTAAATATCTATATTCCAAGATTTTATGATGTAGGGCCTGAGGATTTGTATGGTAAGAGTATTATTACTGCCTATTTAAATGGCCTTATATCTTTTGATAACAGTGGGAATTTTTATCCTAAAGAAAGGGTAAATAGTAAAGATTTTTCTTATACCTTAAAAAAGACTTTTGGGAATAGCTTGAATTTTAGTCTTGAGGAAATGTTGGGTAAAGAAGGCTTTGTTACCAGACAAGAGGCCATAAGCATTTTTGTCAAAGCCTATAAACAAGGAGATAATTAGTATGAAAAGAAAAAAGATTTTATATATACCTTTAATCCTATTATTAATATTTATCCTTCTACTTTCAGCTTGTTCTAAAGAAAAAGGAGAAGAAAAGGGCTATGTAACCTTGAGTATAGATGCCAGCTCTGTAGAAAGAGGTTACTTTTTGGAAAAGACCAAAGTAGAACTATTTGGAAATGAAACAGTTTTTGATGTGCTTTTTAAGACCTGTAAAGAAATGAAGATCCCACTTTTTTCTAGTGGAGTTTCTTCTGCCCGCTATATACAAGGAATATCTGATGTTTATGAGTTTGACCATGGTCCTGCCAGTGGCTGGGTTTTTTATGTAAATGGAGAGTCTTCCACAAAAAGTAGTGGTATTTATGAATTAGAAGAAGGAGATGACATTTTGTGGGTATACATAATAGAGTAGTAAGTCTATTTAACATACTACATCCTTTAAGTGTATTAGCATATTACATATTTTTCTTTTGCTCAGTTTTTATCTTCCAAAACCCTATTTTTATTATAACTATATTTATTGCCAGCTCTTTAATGGCCATATTTTATTCTTCTTTAGAAAATTATTTGAAAAATATTCCCTGGCTTCTTCTATTAGGCCTAATAGTATTTTTATCTAATATGCTTTTTGTTAGAAGGGGCTCAACCATTCTTTTTTATCTTTTTCAAAATCCAGTTACAAAAGAAGCTTTAATATATGGGGTTTTTAATATGTTTATGATTATGTCCCTTTTAAGTAGCTTTATGTCCTTTAATGCCTTAATAAATAGCTCTAGATTTCTTTTCTTGTTTTCTAGGCTTTTACCTAAAACTTCTTTTGTACTAGATATGTCTTTACGCTATATGCCCTTGTTAAACAAAAGAGCTAGTGAATTGGCAGGGCTACAAAGAATTAATAATCCCAGTCAAACTAAGGGTATAAAAGAGAAGATTAAAAACTCAGGTAACTATTTAAAGACCTTAACTGCCTGGACCTTAGAAGAGGGAATGGAGGGAGCTTTAAGTTTAAGGGTTAAAAATTATGGGACCACAAAGGCTGTCCCCTATAACCGCTATAGATACACTAAAAAAGACTTTATTCTCATATCTGTATTTGCATTAGCCAGTTTAGGGGTTTTAATAGGGGGATTTACAAAAACAATTGATTTTACCTTTTATCCCAAAAGCCAGAATATTACTTTAAGAGGATATGATGTATGGCTATATTTAGCCATGTGTGCATTTCTCTTTTTACCTCTTTTATTGGAAGTATTAGTTATTTTCAAAAGAAAAACAATAGAAAGATGGCATAGAAAAAATGATTAGTGTAAGTAATTTAAGTTTTGAATATGATAACTATATTAAGGGTTCTATACAGGTTAAAAAGGCCCTAGATAAGGTTAATATAGAGGTGAAAAAAGGAGAAATCTTTTTGATTATGGGACCTTCTGGCTGTGGCAAAACCACTCTTTTAAGAAGCTTAAAAGAAGAATCTCGTCCTCAAGGCAGATTGACTGGAGAAATTAAAATAGATGCTGAGAGTAAAAAAGTTGCCATTGTTTTTTCTCATCCAGATACCCAATTAGTTACATCCACAGTTTTATCAGACCTAGCTTTGCCCATGGAAAATCTAGCTTTAGATAATGATATTCAAAAAAAGAGAATGAGTGAAACGGTCAGCTACTTTGGTATAGATGACCTTTTACAAAGACATCCTGACACCTTGTCTGGAGGGCAAAAGCAGCTAGTAGCTTTAAGTTCTCAACTTATGCTCTATCCTGATATTTTATTGCTAGATGAACCTATTAGCCAATTAGACCCAATAGCAGCTATGGAGTTTACTGATGTCTTAAGAAGACTAAATGAAGAGCTAGGTATCACCTTAGTTATAACTGAGCATAAGCCTGACTATTTAATCTCAATGGTAGATAAAATTGCCTACATGCAAGATGGCCAAGTAATCTTTCAAGGCCCCTCTAGAAAGGTTCTAAGAGACTTATGGGAAAAATCTTTTGAAGATGAGAAAAGAAAGGATTTTATTCCTGTAATTTCCAAGGCTTCTTTGGCCATTTCTCCTAAGAGTGAAGTTAGTATAAATCCTAAGGAATTAAAGCTTTTAGCTCAAGACATGACCATGAAAGACTTTTTAGAAAAAGAAAAAGAAGAAAGTAGAGATAAAAAAGAAAGAGTAGTGGCCATTAAAGAATTGTTCTTTGCCTACACTAAGGGAAACTATGCCTTAAGAAATTTAGACCTAGAAGTAGAAAAGGGAGAGTTTCTATGTCTTATGGGCAGTAATGGCTCAGGTAAAAGTACTCTTTTAAAGGTCATAAGTGGAATGAATAAGGGACAATTTGGCAAGGTTAAGGCTTCCTACAAGAAAATACAATACATGCCCCAAGATTTAATGGCCTTTTTTAGACAGGACACAGTTGAAGATGAACTGTATTTTGAAGGTATGGATGAAAAGCTTTATGAAGATTTTCTAACAAGGCTTAATCTTAAGGATTTATTAGACAAACATCCCTATGACCTTTCTTCTGGAGAGCAGCAAAAGGTAGTTTTAGCAACCATGCTACTTAGAAAGCCAGATTTAATTATTTTGGATGAACCAACCAAGAGTATGGATCCTTTTTTGAAAAAAATAGCTGCTCAAGTTTTGTTAGAGTCCAAGGCCACTATAATATGTGCTACCCATGACTTAGAGTTTGCTGCAGACTATGCCAGTAGATGCATTATGCTATTTAATGGAGAGGTAGCTTATTCTATGAATGCCAGGGATTTCTTTAAGCAAAATAGGTACTACACTACATCTATAAACAAGGCTCTTAGAGAGTTAAATGACAACCTCATAACCTATGGAGATATTGAAGAAGCTTTAGGAGGAAAAAATGAAGGGTAAAAGGATTCTAATTGTCAGCTTATCTTTCATAGTTTTAGGCCTATCAACAGTACTAGCCTTCTATTCTATTCCCATAGCCTTGGTAGTTTCTGCTCTTTCCTTACTTTTTATGGGTCTGGGGCTTTTTGAGCAAAAAAGTGCCAGTGCAGAAAAGGTGGTTCTTTTAGCTATTCTTACAGCAGTAGCATCTGCAGGCAGGGTGCTTTTTGTCTCTTTGCCTGGAGCCAACCCTGTTTCCTTTATAGTTATTATGTCAGCACTTGCTTTTGGTCCCCACTTTGGTTTTATGGTAGGAGCCCTTTCTGCTTTAGTATCTAATATGATATTAGGACATGGACCATGGACTCTTTGGCAGATGCTCTTGTGGGGCTTAATGGGCTTTATTTCTGGTTGGCTTCATTTGTTTTTGTCTAAACACAAGTGGATTAGAGCAGCTTATGGATTTTTGTGGGGCTTTTTATTTGGTTGGGCCATGAACCTTTATCATGTTTTTTCTGGCTACATGACCGATGCAGGTATAGGAGCCTTTTTCTTAGCTTCAGCCAGTTCATTTTTCTTTGATCTTATGCACGCAGTCAGCAGCTTTATATTACTGATCTTCTTAGGAGATGTCTTTATTAAAATTTTCAAAAGAACTGCACTAAAGTATGGTTTAAAAGACTAAGGTACAAGAGACCTTTTTTTTGTACACTAAATCCACTACTCTTTACAAACATATGTTCGTATTATAAAATGTTTTTGAGTGGAGTGTTATGGAACCAATAATTTTACATGCAGATTTAAACAGCTTTTACGCCTCAGTAGAATGCTTATATGACCCCTCCATAAGGGATAAACCGGTTGCAGTTTGTGGCAGTCCTGAATTGCGCCACGGTATTGTGCTAGCTAAAAATGAATTGGCTAAAAAGGCCGGTATAAAGACTGGAGAGGTTATCTGGGAAGCTAAAATAAAGGCTCCTAATCTTCTGGTTGTGCCCCCTAAGTATGATAGGTATTTGAGAATTGGCAATATGGCAAGAGAAATATATGGAAGATACTCTCAACAAGTAGAGCCCTTTGGTATGGATGAGGCTTGGATAGATATTTCTTATCCCAACAGGACCTTAGAAGAGGGTTACAAAATTGCCTGGGAAATAAAGGAAAAGATTAAATTTGAATTGGGCATAACTGCCTCTATAGGTGTAAGTTTTAATAAGATATTTGCCAAATTAGGCTCAGATATGAAAAAGCCTGATGCAGTTACCTTAATAAGTAGGGATAACTACAAGCAAAAAGCTTGGCCCTTACCAGTGGAAGAGCTTTTGTATGTGGGTAGGGCCACAAAAAGAAAGTTAAATAGATACAACATACACACCATAGGAGAATTAGCCCAATGTGATAGGGAGTTTTTGCAGCAAAAGTTAGGTAAATGGGGGCCTGTTCTTAGGGCCTATGCCCTAGGTCAAGACTTCTCTAGGGTGGAAAACCAAGGCTATCAAAGTGTAATAAAGTCTATAGGTAATGGTACTACTCCTCCTGAGGATCTAAATACTTATGAAGATGTGAAAATTACAGTCCTAGTATTAGCTGAAAGTGTGGCAAGAAGGCTAAGAGAACAGGGCTTAAAGGGAAAAACTGTTCAAATTTATGTAAGAGACTGTGACCTAGAAAGTTTTGAAAGACAAGGCCAACTATTGGACTATTCCAATGTCTCTAGAGACATTGCTGGTAAGGCCTTAGAAATCTTAAAAAATAACTGGCTTTTTCAAAAGCCCATAAGAAGTTTTAGCCTTAGGGTTACAAACCTAGTTTCTCAAGAAAGGCATATCCAACTTTCTCTATTCGAAGAGGATAACAAAAAATACAAATTAGTAGACCTGGAAAAGAGCATAGACCAGGTAAGAAGTCGCTATGGAGCCTATGCTGTTCAAAGGGCTTGTCTATTAGAAACTAAACACCTAGGAGATATATCCAGCGACTTAGAAGCCTCTATGAGGGAAGTATCCTTTAATGTGGGAGAAAAAAGATGACAAAAGATAAAAGAATAAAAGAGTATGTAAATGTAACGGTTAAATTTACCAAAGAAGGGATTATGCATCCTTTAAGCATAGAATGGATAGATGGAAAGATTTATCCAGTGGATAAGGTTATAGATATTAGAAATGCAGCCAGTTTAAAGGCTGGGGGTTGCGGAATACGCTACTTATGTAAGATAATGGGAGCGCAGACATACATATTTTTTGAACAAGATAAGTGGTTTGTAGAAAGGAAGATTCCATGTGTGGAAGATATTTAGACCTAGATGGCAAAGAAATATTTCCCTGGGATACTGTTTCTATAGATACCTCTAGTGGAGAACTAGATAAAAGATGGGGAATTATAAATGAATATAGGAAGGCTAAGGTTATAAATGCTAGAAGTGAAAGAATTCATTACCTATCCTTATTTAAAGATATGGACCCTTGTATTATAAGAGCTTTAGGCTATTTCGAGTGGGATAAAGAAAAGAAGAAATACCTTTTTTCTAATAAGGACAAATCACCCATATATATGGCCGGCCTATATAAACAAGAGGGTTTTGTAATAATTACTGCAGATGCCTATGATAAGTATTTTGGAATTCACCCTAGAATGCCCTTTATTCTTCCTAAAGAAAAGCTAAACTTATGGATTAACAAAAAAGAACTACTTAGAGAGCAAGCAGAATATGATTTTTATCAGGTGTAAAAAGGAGAAAGAAAATGGCCAAGTCTACAGATCAAAAATCTAAAATATTTCATATATATAATATGTTATATGAAAAAACCGATGAAAATCATATGATTTCCACAAATGATATAATAAAAGAGTTGGCATCTTTGGGTATAAAGGCAGAAAGAAAAAGCATATATGATGACATCCGAATATTAAGAGAATTAGGCTTTGATATTATCGGAGTAAAGTCAAAAAGTTATGGCTACTATATGGCATCAAGAGAGCTACAACTACCAGAGTTAAAACTAGTTATAGATGCGGTTGTAGCTGCTAGGTTTCTGTCTGAAAAAAAGACCCAAGCCCTAACTCAAGAGTTAACCAAGTTAGTATCTACACACCAAAAAAAAGAACTACTTAAAAATACTAAGGTATATAGTAGGACCAAGACAAAAAATGAATTTGTTTACTACAACATTGACAGTATAAATCAAGCTATAAACAAAAATGTAAAAATAAAGTTTTCATACTTTGACTATGACCTAAATAAGGAAAAGGTCTATAGAGGAGTAAGAGGAAAGTATAAGGTATCTCCCTATGCCCTCATATGGCAGGATGAGTACTACTATCTAATCTGCTATTATGAGCGCTACAATATCACTCAATTTAAGGTGGATAAGATGGAGAAAATTGAGGTTTTAAGAGAAAAAATTGATTTAGAAAAGAAAAAAGACTTTGACTTAACCAAATATACAAAGCCTATGTTTAATATGTTTAAAGGAGATCCTCTAAAGGCTGAAATAATATTTGACCAATCTCTTTTAAATGTGGTCTTCGACAGATTTGGTCTTGATACTAGAGTCCAAGAAGTGGACAAAAAAAGATTTAAGGCCTTCGTAGATGTCTCTTTAAGCCCTACCTTCATATCTTGGATTTTTACCTTCAAAGATAAGGCCAAGGTCATTGCTCCTCAAAGTTTAGTTGATGAGATAGAAGAGACCATTAAAAGTTTGGCCAAGGTCTATTCAGATAAATAATAGAAACATCCTCATTTCTACAGTATGCTCTTTTTAATCATGATTAGTCTATTTCTACTCCATAGCTAGTCTGCCTTTACTATTCTTTTGAGTTTTAACTCAAAAAGTTGGACTTGACAAATGCTGTTTTGTGTAGTATGTTCCAGGTGCATAAGCTCAATTAAATATTGGCTAGTTTCTTTTTTATTGTATCAGATCGGAGGATTATCATGAAAAAGAATAGATTTATCGTTTTGTTTACAATAGCCTTAATAGCAATGGCTATAATTAGTTTTGCCTTTTTTACAGGCTCTAAGGGGGAAAAGCAGATAAGTATAAATGACATACCTCAAGATATTATGCCTAATCAAGGAGTAACCGGTAATAAAGATGTACCATTGCTAAAAATGATAACATCAAAGGATCTAGAGGAAATATATGACTCAATAGATCCCATAACTGGTCAACCTACTTATATACCACCTGTAATGGCAAAAATATCTGAAGAGGATGAATTTCAAGAGGTTGAAAGGTGTACATTATCTTGTACTATTTATGACGAGCCAGAAACATACGATTTTACTTTCAAATACTTGGTTAAAGATGGAAAGAAGATATTAGTGCCTGGTGATGATAAATTTTCATCACATAAAATACCCAACAGTGATGATTGGGTAATAGATTGTTGGGGCCTGATTTATCTAGTTAATCTAGATGAAGGCAGACTTGAAGTGTATAATAGCAAAGAAGCAGGCGGATACTCATTCTATACATACAATGAAACAATCTACAGGAAAGTATGGGCAGGCAAACCTGCATTTAACCCCAGTGGGACAAAAATGCTTTACTTCACAGAAAGAACAGATTATGAAGGCGGCAAACTATGGGTAATGGACACTGTAACAAAAACTGAAAAACCTATACCTTATACAAAAGGATACACTAATGTTCTGCAATGGGTAAGTGATGATATCGTTTATATAAATACCCCTTATAAAGTTTTGTGTTTAGATATTTCAAATTACACCTCGCAGGTAATTTATGGTGATGATAGAAATTCAATTAGCAAAGTAGCTATCTCTTATCCATATATGTTTACATGTGATTTGAAAGGATCCAGAATACATAACTTAGAAGATGGCAGTATAAGAGGATATGATGATAGTAAATATAATTATTGTTCTGCTGCTGTTTCTTCAGGTTATGAGCATAAGATTCTACTGACATATTCACTACAAAGGAAAGATATCCCTTTTTATCATGAAGCAGTGGTGCTTGACTTAGAGACAGGAAAAGATTGTGTTATATCCATTGTAAATGAGAAAGATACTATTGCAATGTTTTTACCTTTCGATGACCAAAAAGCGAAGCTGGATGTCAAGATAGGTGGAAATACATATAATCGAGTTTCCTATTTCATTGAGTACAGTAGTTTAGTTTTTGATTAATAGGAAGTCAAAACAATGAAAAATAAAAGTATTTTAATTAAATTTTTAATCGTAGTAGTACTAATATCACTTATAATGGTGAAGGCTAATACATGTGATTTAACAGTCTTTTTTGTTGAATACTATGGAAGATCACCAATTGCTTCAGCAAAAACTCCTCAACGCAATAGCCTAGGCAACAATGATTATGCACCTGTGATTAGCAAGTTAAACCAACCCAGAAGATCAAGTGGTCAAAACCCTCATACTGGTACAGATTTTTACATGCCTAAACATATGGATGTATATCCTTTATTTCCAGGGTATGTAGTGGAAAATCAGCAAGATGCTTATCCACCTGATTAGTCTGGGTTTATAACAATAAAGTCAACCATTGAAGGGAAAGATTATTATTTTACTTATTGGCATATAATTCCACATTCTTTTTTAACAGAAAATGAAGAAGTCCATGAAGATACTATACTTGGCCAAATTCAAGATGACTGTGGTGTATTAATATTTCCGACCCATGTGCATATTTAATGCCGTATAGGAGATCCCGATTCTGAACAAGTAACTACTAAGCTATTTCCTTTCTTCAGGTATGCTTATGAATATAATTTTGGTGCTGATATGGACTTTATTTGTGGCGATTATTTTAATGAAAATGAGTTCTTTATATATGCCTACGCTAGAAGTGATGACGGAACGGCTATTCCTCAGGTTAATAACTTTGACTGCAGCAAAATTGTCATGTACTACAATTTAAATGATACAGGGTGGAATCGTAGGCAATATGATACAAGTTATTATTTTAGTTATACAACAAAGCAATATAGGTTCGATTTACTCGATTTAGGTATGGAGTGCGGAGACTCTATAAAGTTCTATTTAGTAGCACATAGAGATCATAACAATCCTGATGATGTATGTTTTAATAATTTCCAAGGAAGTAGACATGCTGTATGGCCTATGCATTTTAAACAGCCTTCAGCATGGTTTCATCCTAATCAGCAATATTACGAATATGTACTAAACCAAGCCCATGACTGGAGTGATTGGACAGAAACGGCTGAGTCTACATGTGCAACTCTAGGGAAAGAATCAAGAACTTGTAATAACTGTGGTGCAATTGAACAAAGGGATCTTCCGTTAAATCCAAACAACCATTCAGGAGGGTCAAACTGGGTAACAGTTACCAATCCAACTTGTACATCTTCAGGTTCTGAAAATCTAATATGCAATGGATGTTCAGCAGTATTGAATACATCATCAATTCCAGCATTAGGTCATAATCTTGGTACATGGTATACGGTCCAGTCATCTAATTGTTATGTAAAAGGAGCTGAAAGAAGGGACTGCTCAAGGTGTTCATATTATGAGCAAAGAGATCTTCCATTAAATCCAAACAACCATTCAGGAGGATCATACTGGCAGATAGTTACCAATCCAACTTGTACATCTTCAGGTTCTGAAAATCTAATATGTAATGGATGTTCAGCAGTATTGAATACATCATCAACTCCTGCATTAGGTCATAACATAGGTTCATGGTACACTGTTCAAGCATCTACTTGCTGTGTAAAAGGAACTGAAAGAAGAGACTGCTCAAGGTGTTCATATTATGAGCAAAGGGATCTTCCGTTAAATTCAAGCAATCATTCAGGTGGAAGCCATACTGTAATTATAAGTAATCCAACTTGTACAACAGCAGGCTCTAAAAGAGAAATCTGTAACGGGTGTTCTGCAATACTTGGCACTTCACAGATTCCTGCATTAGGCCATAACTTATCAGGCTGGAATACTATCATAGCATCAACATGCTGTACACCTGGTACTAAGTCAAGACACTGTACAAGAACAGGATGCAATTATACCGAGAATGAATCATTACCTATTAACCCCAATAATCATTCTGGAGGTACATACTGGACAGTTACAAAATCAGCAACCTGCACAGCTTCAGGCATACGCTCACAAATCTGTTATGGGTGTAGCGAAGTATTGTCAACACAGGTTATACCAGCTCTAGGGCACAATTGGGGTGGATGGATATACCAATATACATATTATGATGAGAACTGGCAGAGCAATGTGCGTGTGTATAAAAGAACATGTTCAAGATGCGGAGCTGTGGAATATGACTATATATAATATTAAAGGTGTTAATGATTAGAGCAAAAAAAAGAAAAACACATATATGTGGTGAATTATAAAAGCAAATTTGAGCATTAATTAAAATTATCCAGATGTAGATTAGCTGCAAACTTTAAGTAAAAGAAACGTTAGTGTAAAGAGTTTTTGCGAAAAGCAATAATCATGCAGGGTAGTGTTAATTAGTTTGTGTTTTAACTCATAAATTTGGCAGAATCATCTACTAAAACGACAGGACCTTCTCATAGGTGTTTTACCATTTCTGCACTGTAGTTTCTTTGGACTTCTTTTGAAATGGAGTACTTCAGATTTCGACTTAGCCGGTCAATAGTATTTTTGATATCAATAGACTCGTCAAGAGCCACTCCAATTTTTCTAAGTACAACGCTTCCAGATTTTAAAATCCCATAAATAGACTGAGTAATGAACTTGGTTTCTACTTGATTTGAGTCTTTTGCTATTTTCTTTGCAAAATTTACTGTTTCCCGTTTTGTTGTAAAGACTTTTGTGTAATATTATTCATGAAGAGTCTCCCTTTTATTTTGTTTAGTACAATTTTTAGTTCAAATTAATAATACAAAAATATTGGAGACTTTTCCTCGTTTTAGCCCCAAAACAAAGGTTTTTTTGCGGAATATTATATATATATTCGAATAACAGTTTGAGGTTTTAGCTTGTAAGTTGAATTTTGTGGAAACTCAAAACCTATCTATATTGAAAAGATAATCATAAATGGTAAAATTGACAAGGGGAGAGTGATACTATGTCTTATGAACTTGGAATGCAGGCCATTAACCTGCAAATGCCAGATATTATACCTAGAACCGAATATGCCTATCAAGGGGCATATGGTCTATTAAAAGCGGTTACAGGCATTGATGTAAATGCTAATTCTGATGATGAAACAAAATACAAGGCGGTTATAGAATTTGAGAAAAACTGGGATATTTCTCTTTTTTGGACCACAAGAATTCATGGGGAAATATTTGATAATAAAAGAACAAAAATGGGTCATGCAGGCTTTATTGAAGGCTATGAAGACTTTATAGATAACAAGATAGAAGGATTTTTAGATCCTGAGGAAGTATATAATCTGGACTTTTATGAAACCTATGGCACAGTGGATATAGATGCCTTGGCTGATAAATTGTCTAAAGAGTATAAGGCTAGACGCTTGAGACGTCCTCATGGAGTAAGTACTTCTGGAATATATGTGACTTGTATATCTGGTATGCTTGAGATGTTAGGCTGGGATATGTTGCTTTGGGCAGCGGGAGAGGATTTAGATCGCTTTGGAGATTTTGCTATTAGGTATTCCCAATGGATTTCTCAACACTTTAAGGCCTTGGCCCAGTCAGATGTGGATATATGCATGATTCACGATGATATGGTTTGGTCATCTGGTCCCTTTATTGCCCCTGAATGGTATGATAAGTATGTGTTTCCTTATGTGACAAAGAATATTAGCCTTTTAAAAGAGGCAGGTAAAAAAGTCTTATTTACCTGTGATGGAGGCTTTGATGCATTTATAGATCGTTTTGCCAATATGGGTATAGATGCCTTTATTTTTGAGCCTCTTACAGATTTACAATATATTTGCGAAAAGTATGGAAAAACTCATGCTATAGTGGGTAATGCAGATACCAGAATTATAATGAGAGGGGACAAGCAAGAGATAGAGGCTGAGGTAAAAAGATGTATGGATTTAGGTAGGAAATGTCCTGGCTTTATGATGGCTATTGGCAATCAAATATCCCCAGGTTCCAATCCAGATGGTTATTTGTACTACAATGAAATGTACGAAAAAATGAAAAAAAGATAATGAATGATTACCACATTGACAAGTAGTGGGGTGATACATATTATAAATATATATTCTAGGAGAGATAACAGATGAAAAGGACACCTTTAACTTCCCTACACCAATCCTTAAAGGCAAGGATGGTAGACTTTGGTGGGTTTTATATGCCCATTCAATACACTTCCATCATTGAAGAGCACAATGCTGTTCGAGACCATGCAGGGATATTTGATGTATCCCATATGGGTCAAGTTACTATTACCGGAAAAGATGCTTCTTCTTTCATAAATTACCTACTTACAAATGACATAGAAGCGGTTGCTGATAATCGTATTATGTACTCGCCCATGTGCTATGAAGATGGGGGCTGTGTAGATGATATTTTAGTGTATAAGATTAACTCAGATAAGCTTATGCTCATAACAAATGCCTCTAACACAGATAAGGATTTTGAATGGATTAACAAAAACAAGCAAGGCTTTGATGTAAAAGTAGAAAACCTATCAGGAACTATGGGGGTTGTGGCCTTTCAAGGACCAAAAGCAGTAGAAATTCTTCAAAAGTTTACTGACTTAGATTTGGATAAAATGGGCTTTTTCACCTTTGTAGAAGATGTTAGTGTTTGTGGTGTAAAAGCTATGGTATCTAGAAACGGTTATACAGGGGAAGATGGCTTTGAGATATATACTAAGGCAGAGGACATTGAAAAGGTCTTTATGAGCCTTTTAGATGCAAGTGCTAAACCCTGTGGCTTAGGTGCTAGAGATACCTTGAGATTTGAAAGTGCCTTGCCTTTATATGGCAATGAACTATCTAAGGATATTGATCCTCTTTCAGCTGGGTTGAAGTTTTTTGTTAAAATGGATAAAAAAGACTTTATAGGGAAAAAGGCCTTAGAAAGTATTTTAGAAAGTGATGATAAAAAAGCCTTGGCAGGACTAGAAATGATAGATAGAGGAGTGCCAAGAACTGGTTATGAAGTGTATAATGAAGATGACCAAAAGGTAGGTTATGTAACAAGTGGAAGTTTTTGTCCCTCTTTAGACAAGACCTGTGCTTTAGCTTTAGTGGATGCTTCATATGCAAAATCAGGACAAAACCTTTTTGTAGAGGTCAGAAACAAGAAATTAAAGGCTGTAACGGTGAAAAAACCGTTTTATAATAAAAAATACAAAAAATAGAAAAATAGCAAGGAGTTAGGTATGAAATTTACAAAAGATCATGAATGGATTAGAAAAGACGGAAAATTTGCATATATCGGTATTACTGATTATGCACAAGATCAACTTGGAGATATAGTTTATGTGGAAGCAGCTGAACAGGATGCAGTTTTAAGCAAAGGAGATGTTCTTTGCACTATTGAGTCGGTTAAAACAGCAGCAGAAGTTTATATGCCTCTTGATGGAACTGTAGTTGAAGGAAATCCTGAACTAGAAGATAGTCCTGAGCTTTTAAACGAAAACCCCTATGAAACTTATCTTGCAAAAGTTATCTTAGATGACGATTCTGAACTTGATGACCTTATGACCGAGGAAGAATATAACGATTTCCTCGAAAGTGAGGAAGTTTAGATGAGATACATACCGGTAACCGATGATGACCGGAAATTGATGCTCGAAAAGTGTAAGGCAAGAGACATAGACCATCTGTTTTCGGATATTCCACAGGAAGTTCGGTTAAATAGGCCCTTAAATATTCCACCTGCCATGTCTGAAATGGAATTAATAAAGTACATGCAGGGTTTAGCAGAAAAAAATGCTAACACAGAACAATATGCCTGCTATTTAGGTGCTGGAGCTTATGACCACTATATTCCTTCAGTTATTGGACATATGATTTCAAGGCAGGAGTTTTTTACAGCCTATACTCCCTATCAGCCAGAAATTAGCCAAGGTACCCTAGCTGGGATTTTTCAATTCCAAACTATGATATGTAAGTTGACCGGAATGGATGTTGCTAATGCATCTATGTATGATGGCTCTTCATCCTTGGCTGAAGCTTGTGTTATAGCTTCATCTTTGGTTAGAAATAGGGAAGATATCTTGCTTTTAGGAGATTTTCATCCTGAATATGAAGAGACTGTGGCAACCTATTTAAAGTTTAGAAATATTAAGTATGAAAAGCTTGATGTAGAGGATTTGTTTAATAAGGATCTTTCTTCTACAGCTGCTGTTTGTGTTCAGTATCCTTCTTTTTATGGAGATATCTATGATATGGACCAAATAGGGAAATATGTAAAGGATAAGGGAGCTAAATTAATAGTTTCAGCTAATCCTATGGCCCTAGCCCTTTTAAAAGCTCCATCTGAATTTGGTGCAGATTTTGTAGTAGGAGAAGGGCAACCCCTAGGTCTTCCCTTAGGTTTTGGAGGACCTTATCTAGGATTTTTCGCTTGCACAAAAGAGCTTATGAGAAGAATACCTGGAAGAATTGTAGGAAAGACTGTAGATGTGGAAGGAAAAACAGCCTATGTTTTAACCTTGCAAGCTAGAGAGCAACACATTAGAAGAGACAAGGCAACCTCCAACATTTGCTCAAATCAAGCCCTATGCGCCCTTATGGCCACCATATACTTAAGTATCACTGGTAAAGAAGGCTTAAAAGAAGTAGCCCAAAGAAGTATGGACAATGCCCATTACCTCTATGAAGGCCTTTTAAAGACTGGTAAGTTCCAAAAAGTTTCTGATGCTCCTTTCTTTAATGAGTTTACTCTTAAGACAGATTTAGATTTAGATAAGCTAAATAAACATCTTTTTGAACATAAGATTATTGGTGGACTAAATACGAAAAAAGGTTGGCTCATAGCTCTTACTGAGAAAAGAACAAAAGAAGATATGGATGAATTTTTAAAGAGGGTAGGTGAATACAATGACTAAGCTAATATTTGATTATTCAAAAGAAGGTAATAAGGCCTTCTCTCTACCCAAAAGCCAAGTTAAAGAGCATAAGGTAGAAGATAAATATTTAAGAAAAGAAGAATTGGATTTACCTGAGGTTTCAGAGATTGATATAATAAGGCACTTTACCAATATCTCAAAGTTAAACTATGGGGTTGACCAAGGATTTTATCCCTTAGGTTCTTGTACCATGAAGTATAATCCTAAGATAAATGAGGATGTTGCTAGACTAAAGGGCTTTAGTGCTCTGCATCCTTATCAGGATAGTTCTCAAACCCAAGGAGCCTTAGCTGCCGCCTATCAATTACAAGAGTTACTTTGTGAGATTACTGGAATGCCAGGAGCCTCTTTGCAACCAGCAGCGGGAGCCCATGGTGAAATGGCAGGTATTATGATAATTAAGGCCTACCATGACAATAGAAAAGATTTTAAAAGAACCAAGATGATTATTCCTGACTCAGCTCATGGAACCAATCCAGCCTCTGCTGTCACAGCAGGTTTTGATGTGGTTGAAGTTAAGTCGGATGATGAAGGTTTAGTAGATATTGATGCTCTTAGAGAATTAATGGATGAAGAAGTAGCAGGTCTAATGCTAACCAACCCCAATACCTTAGGACTTTTTGAGAAGAACATTGTGGAAATGGCAAAAATCGTTCATGACAAGGGAGGTCTACTCTATTACGATGGAGCAAACCTTAATGCCATTATGGGTATTGCTAGACCCTTTGATATGGGCTTTGATGTGGTTCACTTTAATTTACACAAAACCATGTCTACACCCCACGGTGGTGGTGGCCCTGGAGCTGGTCCAATTTGTGTTATTGAAAAATTAGTACCCTTCTTGCCCAAGCCAGTTATTTCTAAAAAAGATGATAAATATTTCTTAGACTATGATAGACCCCTATCTATTGGAAGAGTTAGAACCTTTTATGGAAACTTCCTAGTCTATATTAGAGCTCTTTCATACATTTTGACCATGGGACCTGATGGCCTTAAAAAGGCAAGCCAGACTGCAGTGTTAAATGCCAACTACATCTTAGCTGGTCTTAGAGATAGCTTCTTAATTCCTTTTGATAGATTTTGTATGCACGAGTTTGTTCTATCTGGAGACTGGCAAAAGGATAAGCATAATGTAAGTACCTTGGATATGGCAAAAAGGCTTCTTGACTATGGCTATCATCCACCTACCATATATTTTCCTAACATAGTAAGTGAAAGCATGATGATTGAACCTACAGAAACCGAAACCAAGGAGACCTTGGATGGCTTTATTGAGGTTATGAAAAAGATAGCAAAAGAAGCAGAAGAAGATGGTGAAATGGTTAGAAATGCCCCCTACACCACCTATGTAAGAAGACTAGATGAGGTAGGAGCAGCTAGAAAGCCTATTTTAAAGTGGGAGAAGGAATAGTTTTTTAAGAAAAAGTTAAATATTGTGTGTTATTTAAGACAATATTTTTGACAATAATTACAAAATATGGGTATTATTTAGAAAAGTATATTGATATTATGTTCTATTTAGGATAGCATACTAATAAGGGAGGGCGTAAGATGAAGATACCCAAAATAGTACCTATAGCTGTTCTAAGGGACTCTAAAAAAACTTTAGAAATGTGCTCAAAAGAAAAAGAACCTATTATTATAACTAGAAACGGTTATGCTGAATTAGTTATTATGAAAGTTGATAAATATTTCGAAATGGCAGAAGAACTTAATCTTTTAAGAGAAAAAGTTGCCCAAATGAAGAAATAGAAAAAAGGTTCTATAATTGTAATAATAAAAAAAGGCCATTATATTTTTAATATATAGCCTTTTTATTTTTCAAAAAATATTCTTTTTTTATCTTTTTACTCTGGCATTTCCTTCATAAATACTCCAAATAACATCCTCATTATCTGGTTGACCATAGTCTGTTAGTACTGTTGTTGCAAAGGCTCCACTGGCCCAAGCAAAGTTTAAGCAGTTTTCATAAGGCCATTGTTTTAGCAGACCATATAATAGGCCTCCTACAAAGCCATCTCCTCCACCTATTCTGTCTAGAACCTCAATTTCTCTAGGCTCTACAGCATGCCACTTGTCTTGTGCATACAAAAGAGCTCCCCAAAGGTGATTGTTAGCACTGTTGACCTGTCTTAAGGTGTTGGCAAAGACCTTAGCTTCAGGATAAGCCTTGGATACTCTTGTAACCATTTCTTTAAAACCATCAATTTTGGACACTTCATGTCCTCCGCCTTTTGGACCATCAATGCCTAGGGCTAATTGATAATCTTCTTCATTTCCTATTAAAACATCAGAGATGGAGGCAATTTCTTTAAAGACTAATCCTAGTTCTTGTTTACGATCCTTCCAAAAGGACTCCCTGTAATTTAAATCAAAAGAAATAGCTGTGCCATGTTCTTTTGCTTTTTTAGCAATTGCAAGACAAGCTTGGGCTGTATCTTCAGAAAGGGCTGCTATTAGGCCTGAAATATGAAGAATTCTACATCCTTCATCTTTAAATATTCTATCTAAATCAAAGTCTGAAGCTTTAATTGTTCTTCCCACCTCTCCAGCCCTATCATTAAGAACCCTAGGTCCTCTTACTCCATAACCACTATCTGCTATATTGAACTGGTGTCTGTATCCCCAAGGACCTTCTTGGTCTACATCTTTACCTTCAAATTCAATGTTTCTTTTTCTTAATTCACCTTTTATATAAAGGGCAATAGGGCTGTCCTTAACAAACTTGGTTAAAACCTTAGCTTTTAGACCAAGAGCAGAAGATACATTAAGAACATTACTTTCTGCACTGGTAGCCTGCATTTCATATAGATTGCTAACATTAACTGGCTGGCGATTTACTGGTGTAATCCTTACCCCCATACTTGTAACTGCCATAATGTCATACTTACAGTTTTCTTTTAACTTCATCAAAATACCTCCATATATTATTAGTATTGTTTTATTTATCCAATCACTAATATTATATAACAAGAAGCTGCTTCTTTCATACCTATTAATGGGGACTATGATATTTGCTTCTTTCTTTATTTTAAGCTTTTTACATCATTTTTTTGTATATTATTCAAAGAAATAGGGTAACTTGCAATAACTTTTCTAAACTTGTGATAAAATGTAGGTGTATAAGTGGAGCTTATATACTTTTGTGTAAGCAGGTGTAAAAAGATGTACAGGTCCTACAAAAAGCTACTTCTAATACTAACCATTGTTGCTGTAATGCTTTTATCAGCCTGTGTTGTTATGAACACCCAATACACCAAGAGTATTCAAAGTGACTATGTCTTTAACCCCTACTCTAAAAACTGGCAGATTGATCAATTGAGCATTAATGATGCTCGTTATATTGGGAGCAAAGATGAGTTTTACAAGTACTTTGAAGAAAGTCTAGCAAAAAGATATTTCACCATATTTTTAAGAGTAAGCTTAGAAGAAGATCTAGCAGATGTAGAAGAGCTAGGCACTTATTCTTTGAAGGGCATAAAAAGAACCCTTTTATCTGGAAGTAATGGAAATCTGTATGCTCTTTATGAAATGAATTATTATGCTGGAGATAATGTCTATTATGCTTATAGGACTAAAGATAGTTCTCTTTTAAACTACAAAGAAAGAGAACTGTACAATATAGCCAAGAATTTTGTTGAAACAAATGTAAAAGAAGGAATGTCTGACTTTGAAAAAGAACTTATTATTCATGACTATATAATTGATAGATTAGAATACTCAAATGAAGCTCTAGGACAAGATGATGAGGATAATATAACCGGTGCTTATTCTCTTATTACTGGACTTGCAAATTGTCAAGGCTACACAGATGCCTTTTACATGTTGTCCAATATGGTAGGCTTAAAGAGCTTTAAAGTAAATGGAGAGGTGGACGGAGAAGCCCATACTTGGAATATAGTTGAAATTGATGGTAAGTGGACCTTTGTGGATGCAACCTTTAATGATACAGCCTTTGATGATGATTATAATTTTTATGGTTATTTCAATGTGCCTTTAGACTACTTAAGAAAAAGCCATGTCTTCTATGATCACTATGATTTTTATGATAGTAAGGGATATGATAGCTTTTATTATGAAATAACTGGCCAAGCTGTTCTTGATGAAATTGATTTTTATGACAAAATCTTTTATCCTCTTACAGAAGATGCAGACCAATTGTTGGTTTTTATAGTGGACATGCCCATTCAACCTCTTATAGATAGATTAAAGACTCTAAATAAAACCATGCATTTTAGTTATTTCTTTATTAATGACAGTACACTGCTTGATATAAAAGTGGGACAATGATATATTTTCATTAAAATTAAAAGGAAGCCCTATGACTAATATAAGAACCAAGGCCCAGATAAGTAAAATAAAAGAGGCGGGCAAAATAGTTGCCGCCTGTCATGAGAATTTAAGAGATTTTATAAAACCTGGTATTTCCACCATGGATATTGACAGATTTGTAGAAGAGTTTATCAGCTCTCATGGTGCCCGTTGCGCACAAAAGGGCTATCAAGGTTATCCTTATGCTTCTTGTACCTCTGTAAATGATGAGATTTGTCATGGCATGCCCTCAGGATATATCTTAAAAGAGGGAGACATTATAAAGGTAGATATGGTAGCGGAAAAAGATGGCTGGATGGGAGATTCTGCCTGGTGTTATGCTGTTGGCAAAATTAGTCTTGAAGCAAAAAAACTTATGGAAGTTACAAAAACTTGCTTAGATTTAGGTATCTTACAAGCTATAGATGGTAATAGATTGGGAGATATTGGATATCATATACAAAGCCATGCTGAAAAAAATGGATATTCAGTTGTTAGAGAATTTACTGGTCATGGTATCGGAATGGATATGCATGAAGACCCAGCCATTTTGCATTATGGGCAAAAGGGTAGGGGGATGCGAATAAGAGAGGGAATGGTTTTCACTATAGAACCTATGATAAACGAAGGAGGCCATGAGCTGTATGTGGATCAAGTTAATGGTTGGACAGCCTATACCCGTGATGGGTCACTGTCAGCACAGTACGAGCATACTATTGCAATAGGTGCTAATGGTCCTGAAATATTAACCCTACAGGAGTTCTAGTATGCAAAGAAAGTTAAAAGACTCCTTAAAGAAATTTTTCACTGTTTTACTATATGGCAACGACACTAGGCTATTAACTCTTCCTGGGAAAAAAGATAGAGATTGGTTTATAAATCAAGGATTTATAGGTACGGTCTTTGCTCTTATGACAGGGGCTACCTATCTTACTGGTCTTTTTAATAAGGTAAATGCACCTGAGGTCTTAATAGGCTATATCCCAATTTTAGGGACGGTAGCAGGTATGCTAACCATCTTTGCAGGTTATCTAATGCAAAGGATTCGAAGTAGAAAAAGATTTATCTTAATATCAAACACAATTATAAAGACCCTCTTGGTTTTAACTGCTTGGGTCCCCCTGGTATACTCTGGCCCCCTGGCATCTTATACCATGATTGCTATGTCACTAATAGCCTATGCCTTGAATAACTTTATGGCTATTGCTATTAATAGTTGGTTTGTGGATTTAATTGATGTAAAAATAAGGGGCCGTTACATGAGTGTCCGTAATAAGATCTCTTTAATTGCCCATTTTTTAATTCCAATAATCATATCTTCTTTTATAGACTCATCAAAAGACCAATATATAGCTATTTTAATTGTCTTTTCCTTGTCTTGGATAATGATGTGGCTAGAGAGCTTTTCCTTTTACAAGATTCATGAGCCAGAGGTTAAAAAGGTTAGAAATAAGATTAAGTTTAAGGATGTCTTTTTAGTTCCCATTAAGAATAAGGAATTTATGGGTTTTATGACCTTTGTTTCCACCTTTTATTTCATTTGGTATATAGCCATGTCCTACAACATACTTTATCAATTAAATTACTTAGGTCTTTCATATACCTTTTTATCCCTTGCTGCCATTTTAAACGTTCTTTTACAGTTTATATGGTATCCCTTTATAGGTAAGGTGGTGGATAAGTACAACACAGACCTTTTATTAATCTTTTGTTTTATAGCCTACTTTGTGGATTCTCTCATGTGGGGATTTACCGGTATGACAACCAGATACATTATGACCATAATTGTTAATATAACTGCCTCAATTACTGGACCATTTTTTTCAATAACCTTGTTTACAAAGAAGTATGCAATAATTCCCCAAGAAGACCGGTCCTTGTATGATGGCTTTTATACAGCAACCATTGCTACAATAATAGCTATTGCTCCTATGGTAGGAGGGCTCTTAAAGGGATTTATAGAAAATAATGTAAATGCTTTTTTCGTGTTTGAAGTTCCCCAATTTCAGCTTCTCTTTCTTACAACCAACTTTTTGTTACTGATTCTAGTTTTGACAAAAAGCAAGAAGATGGTTAAATTAATAAGGGAAGAAAAACAAAAGAGTTTTGAACCGGATATATTAGAATAAATAATAGGAGGAGTATGATAAGTCCTTGACCTATCATACAAGAATAAATGGAATTACTGGACAAACTGACCTCTACTTTTGCAGTGAGCGGGAGAGAAGATGAAGTTAACTTGCTTATTGAAGATTTAGTAAAAGATTATGTAGATGAGATTATCTATGATGGTATAGACAATCTTATAGCCCTTAAAAAAGGAAATGGAAAAGACAAGAAGAGAATAATGATTTCTGCTCACAAAGATGAGATTGGCTTTATGGTTATGGGAGTCACTGGTGAGGGCTTTATAAACCTAAGACCTATTGGTGGTATCCCTGTAGCTCTATCTATAGGAAATCGTATTGTTTTTCAAAATGGAACAGTGGGAGTTTTAGGATATAAAAAGGATACTGGAGAAATTAAAGGTAACAATGTAAGAGACCTCTTTGCAGATATAGGAGCTAAGGATAAAGAAGATGCTCTGCAATATGTAAAGCCTGGGGATGTTGGCTCTTATTATGGACCTTTATGTGAATTAAAAAACAATAGGGTTATAGGTAAAGCAATAGACAACAGGATAGGTTGCTATGTTGCCATTAAGGCTCTTATGGAAGCTACTGATCCCTATCATGATATTTATTATGCTTTTACTAGCCAAGAAGAATTAGGCCTAAAGGGAGCCATAGTTGCCAGCAGGGTAATAAAGCCAGACATAGGGGTTGCGGTAGATGTTACATCATCTTTTGACACACCTACAGTAAAAGATGGAAATGCTATTTTAGGTGGTGGAGCTGCTATTAAGATTATGGATCGCTCTGTAATATGCGACCAAAAAGTAATTTCAAAAATGAAAGAGATTTGTGAAAGTTCAGATATTAAGTGGCAGACAGAAGTTTTAGATGCTGGCGGTACAGATGCAGGGGCAATATATACCTCAAATCAAGGGGTACGCACAGGTGGTATTTCAATTCCTATGCGTTATGTCCATGGTCCTGTTGGCATGGTAGACATGGCAGATGTTAGGGCTTGTGTTGATTTGTTAAAAGGCTTTGTAGGCTCAAATATTTGAAAAATCATATAAATACAATAAAAGTTATTATTTTCATGTATTGAGAAAGACCTATGTATGATAAAATAACAATATTATTATAATATCGAAAATACAGGGATTTATTAAAGAAGGGTTGGTGTTGTAATTGGACGTAAGTAATGAGAGAGTTTATAAGAAGAATGTAAAAAGAATCTTCACAAAGGTAAATATAACTATTTATCTTATGATTGTTCCCGGATTGATACTGTATTATATATTCCGCTATATAACTATGCCAGGTATCATGATTGCTTTCCAAGAGTTCACATCAGGTGGTTTTAAGTATTGGTGTGGATTTGAGAACTTTGATAGGCTGTTCGGTTTGAGAGCTTTCTGGGATGCCTTTAGAAACACATGGGTGTTTATTGGTTTGGACTATTTGTTCCTAAAACCCGCTCCCATAATCTTGGCCTTGTTATTGAATGAAATACGTATAATGTGGTTTAAGAAAAGTGTACAAACCATTTCTACACTTCCTAACTTCCTAACATGGGTTGTTGTAAGTGGTATCTTTATTCAATTGATGTCTCCTAGTACTGGATACATAAATACAGTTATTGCTCTGCTTGGAGGGGAAAAGATATACTTCTTAGGTAAACCAAAAATCTTCCCTCTTGTTATGACCTTTATGAGGTTGTGGAGAGGAGTAGGGTATTCATCCATTATTTACTTGGCGGCACTTGGTGGTGTTGATCCCGAGTTATATGAAGCAGCTGTTATCGACGGTGCTTCTAGATGGAAACAAACAGGATACATCACATTACCTGGTATTAAAAATACAATAATTGTTCTTTTAGTATTCTCCTTCTCAGGAATCATGGGAGGACTGTTCGAACCTATTTTTACCCTTACAGATGGAAATCCACTACTTGATGAAACTGCTCTAGTATTAGACGTTTATATATTCAGAACTGGTATTAGACAAGGAAAATTCAGTATGTCAACCACGACAGGACTGTTTAACTCGATTATTTCAACTATCCTTATGTTGAGTGCTAACTTTGCAAGTAAATACTTAACAGAAGATGGAAGAACGATTATATAGGAAGAAGGTGAAGTAAATTGTTAAAAAGATCATTAGGAGAAAAAATATTTAACGTATTCAACATATTGGGATTTTTCGTATTCACCGTAATTATTGTTGTTCCTGTATTGTTTGTTCTTAAAAACTCATTTGAATTAAGTGAAACATCAGTAGGAACCCTACAACTTTGGCCTTCACGTCCAAGTTTAGCCTTCTACGGAATGATTATTAAAGATAACTCAGTTTATAGACCCTTACTTAACTCAGTTCTAATAACTGCAGTAGGAACTCCATTAACCTTATTGGTTAACTCCTTAGGTGCCTACACAATGAGTAAGAGAGAATTACCTGGAAAGAACTTCTTTGCATATTACATGGTTATTATCCCAATGCTAATTGGTGGAGGAACAATTCCTGGCTTCTTGCTTATTAGAGCATTAGGACTAATGGATACACTATGGGCCCTATTTATTCCAGGACTAGCATCGGGGTGGAACATGACTCTGATTCGAAATTATTACTGGTCAATTCCTAACGAACTGACCGAGTCTGCAAGAATAGACGGAGCTGCAGAAATGACCATTTTCTGGAAGATTATACTTCCTCTTTCCAAGCCAGTTCTATCAGCCCTAGGCCTACTAACAGGTATTGGATTATGGAATACTTTCTATGCCGCTATGATTTATATCAGAAGACCTGAAAGATGGACCTTCCCAGTTAAAATCAGAGAAACTGTTATGAAGGGTGAAGGAAATGATAAGTTATGGGAGGAAATGATGATTGCTCAAGGTTTCGACCCCACAGAGCTACTAATTAACTCCAAGGGACTTGGGGGCGCCATGATGGTTGTTTCCATGATACCAATCCTTATTGCATATCCATTCTTACAGAAATATTTTGCTGGCGGAATTATGGTTGGATCCATAAAAGGATAAGCAAAAATCTCGTATATTATTTAAGATAATAATTAAAAAAAGTAAATTTAAACCTAGAGGATAAGAGAAATCTTATCCTTTTTGTTATGTTGAACAAGGCTATAAAAAAAGGTATACTGTTATCAAACTAAAGGTGGCGGTAAATTTTTATGGATATGAAAAGAACTAATGAAATAATTGAAAGAACAAATAAAGTATATAACTCTTCAAAAGGAGGAGCTCTTATTCAAATTAAAGAGGTTATGGATATTCCAGTACCTAAAAGAGGCTTGGACTCCTTTGGCTTACCTAATAATATGGAAACCTATTTAGATTTTCTAATATTTAGAGATACAACCTATTGGAATCTTAGAGAAGATATCCAAGATGATATAATTCCCTCAACAACAGCAAGATATGGAATTGCTGAACACTCAGCCTTTATGGGTGGTGAAGTATCCTTTACAGATAGAACCTCTTGGCACCATCAAGAAATATTTGATTATTCAGACTATAAATTAGCTAATGTGGATGAAAACAATCTATGGCGTAATCTAGTAGTTGGAGGAATGAAATATATGAAAAGCAAAGTGAATAAGAATCTTTTTATTCGCTTTAGGGGGATTGATGGTCCTTTGGATGTGGTAAATGCCCTAAGAGGAAATGATTTTTTCTATGATTTCTATGATGACCCTGATGCTTTGTTAGAATTATCAGGAAAATGTACCGATGCAATTATATATCTTTTAAAAGAACAAGCCTCAATAGTAGATGAATACCAGGATTATGTCATATCTGGCTTTGATGTATTACTACCTAAAGGATATGCTGGCCATTTATCAGTGGATGCCACTACCATGTTATCCGATGAGTTGTTCAGAGAATTTGAAGTCCCTTATTTAGAAAAAATAGCTAACAGTTTTGATGGAGTATTTTTCCATATACACTCTGTAGGAGGTCATGTTATTCCTGCAGTAGCTGAGGTGGAAAATATAAAGTTTATAGAAATATCCAATGACCCCAATGCACCAAGGGGTATCGAAGTTTACAAGCAATATGAAAAAGAACTTAGAGATAAGATTACAATTGCTACCTTAAGCTTAGAGGAAATAGAAGCAAACATTGATTTTCTTAAGGATAGAAAAACTGTAATATGGTATGATGCAAAGACCACAGATGAAGCCAAAAGGGCTGTTGACTTGGTCAGAAGCAAACTAGGATGAAAACTTTAAAAAATAGATTTAATAAAGGTAACTTAAGATCTAGAATGATGACCATCTTTCTAGTCTTACTAGTTGCTGTTTTATTGGTAATATCAGCAACTAATATTTTTATTGTAAAGTTGTCCACTAAAAATCGAGAAAAAATGATAAATGTTATGGATAAGCAGATTGTTGATGTCTACTCTAGTCAAGTAAAGATTATGGACATGTTAGCATCTTCAATTGCAAATTCATCTATACTATCAGACTATGCAGCAAATAATTATTACAAGAGTAACCCCAGTCGTTCCCCCAAGGATGTAAGCTACTTTCTTAAGATGGCAGTGGGAACAAATGACCTAATAGAAGAGGTCTTAATCTATGACTATGATCAAGAATATCTTTTAAGAGATCAAGCTTCTTTTGCAATACCCTATTCTTACGTAAAACTCCCTTGGTTTTTTGATGCTAAGGGTAAGTTTAAACCTTGGGAGGAATTGGAAAAGCATAGAATTTTAACCTTAAGTGAAGGACATATAAGTTTTACCTACAAGGCAGATTTATTGAATAAAGATTTACCAAAGGGTCTTTATATCTCCTTTAATTTGTCAAAAGATAAGGTTGCCCAACTTTTACAAGAGATCAGTCTTACAGCAAACACAAAAAATGTCCTAGTATCTAAAGAAGACTTTTTATTCTATCCAGATTACAAAGATGAAATGGCCCTACATTTAAAGGTATTTACCCAAAGAAACTATGATAAGTTAAGCAAAGAAGAGGTTGTAGATTTTGAATACAACTACTCTTGGTATTATCTACATATGAGAGCCTTAGATTTGGATAAAGAAGTATTTCTTATGTATGTTATCCCTTTTAAAGATTTTTCTGCCAAAATTTATGAATATGCAACTTTAATTTCTTTAACTCTTGCCATCTTAGTTTTAGCCTCAGGTTACTTGATTTTTAGTAAGATTATTAGTGTTAATATACAAGAACCTATTTCTAGTCTGGTAGCTGGTATGGAAAAGGTAGGCTCTGGTGACTTTAGCAGTAAACTAGATGCAAGAGGCTGCAAGGATAATGAGATAAAGGAACTCTTTTGTGCCTATAACCTAATGACAGACAGGGTTACTGTTTTGATTGAAGAGTTGTACCAAGCAGAACTCTATAGAAAGCAACTTGAACTTCAATCCTTACAAGATAAAATTAATCCACACTTTCTATACAACACCCTAGACACCATTAACTGGGTGGCAAAAGAGCATGATGTAGATGAAATATCTAAAATTGTAGTTAGCCTTTCTACCATGTACAGAAAAGTCTTTAACAAGGGAAGAGATTTAACCACCTTTAAAGATGCCCTAGAAGGAATTGCATGTTATTTAGATATCCAAAGAATTCGCTATGGAGAATCCTTTTCCTATGAAATATCTTGTCCTAGTGATTTAGAAAAATGTGTTATCTTAAACCTCATTATTCAGACAATTGTTGAAAATGCTATTGTTCATGGTCTAGAAGACCAAGATGCTGGTAAGCTTTCTATTTGTGTTGAAAAAGAAAAAGATGATATAATAGTAAAGGTGACAGACAATGGTATTGGAATGACAGAAGAGAAACTCAACCTCATAAATGCCAGTATCAACTCTGTTAGACTAGAAAGCGAATCAGGCTTAAGAAACGTTCAAAAAAGAATCAAACTCTACTATGGCCCAGAATATGGAATAGAAATAGAGAGCAAGCACAAAGAAGGAACCAGTGTGACAATAAGGGTTCCCTACAGGTTGGAAGAGCAGGAAAATGATTGATATTATAATTGTAGATGATGAAAAATCCATAAGAGAGGGAATGGCCACTTCCATACCTTGGGAGGAACATGGCATTAATGTAAGTGCTATCGCTTCTAGCGCCTCTGAGGCCCTGGATTTGATTGATACCTACATGCCCAACGTAGTTATAACTGATATTTCTATGCCAGATATGAGCGGTTTAGACCTATTAGAGATAATAAATAGGACCTATCCCAATATTAAGGTTATACTCATAAGCGGTTATAGAAATTTTGAATATGCTAGAAGAGCAGTTACCAACAATGCCTTTTGCTATTTAACAAAGCCTCTTGTGCAACAGACCCTAGTAGACAAGGTACTAGAAGCAAAAAAGCAAATAGATGAAAAGATTAGAGAGGTCAGTCTTAATGACAACATCAGAAGAAAGTTAAGAGAGAACATAATGGTTCTCAAGGATAACTTTTTTAGAATGTTAATGGAAGGAAAATTAAGACAAAAAAGTGAAATTATTGACAGAGCTATAACCACTGAAATAGATATTGATTACAATAATTTTGTAGTCTGTCTAGCTGAATTTGAACTGGCATCCTCTCAAAAGAAACTAAATATGTATGATTTTTCCTTTTATAAGGCAGCCATAATGAGCACTATGGAACAAAAGCTAGAAGACATCTACAAGTGCTATACCTTTAATCTTGATAACAGAATAGGCCTTTTGGTTTGTTCTAAACAAAAAATTCAAAGAGACTTTCTAATTTCTAGATTACAAGATGTTAAAAGCTGGGTAAATAAAAATATGGGATTTTCCCTTTCTGTTGGAGTAGGTAATACCTGTGGCTCTATTGAAAAGGTAACCCTTTCATACATTAGTGCCATAGATGCCATGCTATACAGGGTTATTCTTGGTAAAAACGTGGTAGTAGATGCTCAATTGAAAATAAAGGCTACAAAAGAAAAGATAGTGGTTGACGACTTTGATAATATTTTAAAGACCAGAGAAGAAGATATGGTCTTAGCCTTAAGAAACAAAAGTCATGCCAGTGTAAAAGAAATAATTGACCAGATTATGCAATCTTCCAAGCATATTGTTGCAAATGATGTAAGGCAAAAAGAAAGAATAGCCTTTTTGTTATCTGTCTTTTTAATAAGAATCATATACTCTTTAGAAATAACCAATTACCGATTTTACAATAAAGAAAATGACCTATATAACTCTATAAATGAACTAATCTCCATTGATGATATGAGAAATTTCTTGATTAGTATCATTAAAGAGATTACCCAAGCCATAGAAGAGTCTGATAGTAAACAAAACAATTTCTTAGTAAACAAGGGCTTAAGATACATTAAAGAAAGTGTTTATGAAGATGTCTCTCTTGTAACCATTGCAGAAAGACTTCAAATCCATCCTAACTACTTAAGTAAGATTTTTAAGCAGGTAACCGATGAGTCTTTTACCGATCATGTTATAAGATACAAAATGAATGAAGCAAAAAAACTCCTTAAATCTACCAATGACAAGGTCTATGAAATTTCAGACAAGTTAGGTTACAAGGATGTGGCTCATTTTACCAAACTATTTAAAAAGCACTTTGGTATTTCTCCCACTGAATACAGACAACTCATATAAAGTAAAAAGATAAAACACAAAAAGAAACAAAAAATAAAAGAAATAAAAAAAATAAAAGAAACAAAAAAATAAAAGAATAAAAAAAATAAAAGAATAAAAATAATAAAAGAATAAAAAAATAAAAGAAATGAAAAAAGCTGTTTAATAACTAAACAGCTTGGTCAAATTAGTAAAACTTGTTTTTCCAACTTGATTTCTTTTTTTAATTAATAGAATACCGCTCTTGGTAGATCTTTTGCTTGGCTAACCCAGCTTTGCACCTGTACTAGGGCAGGGGTAAGTCTAACAAGTCTTTTTTCAGCATTAACTTCACACATTTTAGCAAATAAGTTTTCAGGATTACGATTTGCTAGTTCAACAACTGTATCTACTCCTGATGCTTCTAATAATTCAGAGTATTGGGGTCCAACACCCTTTATTCTGAATAAGTCTGCATGATTAACCCATGTAAGAATCAACTTTTCACTGATACCAGTATCTTCTGCAAGTTGTATTCTTCCTTTTTTTGTAGCACCGGTCTTTAATAATTTTTCTACCGTTCTAACTCCAATAGCTAATAGTTTTTCTCCGTATACCGGACCAATACCTTCAATCGCTTCAATCTTTGCCATGTCAAGCCTCCTATAAATTTTTAAATTTCTGCTTTAATATATCAATTTCAAAAAGCATCTTCTGTGACTTTGTTACTTAATGATATAAAGTATCAATAATGCCTAAAGGAAATGGTAAGGTTACCATCAGAAAGGATATTTTTTGGTTTTGCATATCTACTGAGGCTTTGTTTTTACCTACAATAGGAGAGTTTGTCGATTCTATTGCTAATTCAAAGTTTCACTGAGATTGGAAAAGAACCAAGCTTTAGCTCTGCTTGACTGTCTTTTAGTTCTTGCTTGAGCCTAGACTGTTCATCTGTCTCACCATTGATAAATTCTTTTTTCCAAGACTCTATTTCTTCAGTATATATATCTTTACGTCGACAATACTCCGAAAGCTCATGGTTATTTAATGAACTGGTTTCAACAATAATTTGTAACTGCATTTCTTTTGAGAATTTTTGCTTAGAACTTACTTTATCTGGATAGACACCTCCTTTTGATTGTGCTGTTTTACGCCATCTATACAATGTTTGCTCGTGAATATTATATTCATCAACTAGTTCCTTAACTGGCTTGTTCTCGGGTGGTAGCATTAGTTTAATTAATTTCTCTTTAAATTCTTTACTGTATGTAGCCATAATGATCCTCTCTCTCTTGGCTACTCGCATATAATGATTTTTCCTACCCGACAACTATCCTAACATAGGGGGAATTCATGAGTTGATATTCATGAAATACAATGTAATTTTCTACATGATTATTGCGTTTTACGGAAACTCAAAGTTGTTTGAGTTTCCGTAAAATTCAACTTACAAGCTAAACTCTTAAACTGTTATTCGAA
>CAZLVL010000011.1:0-89885 GCA_964563155.1 uncultured Clostridiaceae bacterium | reverse complement strand
TACGCCCCTTGTGGACTTTCACCACAGATTGACGGCATGCCCGTCATACAGAAAATGCAAAAGATTTCTCTTTTGCATTTCCTATATATATTTTAAAAATTATTCTTCAGATTTTTCTTCTTCTACTGCTTCTTCATCTTGGGTTGGGAATTTGAAATCTGCCAATAAAGAACCAATAGTATTGCTCAGTACTTCCTCATGGCTAACTGGCAACTCTTCTCTTTGCTTAGGAGGTCTTCTTCTTTCTCCATCTCTTGGAGCAGTTTCAGCACCTTCAACTCTTCTAGCAAATCTTTGAGTACGTTCTTTAATGTTTTGTTGTCTTCTTTCTTCTCTTTCCTCTTCCATTTCCAGTTCTCTTTGAGTTGGTTCAGGATCTAAGGGTTTAACAGCCTTAATGCTGGCATTAACCTTCTTTTCTTCTAAATCCACATCAATAATGGCCACTTCAACTTCTTGACCTTCTGTTAGAACTTCTGAAGCACTCTTAAGTCTCTTATTTGAAATTTGGGAAATGTGAACAAGAGCATCAACGTTGTCTGCAATCTCAACAAAAACACCAAAAGGTAAAATACGAACTACCTTACCAGTAAAGATTGTACCAGTTTCAAAACGTTCTTCTGCCATGTACCAAGGATCATCTTCATCTTTTCTGTATACAAGAGAGACTCTTCTTCTGTCTTTATCAATTTCTTTAACCATAACTTCAACTTCTTGACCAAGTGCTAAAACTTCCTCAGGATGATTAATCTTACCCCAAGATAATTCAGATATATGGGCCAATCCATCAATGCCACCTAAATCAATAAAGGCTCCAAAGCCTGAAAAGCTTTTAACTGTTCCTGTGACCAGTTGGCCAACTGCCAGTTTGCTCCAAACTTCTTTTTCCATTCTTTCATTTTCTTCTTCAATAAGGACTTTTCTAGATACGATGAACTTTTTTCTTCTACGGTCTAATTCAATAATCTTAGCTTTTAGTTTTCTACCAACAAATTTTTGAAGATTTCTTTGAAAACTTGTGCTAATTTGAGAAATAGGCATAAATGCATCCACCCCATCCACATCCAAGACCAATCCGCCGGATGTTGCTTCTTTAACAACACCTTTAATTGGTTCGCCTGATTCAAAAGCATCACTTATATCGTCATATTTCTTTTTTTCATCTAATCTCTTTTTTGAAAGGTAGACTACGCCATCTCTCTCGCTGACCTTAGCTACGATTGCTTCTACCTTATCCCCGATCTTGACCATTCTGTTTCCATCTTTGTCCTCAGGGAACTCTTCTACAGGTATTGTGCCATCACTTTTGAAGCCAATATTCAAATATACTTCCTGTTCATTGACACCAATAACCTTACCGGTTACTACCTGTCCATTCCTTAACGTTACAAGGGTATTTTCTAGCAATTCCTCAAAAGTTGCATCTGAAGCAGAACCCTTTTTTACATTATCTTCCATTGTTTCCTTTACCTCCCTGACAATACTTTGCGGAGTGCTTGCTCCGGCAGTAATGCCAACCATTTCTTTGTTTTTTATATAGATATCCTTGGCTTGCTCTGCATTGGAAATAAAATATGTTCGTGGACAATTTTCTTTGCACACCTCATATAGTTTTGCCGTGTTGGAACTGCTAGGATCCCCAATAACTATCATTATATCTACCTCTTTTGCCAACTTTATTGCCTCTTGTTGGCGTATAGACGTAGCTTCGCATATTGTATCAAACACATATAGTAATGTAAACTTCTTTTTTAAATCCTCTACTATTTTTTCGAACTTTTCACCTATAAAGGTTGTTTGTACAACACATGCATATTTATTCTCATTATCTGGCTCTAATTCTTCAACATCTTGTACCTCAGAAAGGATAATAGCTGTATTATTACAATAACCATTAATGCCAATAATTTCTGGATGGTTTTTAGAACCAATTATAATTATCTTGTAGCCTTCATTATATTTTTTTTCTACTGTTTTTTGGATATTTCTTACATAGGGACAAGTTGCATCATAGACCAAAAGATTCTTTTCTTTTGCCCTAGTATAAAAAGAAGGTGGCAGTCCATGAGCTCTAACTAAAACAGACTTACCATCTGGAATATCTTCAATATTTTCTTTTATTACCAATCCTTTAGAAGCCAAATCATTTATGACATGACTATTATGAATAACATTACCATAAGAGTATTTAAACTCTTCTAATTCAACCAGTTCATTGGCCTTTTTAACTGCCCGGGAAACACCGAAACAAAAGCCAGCATTTTTTGCAATTCTTACTCTCTTACTTATTTTCTAAGTCCTCCGGTAATTGATATACCCTATCCATTATTATTTCGCTCATATCAGCAATTTCTTCTTTTGAAGACTTCCTATTTAACTTGGTATCAAAGGGTTTTCCTATGTATACATTAACTCTTTTAAAAAGCTTAGGCTTACTTTCAATATATACTGGAATAACAGGAACTTGAGTTAAAGCTGCCAGCATGGCAACTCCCCTTCTAGCTGGTAGCCTTTCATCATCTTTTTGTCTGGTGCCTTGGGCAAAGATACAGACTAATTCTCCATCTTTTAAAAGGGTTACAGCCCTTTTAATGCTAGCTATATCGCTTTGACCTCTTTTAATGGGAAAGGCTCCCATCTTATTTAAAAACCAAGCCATAGCCTTACTTTCATAAAGCTCACTTTTTGCCATAAAATATACCCATCTTTTTTTATGTCTCATTATGACAAAAACAATATCAAGAATAGAAAAATGATTAGAACAGATTATATATGAACCAGAATCTGGATAGTTTTCTCCATGATATCTGGGTCTAAAGAATATATTCATTATTAATCTAATTAGTTCTCTTGTAAATACGCGTAATCCATTATTTTCCATCTATATGACCTATTAGGGTTTGAAAAACCTCTTCAATGTTCAAATTTGTTGTATCTATGATTATAGCATCTTCTGCCTCTTTTAAGGGGGCAAAGTCCCTATTAGAATCCTGTGAATCTCTGTAATTTATATCTTTTAGAACCTCTTCATAGGTTGTGTTTTTACCCTCTTCTGTCATTTGTAAAAACCTTCTTTTGGCTCTTTCTTCAGGATCTGCTGTTATGAAGAATTTAAAAGTAGCATCTGGCAATACATAGGTACCAATATCTCTACCTTCCATAACAATATTATGGTTTTTGGCAATTTCTCTTTGTTTTTCCACTAGATATAGCCTTACTTCAGGAAACTTAGAAACATCTGAGGCTCCCTTACTTATTTCATTTGTCCTTATTAGTGAATCAACACACTCATCTGCTAAATACATATGTTGAATATTATCTTCATTAATGACTACAGATATGTCATTATCAGTAATGAGTTTGTTAAGATTTTTTTCATCTAAAGTATTAATGCCTGCTCTTATGGCCTTAAGGGCAAAGGTTCTGTACATTGCTCCTGTATCTAGATATGTGTATTTTTTAAACTGAGAAACTTTTTTTGCCATTAAACTTTTCCCGCTTCCCGCTGGGCCGTCTATGGCTATAGATATAAATTCCATCAACCCTTACTTTCTCCTTCTTTAGGTATTATAGCAAATCCATCCCTTATATGCACCAGCTTCATAAATTATTAGGAAGTTTTAAGAAGCAAATATAAGGTAAATATTTTATTCTTCAGATTATAATATAAATTAAAAAATAATTAAAGACTTCTATGGCCTAAACCTATGGCTATTTCATCTAAATTTAAAAAACCAATACCAGTAAAGACAGCCACTGTTATGTGATCTCCAAATCTTGCAATTCCAATCTTTCCACCAAGGTTACAGCCTATGGCCTTGGGCATAATCTGATTCAAGGCTTCTCTTGTTGCTCCAACAACAGCCCCTTGTTCTCTGTGAATATCCTCTATAACATTTTGTCTTTTAGAAGCTACTACAGCTCTTTCAATAATCTTAGAAACAGAACCTATGAAATCTCCCCCAAAATCCACAGCCACACACGAAATCTTTGAAAGTGCATACTTTTCAATTAATTTATGTTCTTCTTCTCTACTAGAAGAAATAGCCAACCTTATAGCAGCTATAGAAATCTCTTTACTACCTAAACCTTCTGTGTTCATAATATTCCCCTATCTCTTGTTTATCTAAATTATATAGGTTAATAAAATAATTACAATTCCAAGCCTAAAATATATTCTTACCTATATTCTCACACTTTGTCCTGCTAAATAGGCAGTAGAAAAGGCAATTGTTAGGTTGTAACCCCCTGTTAGGCCATCCACATCAATAATCTCTCCTGCAAAGTAGAGACCCTTACAAAGTTTGGACTCCATGGTAGATGAATCAATCTCCTTGGTAGAAACTCCTCCTTTTGTAACCACTGCATCTTCAATATCCATAGCCTTTTTTATACCTAAGCTTAAATCCTTTAAAAGGTCTACTAGATTATTCTTTTCCTCTTTATTTATCTGACTTACTTGCTTATCACCAGGAATTTTACTCTTATCAACTATTATGGGTATTAAAGACTCTGGTAATAGGGCTCTTAGGGAAGATGAAAAGCTTTTTTTACCATTTTCACTAAAGTCAGAGGTAATTCTTTTATACAATTGCTCTTTTGTTAGGCCTGGCTTTAGGTCTATATGGGCTAAAACATTCTCATATCCATAATCTAATAAATAACTACTTCCAGTAAGTACTAAGGGCCCTGATATTCCAAAATGAGTAAAAAGCATTTCTCCCAGATCCTTGTATATGACCTTGTCATCCTTAGTTAAACTTAAGCCTACATTCTTTAATGTAAGGCCCATGGCTTTTTGAGGCCACTTTTCTTTGGTATAAAGGCCAGTTAAAGAAGCCATTAAGGGTGTAATCTCATGGCCTAAACTTTTAGCCAGCTTGTATCCATAACCATCACTACCAGTGGAAGAATAGGACATACCACCAGTGGCTAAAAGAAGGTTTTTAGACAAGATTGTAGATTTTTTCCCGTCTTTATCTTGTACATTTACTGAAAACAAGCCATCTTCTTTTTTAAAGACATGGCTTACCTTAGAGTCTTTTAAAACTTGCACCTTATTGCTTTTCATATAACTAACTAGAGCATCTCTAGCATCTTTTGCTTTTTCACTTTTAGGAAAGACCCTTCTTCCCCTTTCTGTTACTGTAGGAACTCCTTGCTTATTAAAAAAATCAATAACAGATGAAGGTGGAAAGGTGTATAAAGAAGAGTATAAGAAAGATTTGTTGGACATAACCTTTTCTAAAAATTCATCCACTTCACAATCATTTGTAATGTTGCATCTTCCCTTACCTGTAACAAGAATCTTACTTCCCTCTTGTTTCATTCTTTCTATAACAAGAACCTTAAGTCCCCTGCTAGCTGCTGTTCCGCCAGCCATCATTCCTGCTGGACCAGCTCCTACTACTATTAAATCATACATATTCTTTATACCTATTTAACCTTATCTAAACTCATTATTATCTGTCTAACATAATTAACCTCTAACATCTTAGTCCCATTTATATATTTAATCAAGAAAAAAACACCCCCAGTTGATTGCTGAAGGTGTTGAGTCTTTTTTTTAAACCGGATGTACCTTTTCTTCTAGGTCCACCAGGTCCCTATCTACCTGATATTTTAAGGCTTTTCTATGTTCAAAGAAATCCTTTGCCACTTGAGGGAACATTGCATATGTTAGAACATCTTCTTCTTGTTCTAGATATTCTTTCATTTCATTTCTTGTTTCTTCTAAAGCTGGTGGAATATCATCAGCTGGTCTGTGGGTAATGGGTTTTTCATCTTTAAGGATTAGCTTAATAATATCTTCTTTTATAGCTACTGGTGTTTTGCCATATTTGCCAGCAACAAGATCTCTGGATTCTTTTGGAACCATCTTGTATCTTTCACCCATCAAAACGTTCATAACAGCTTGGGTACCAACAATTTGGCTGGTAGGAGTTACTAGTGGAGGATATCCAAAATCTTCTCTAACTCTTGGAACTTCGTTTAGCACTTCATCCAATTTATCTTCTTTTTTAGCTTCTTTAAGTTGGTTAACCAGGTTGGATAACATACCTCCAGGTACTTGGTAGATAAGAGCTTTAATGTCTACACCCATAACCTTAAGGTTTAATAAGCCTGATTCTAGATACTTTTCTCTTACTCCTCTAAAGATATCAGAGGCTGCATTTATCTTTTCTAAACTCAAACCTGTATCATAGGGGCTACCTTCTAGTGAAGCAACAAGGCTTTCTGTAGGAGGTTGGCTGGTTCCTTGAGAAAATGGAGATAAAGCACAGTCTAGTACATCTGCTCCCGCTTCAGCACCCTTTAAATAGGTCATTGAAGCTGTTCCTGCTGTATAGTGGGTATGCAGTTGAATGGGAACCTTAATGTTTTCCTTTAAAGCCTTAATTAAGTCATAGGCTGTATAAGGTAGTAAGAGGCCTGCCATATCTTTAATACAAATAGAGTCTGCTCCAGCTTCTACCATATTCTTAGCATCTTTTATATACTGCTCAAAGGTATGGGCTGGTGATACAGTATAGCTTATGGCTCCTTGAGCATGTCCACCTTCTTTTTTACAGGCCTTCATGGCTGTTTCAAGGTTTCTTGCGTCATTTAGAGCATCAAATATCCTTATTATATCTATTCCATTGTAAATAGACTTTTGCACAAAGTATTCCACTACATCATCAGCATAGTGCTTGTAACCTAGCAGGTTTTGGCCTCTAAGAAGCATTTGTAGCTTTGTATCTTTAACGTGCTCTCTAATATATCTCAAACGATACCATGGGTCTTCGTTTAAAAATCTTACACATGAATCAAAGGTTGCACCACCCCAGCACTCTAAAGAATGATAACCAACCTTATCCAGAAGCACTAAGGCATCCTTCATATCTTCTATGGTCATTCTTGTAGCTATAAGTGACTGGTGAGCATCCCTTAAAATTGTTTCAGTTATTTTTACACTCATTTTAAATCCTCTCTAGTCTAATGATACTAATAGTTGTCCTGAATCAACTGATTGCCCTGAATTAACATTTACAGAGGCTACAACCCCATCTTTAGGAGCTACTATATCATTTTCCATTTTCATTGCTTCTAAAACAGCTAGAACTTCATGTTGTTTTACACTTTGGCCCACTGCTACTTTCACACTTAAAATTGTTCCAGGCATAGGAGCTTCAACCTTAGTGGCCCCTGCTGAACCTGATGCCACAGGTGTGGGTGTAGCTGGTTTTTCAGCAGCCTTTACAGGTGTGGCTACTGGAGCAGCTGGTGTAGCTACTGGAGCTGGTGTTGATGGGGCAACTTGGACCTCTTGGCCGCCTTCTACTTGTGTTAATTCAACTACATATTCTTTACCATTTACTTTTGCTATAAATTTTTTCATATATATCCTCCGTATATTAAAGCGGCATATTGCCATGTTTTTTGTAAACTTCGCTTACCTTTTTAGAACTTAACATTTCTAAAGCATTTATTAGATAAGAGCGGGTATAGGCTGGATCGATTACATCATCAACATAGCCTCTTTTTGCTGCTTCATAAGCATTTGCATGTTTATCTCCATATTCAGCTTCCTTTTCACTTCTAAAACTAGCTGGATTATCACTTTTTGAAATATCTTCTGAATAAATAATATTGGCAGCTTTGGTAGGTTCCATAATGGAGATAACCGCTGAAGGATAAGCATAAACTAAATCAGCACCACTTGCTTTACTGTTCATTAATACAAATCCACCCCCTATGGCTTTACCGGTAATAATATTAATTTTAGGTACACTTGCTTGGCTAAAAGCAAAAAGAACCTTGGATAAGTGTCTTACTAGACCCTTATTTTCCTCTTCTAGGTCCACTGTGTAGCCACTGGAATGTGTAAAGGTAACAAGGGGTATATTAAAGGCATCTGCAAAGCTTGTAAATCTAGCAGCCTTATCAGATGAATCTATATCAAAATTACCATCATTAACTAAAGGATTGTTAGCTACTAGAGCTACTGCCATACCATTAAGTCTAGCAAATCCTGTGATTACAGAAGAGCCAAAAGCTGGTTGAATTTCCATAAAGGATAATTCATCAACAACCTCTGTAATGACACTTCTCATGTCATAATTATCAATATCTAAATTATAAAGGGATTTATTGGTTCTATTTGGTAAATCTTTGGAATCAAATCTTAAACTTACAGATAAATTGTTGTCTGGTAAATATGATAAAAGAGCTTTAATACCTGAAATACAATCTTTATCATTTAAAAAACTAATATGTGCATTTCCACTTAAAGAAGTTTGAACCTCACTACTAGCATAGGTATCTTTTTTAGGAGCTTTTCCTGTTACAGATTCTATTACAACTGGCCCGCTCATATACATATGAGAAGTTTTATCCACCATTAGAACAAAATCAGAATAAACTGCTGAAAGAGCGCTTAGGCCAGCACAATTTCCCATAATAGCAGATATTTGAGGAATTACACCTGAAGCTGATACTTGCTTAGCTAAAAGCTTACCGGTTGCTGATAAAACATCCACACCTTCTTCTAGTCTTAAGCCATCTGTATCATATAAATAAAGCATGGGAGCTCCCATCTTCATAGCATTGTCAATTGTACGTACAATTTTTTTGGCCTGCATTTCGCCAATGGAACCATGTAAGACAGTATAGTCTTGAATAGCTGCATAAACAGGTCTTCCATTTATGGTACCATAACCGCATATTACTCCATCTCCTGGTATTCTTTTTTTATCCATACCAAAATCTGTGCTTCTTGATTGGGTAAAGGCATCAGTTTGCACAAAGGAATCTTCATCAAAAAGATTTGAAATTCTTTCATAGGCTGTGTCTTTAGATAAATCCTTTTGTTTGTTTATCTTTTCTTGACCTCCACCTAACAAAAGCTCTTCTCTTTTTGTCTTTAACTCGTTAACTTTTTCAATCATACTCATGTAAATACCTCATCTTCTATTAAATGCCCATTACGATACAGTATATCATTAAAAAAAATAGCCTTCAATTGTTTTTCAAAAATTACTATATATTTTTAATCTGCCATATTACTGCCTTATATATCCTAAGGACTCTAACTCTTTTTTTGTAAGGCTCCTATACCTTCCACTCTTTAAATCCCCTAAACTTATGGGACCTACAGCCACTCTTTTTAGCTTATGGACTTTTAGGCCTACAGCTTCACACATTCTTCTAATTTGCCTGTTTTTACCCTCTTCAATGGTTATGTGCATGCTAAAAAGGTCCCCCTCTATTTTTTGCACATTTTCCACTAAAGCTTCTTTTGTAATGTAATCCCCAATATCCACTCCTTGTCTTAAGTGGTCAAACAAGGCTTTACTATATTCTCCTCTAGCTTCTACATAATATGTCTTGGGTATTTCATTTTTAGGATGCATTAAATAATTGGCAAATTCCCCATCATTAGTCATAAAGATTAAACCAGAAGAAAAATAGTCCAATCTACCTACTGGATATACCCTATGTTTTAGGTCTTTAAAATAGTCTGCTACAGTTTTTCTGTCTTTTTCATCTGCCATAGAAGTTATAACCAACTGGGGTTTATGAAATGCATAATAATAGTAGTCTTCTACTAGGGTAACCTTTTTCCCAAACACTTCTATTAAGTCTTGGGAACTAACAGGAACTACCTCTCTTACCACCTTACCATTTACCTTTACCACACCCTTAGCAATTAACTCTTCAGCTTTTCTTCTAGAAGCCACTCCAGCTGTGGATAGAAACTTACTTAATCTCATTTTTTCCATATATAACCTTAAGATCCTTTGATCTATTATCCTTTCTTTGACACAAAGATAGTATTATACCTGCAATTATGTAGAAAATAAATGCAATTCCATTATTACTAATATTAAACATGGCCTGCATGAAATATGCCAAAAAGGCACCTAAAAGAGGAATAATCATTTTTTCATACCTTATATTTCTTACACCCTTTAAAAAAACGAAAAAGGCAAAAGAAAGGTAAGAAAACCCAGCCACTAAGCCAGATGACACCCAGATATTTAAAAACTCATTGTGGGCCTTGTCCACATTTACCAGGTTTGGTCCAAACTTTTGCAAAAAGCTGTAAATCTCAGTATCCTCTTTTACAGCTTGGGCTAGGGTTTCAATGCCATAACCTGTTAAGGGCTTCTTTTTTATGAGCATTAAAACAGCCTTCCAAATGGCTATTCTACTAGAGCCAGCATTCATAAGCTCTTTTTCATCCTTTGGATTTATGACTGTTCCAATGGTTTTAAAAGCAGAACCTATCCTTACAAAAAGATTCTCAAAAAGAAGCGAATAGAAGAGGGTTAAAACTAATAAAACTAAAAGTACAATTAAAATCATTTTAAGACTATACTTGTTTTTTAACATAACTATAGTCATAAGAATAAAGATTAAAAATACAGCAATCCAAGATCCTCTAGTTCTTGTGGCTAAAAGCACAAAATAGTTGAGACTTAAGGGTAAAAGCCAAATAGGCTTTTTAGAATCTACAAATACAAAAAACAAGATAGGAAAAGCCATAGCCATCATAGAGGCTAAAAAGTTAGGATTACCCAAGGTTGAAAAGGCCTTGTACTTCCAAGACTCATGGACCTGATATTTGGAAAAAGGAAAAAGGTCTCCAATCTCAATGCCACCCAACTGAAAAAGGGCATAAATTGCCACTAAAGAAATCATAAGAGCAAATAAGATAAGGTGCCATTTTTTATACTCATAACCTAAAAAAGTGGCAGTAAAAAAGAGAAAATATACTAAGAAGATAAAGTAGGTTTCTCTTCTTTCAAAAGAGCCAAATAGGGACAACTTAATATTAATAGAATAAAACAAGGTAATTGTAGTTGAGAGTATAAAGACAATTAAAGAAATAGCTGCCCCATCTTTAATATATCTTCTAAAGGCTTCTTTATCCTTTAAAAGAGGCATCATAGCAAGAAGTATGAAACCAAAGATATATAGCATAACCATTTTAGGGAAAAAGTATCTTTGGGTGAAAAAAGGCCAAATAGTTAAAGGAACTACAAATACACTTGTGGCAATAAAAGCAGATATATAGGTTTTAGCAACCCTATTCTGCTCGGCTTTTAAGTATTCCTTCTTTTTTTCATTCAAGTCCACACTGTTTTCCATACAATATATTATAACCGAGAAAGCAAAAAGATTTATAAGTTTTAAAAAGAATGTAAAAGCCAGCCGTTTTGTTGTATACTCCAAATGAATCCAAGTAGATTTCTACTCTAAAAAATAATTACATGAGGAGTTGATAATATGTTTGAAAAATATTCCAACAATCCAGTAGTCCCAAGAACACCTGACACCTTTTATGCTAAGTACGCAGCCAACCCTGATATTTTGGAATTTAAAGATAAAGTCTTCTTCTACTTTAGAGGACAAGACTTTAATAACCATGACCAAATGGGAGTTTTTGTTGGGGATAAAGACAGCTTTGATGGCATTAATTGGAAGTATAGGCATAATGTGCCCATACTTAAAGTAAACGAAAATCCAGAGGCCTATGATTCCAACCACATCTTGGACCCTGCGGCTATAGTAATAGATGACAAGGTCTATCTTTACTACTCTTCCCACTCCATAATTCATCCCCACAGTGTTTCTTTAGCAATTTCTGAAGATGGTATTAACTTTACCAAGTATGACAAAAATCCCTTAGTGGAAAATGCTGTGGTACCAGAGGTGCTAATTAAAGATGGAAAGGTTCACCTTTTTTATCAAAGATGGACAGCTGGTTCTAAAGGAGTTTCCAACTTTTATATGAACACCAGTGATGATGGCATTAATTTTGACCTTAAAAATGAAGTTATGGTATCTAGTCCAGATGCTGACAGTCAAAGTATTTCAACTAACCGTATATTTTATGAAAATGGAGTCTATTACAGCTTTTTTGGCAATAACAAAAGATTTAAAGACTATCCTGAAACCATAAGAATTGCTAGATCTACCGATTTACTTAAGTGGGAAAAATCTCCTATTGATGTTATAAAAAGAGGCCAACCTGGTTCTTGGGATGAAGGAGCTCTTTGGTTTGCCACAGTATATAAAGACAAAAACACCTACTATTTATGGTATGAAGGCACTGGTACTGGTAATGGTAGAAAAACCCCAAAAGATATTGAAGAATCGGACGCATGTGTAAATCAATCCTATGGAGGCTATGGTAAGTTTTCTTTTTCCCAAATAGGTATGGCCACATATAACAAGAAGTTAGAGGATTTCTTTAAATAGTAATAAGTAAAAACAAAGATAAAGTAAAGACTTAGAGGGTATTAGGATTGTCCATAATATCCTCTTCTTTTTCATCTTCATCAAAATCATCTAAAGGAATTAATTCATCTAAAGATTCAATTTCAAAGGCCCTATAAAACTCTTCAGCAGGTTTATACAGTACAGGTCTACCTGGAGCATCTAGACGCCCTGCTTCTATGACTAAGCCTCTTTCTAAAAGGGTTCTTAGAGGACTATCAGAGTTACCCCTAACAGATTCAATCTTAGCCCTAGTAGCTTGTTTGTTGTAGGCAATAATGGCTAAGGTTTCATAGGCTGCCCTTGATAAGGTATCTGCCTTTTTACTTTCAAAGAGTTGTCTTACATATTTGAAATAGAGAGGATTGGTGGACATTTGATAAGAGTCTTCAATTTTTTTAATTAAGATTCCTGATTTACTCTTATTAAGGTTTTCCATATTTTCTTCCATTAATTCAATAAGAAGCTTTCTATCTATATCTAAGATGTCTTCAAATCTTTTTATGCTAATAGGTTCTCCATTGGCATAAAGCATGGCATTTAAAATATTAATAATCTCTTCTTTTTGAATGTGTAACCAGTCCATTTTTTACTCCCAGTCATAAATTTCATGAATATTTTCAGGATAACTTAAGTTTTCAGTACCTTCTATTAAAATATCTTCAAAAGGCCTCTTTTGTTTTAAAAGAGCCTTCTTTTGAGCAGATAAAACAAGTATGGATAAAAAGTCAGTTACCAGAACAGATGGTGAAGTAACATTTTTTTTGAATTGTTGGAAAAAACTAATCCGTTTTTCTCTAAAGAGTACATCAATAACCTTTCTAATAGAATGGGCTAGTGATACCTTTTCTTTTTTAACAATCTCTCTAATATTTTCAGCTTTTACGTTCTTCTTATCCAATTCTCTTTGGATACTTTCTCTGTACATCATTATTAAATGACTTTTAGATAAGATATAGGTTTGTTCTGTCTCACCAAAGTCCTCTACAGAAGCAAAGGAAAAACATCTTAATTGGCCCACTTGGTGGTTTTCTTTAAATCTTTCTCCTGCAATTTTAATCTTCTTGTATTCAATTAACTGATTTAAAAGTTGGTCTTCAGGGTCTATGGTCTCTGTCTTTTCCTTGGGCAACATGGACCTAGATTTAATTTGTAGTAAGGTTGCAGCAATTAATAGAAAGTCACTGGCAATTTCCATATTCAACTCTTGCATGGCCATAAGATAATCTAGGTATTGTTCTGTTATGAGGCTGATTTTTACGTCATAAATACTCATCTTATTTACATCAATAAGATGAACCAATAGATCCAAGGGGCCTTCAAAGTTTTCAAGTTTTAATTGATATCCTACTCCCAATTTATCCTCATAGCTTTTCTAACCATTTCCATGGTCTCGTCTGACTTTATTTTAGCATTTGCATTGCCCTTATGTATAATTTCTCTAATTAATTCAGGTCTAGCTTCAATTTCTCTTCTTCTTGCATGAATAGGAGCCATATACTCACTTACCTTATCATACAATTTCTTTTTACAATCTACACAACCAATTTCCCCTTTTCTGCAAAGATCTGCTAAGGCTGGAGCTTCTTTTTCATTAAAGACCTTGTGAAAGGCATGAACAGTACACAAATCAGGATTACCTGGATCTGTTTTTCTGATTCTAGCTGGGTCTGTTTTCATTTTCATGATTTTTTGTCTTAAAACTTCCCCTTCGTCTTTAAGTAAGATTGTGTTGTTATAGCTTTTACTCATCTTTCTACCATCTAAACCAGGTAAAATCTTTGACTTGGTCAAAAGAGCCTTAGGCTCAGGAAAGACATCTTGCTTGTAGATGTAATTAAATCTTCTAGCAATTTCTCTTGTTATTTCTAAATGAGGCAACTGGTCTTCTCCAACAGGTACTCCATCTGCCCTGTACATCAAGATATCTGATGCCATAAGGGTTGGATAACCTAAAAAGCCATATGTGCGTATATCCTTATCTTCTAGCTGTGCCAGTTGTTCCTTGTAGGTAGGATTTCTTTCCAACCAAGACAAAGGAACTATCATGGATAAAAGCAAGTGTAATTCTGCATGGTTTTGAATGGAAGATTGTAAAAAGATATTACACTTGTCAGGGTCTAGGCCACTGGCATACAAGTCCATTACTACCTCATTAATGTTTTCTATATAATTTTCTGTATTTTCATAACCTGTGGTGAGAGAATGCCAATCTGCTACAAAAAAGTAGCAGTCATATTGATTTTGCAAGCTAACCCAATTTTCCACCGCTCCAAAATAGTTGCCATAATGCAAAGCGCCTGTACTTCTGGTTCCGCTTAAAACTATCATTTTTTTCATTCCTTCTCTAATCCTCCAAAATATCTAATAAAATAGTGAGACAAACTGGTTTGCTACATACAAAAATGATCTTGTTATGGGTGATGCCACCAAATCAAGTACATATGCAAACTGTGCTCTAAAAACAAAAAAGACCATTAAAAAAGCCATACCTACAATTCTTTCATACTTCATAACGGAAAAATAGTATCTATCTGGTAAAATCCCAAACATTATTCTTGAACCATCAAAAGGAGGTATGGGAATAAGGTTGAAAATGGCCAGAAATATATTTGCATTAAAAAGCATATAGCAAAAAATGTAAACTATTTCCAAACCTTTGGAAAACTTCACATTGTGTAAGTAAACAGCCTGTTCAATAAGGGCTACAGGAAAAGCAGCTCCAAAAGCTACCAAAAGGTTGGTAAGTGGACCAGCTAAACCTACTAAAGCCATCCCATTTTTAGGATCTTTAAAATTATTGGCATTTACTGGTACTGGCTTTGCCCAACCAACTCTAGCAATAACCATCATTAAAGCCCCTAAAGGATCTAAGTGCTTCAAGGGATTTAGGCTAAGTCTTCCCATATTCTTAGCTGTAGGATCTCCTAAACGAAGAGCCATTAATCCATGGGCACACTCATGTAAGGTTAATGAAATGAGCATGACCGGAATCATGTAGAGCATGGGAGTTATAGACTTTAAAATATTTTCTAACATATACTAATAAACCTTTACCTTTCGGTTTATTATATAATCTTAGGCAACAAGTGTAAAGTGGTAAAAAAGGCTAGCTTTCTACCAGTCTATTCCAAACCAAGACAGGATTGATCTCCACAGAAGAGTCCAAAAACTTGCTTTTTCTACTCCATTTTTAGTTAAAACTGGAATTTCGCCCAATTCTTCATTATCTAACCTGTAGACAATTTTACCAACTACCGTGTTAGCTTCTACTGGAGCTTCTAAGGTTGGTAGATTATAAAAGGTTTCTTTTTCCACCCTATCTATATCAGATTTTTTCAAGAAAAACTCTAAAGTACCTTGGGCATAGGTTTCAACATGCTTTTCTATTCCCTTTCTTACCTCTAGATCTCCTACTGATTTCATGTCATCTTGGGTTTTTGTAAACATAAAGTTGGAAAAGCCATAATCTAAAAGATAAGCTACCTCAGCTACCCTGTGATTGTTGTCTGGCTCTCCTGTAACAATGGCTAAAAGACTTAAAGCTCCCCTTTGGGCTGTGCCTACTAAGCAATAACCTGCAGCTGTTGTAAAGCCTGTTTTTAAGCCATTGGCTCCATTGTAGTAGTTTAGAAGATTATTTCTATTTACCATATACTGATAGTCCCTATGTTCAGGTTCCCTAAATTCTCTTTCTAAGGTAGAAGAAAAGGTAAAGACCTCTGGATAATCATTAATAAGAGCTCTAGTAATAATTGCTAAATCCTTAACTGTACTGTAGTGACCAACATCAGTAAGCCCAGTAGAGTCCTTGTAGTAGGTGTCGTACATTTCTAACTCATTGGCCTTTTGATTCATTAAATCTACAAAAGCTCCTTCAGAACCACTTATAGCCTCAGCTACCGCTACAGTGGCATCATTGGCAGAACGGACTTCAATGGCATAAAGCATGTCTTTTAAGGGAAATTCTTCATCTAGGTTTAAGTATACAGATGAACCTTCCACTCCATAGGAATTAGGGGTGGTTCTTACCATAGTATTGTATGTAATTCTATTATTCTCTATGGCTTCCATGGTTAAATACATGGTCATTATTTTGGTAAGACTGGCAATTGGTATTCTTCTCGCTTCATTTCTTGAAAAAAGAATTTTACCAGTGTTGGCTTCCACTAAAATAGCAGAGGTAGCAGTAAGATTATCTATGTCTAAGGATGAATAAATCTCATTTACTTTTGACTCTGAATAAGAGTCATTAGATGCTACCACTGGAAGCATTAAAAAAACCATGATAAAAACGAGAAATATGGATATTATCTTTCTTTTCAAGGTTAAAACCTCCCTTATCTTTTGTTACGAAATAATTATATCATTTGGCTAATACATGAACAAACATTTATTTATAAAGTTGTTATTTTCCCCATAAGAATATAGAATATAGCCATGAAAAAAAGAAGCTTTGATAATAATTTAAGGATAATAGTTTTAGGCCTTTTGATACTTACAATGGCCTTAGGTCTTTTTGCCTGTAAAGACAAACCAAGTCCTAGTCCAAGTCAGTCAAGCATACCCCCTGAAAGCATTAGCCCACAGCCATCAGATAATGGTCAAACACAAGAACCAGAGCCTCTTCTTGAATATAGAGAGTTTAATAGTATTATGCTCTTTCAAGAAGGAATACAGGTTTTTCCCTTACCAAAAGATGCAAAAAATCTTAGCATGATGGCAGAAGATGGCTTTACAATCTCTTTTTCATATATAGAAAATGAAAGTAGCTTAATCCCAATTTATGATGCTAGAAGCACTACAAGCCTTAATAAACCCTTTGTGCCCCTACCTAATTTGGGAGATAGTACCTACTTAGTTTGGAATCAACACAAATTCTATATCCTAGACCTAAAAGAAAAATCCTTTAAATTGCTTCTTAAAGATTATGATGGCACCATTACCTTTAAACAAGCCCTAGAAGGAAACAAGGCTAATGGCCTTTATTGGGGTACAAAACCTGTAATATCAGAAGATGGCAAATATTTACTTTATCTTACAAACAGAAGAAATAATGGGAAAACCAATGATATCCGCCTTTATGACTTTGAAAGTAAAGAAGATATCCTACTAATAGAAGACTTTTACTACACCCATGCATCCTTCTACAAAAACACCATATTTTTCAGCCTAGAAGATAGGATTATGAGGATAGACTTGAACAATCAAGTTCTTTCTCCCCTTTCTTACTCAACTTCTGTTAATGGTTTTTTTGCTGACAATTACTATGTATACACAAGCAAATATTATCAAGAATTTGAGATTTTAAACCTATTAACCTTAGAAAGTAAAAGTATAAAGATGGGTAATGAAAACTCAGCTATAAAGTTTTCACCCAACCCATATAATAAAGACATTACAAGTATTATCTTGTTAAATGGGAAAAAAGTGACCTTAAATATTTACAAGATCTCCACACAAGAGATTTTAAAGACCTATGTTTTAGGAGATTCATTCACCTTGCTATATAGCCAATGGCAAGAAGAAAATGTATTTTCCTTAAGCGGATATGAAGAGGATATAAATGAAAAGACCTTCTTGCTTACATATTAATATTACTATTATTCTTTTAGTAGCCCTAGCCCTTCCCCTTTTAATGGTAATGGGGGCATCTGACTATGACAGAGTTTTCAAACAAGAGCCCTTAAAGGATAATAGCTTTATAGCCCTTTCTCCCTACAAAAGTATTGAAGGCTTTGAGTATTGGCCTTTAATTACCAGTAAGAATAATCAGGCTAGATATGTATCTGGTACCAACCCCCACAGAGGAACAGACTTATCCATTCAGGTAGGAGAATTGATTTATCCCATCTATGATGGAGAAATAGTCTTTTTAAACCAAGATATCTCCTCTCAAACTGGACAGATTATTGTTAAATCCTATGTTGGCAATGACCAATATGTATACATAGAATATCTACACATTGCACCTTTAGAAGGTTTAAACTTAGGCTCTAAAGTTTACACCTCAATTCCCATAGCAAGAATTGATACAAATAAAAGATATGATTGTCATTTACACATAGGTAGAGTGGACGAAGCTAATAAGCTACACTTTCAGTTTTATGACCTTTTTGGTAGTGTCCCAGCTTGGAATATGGGCTCAGATATGGATGTCTTTAGTAACCCCCAATTTAACAATCAAACTAATGATTTTTCCATTACTGCTTATGTATCATCCGATACAGATAACACTGATTATTATGGGGGCTATGGTAGATTTCCCTTGGAATATATAGAAGTTTACTACAGTATCAATTATGGCAGTTGGCAAAAAACCATTATTAGCAATCATACCAACTTTACCTATACCTTTAACTTTAAAGAAATCACCAAAGGTAAATCTGGTGATAAGATAAGGTATTACATCACTGCCATTAGAGACAATGACAGCGATGCTGACACCACCTTTAAAGGAGCTCCCTATAGAATCTCCTATTATCCTGCATATTTTGCTCATCCAGCTTATTCTTTAACCTATGAACAAGCAGGCCTAATAGCCTTAGAGCTTACCCTTAATTAGAATGCAAACTAATACTACCGTTGTTGGTAACCGCTTCTAAACCTGCAACTATAGAGGCCTTGTAGGTCTGTTTGCTTTCACCTTTGGCATAAGAGATTCTACCAATACTATTTCTGTTTACGCTAAAGGCATTGAAGTCTCTTGCTAGCCTTATGCCCCCTTGTTTTCTCACAGTACATTCAAAGGCACAGCCAAAATCACTATTCATATTAATATTTATGCTACCGTTACCATTTTCGGCACTAATTAAAAACTTACCTTCTTGTTGATAAGGCTTTAAAAAATCAAAGGCAATTGTTCCATTAATATTTTCTGCCTTAAAACTTCTGGAGCTAGAGCCTCCAACCTTAATTGGACCATCAGAACTTTGCACATTTACTTGTCTTGATTTATCCATACTAGATGTAACTGCTCCTCTAACAGACTTTAAAAGCATCTCTTCTTCAAAGTCATTTTGCTCAGTAAATATGTTAGACATAATACTATCCACTTTGAGATTTTTCCCCTGACATCTTTGTATCTTTATAAATCCAGCTACTCTTTCAATTGTAAAGTCATCACTTTTAGTATCTCTAATAATTAAATTTTTACCAGCAGACTGAACTAAGATCTTTTCAAAATTTCTATCTGGTAAATTAATGCTTAAAGATAATTCATCTACACCTTCATCAGATACTCTTAAAATTATCTTTTCATCTTCAAGACTAAAATCTATTACATCATCTATCTTATGAAAATCTTCTTCTCTTACAGCTCTACCAATAAGAAGCTTATCATCTTTGTTTCTACCAATAGATACCTTGGCATGACCAACATCTACTATTAAGACCTTTTGGTCTTTAAGGTCATAAACATAGTCTTTTCTGTAAAGGTTCTCATCAAATTCTTCTATAGGCTCATCGGATAAGGAAGTAACAATCTCTTTTTTAATGTCTTCAAAGGTATCACTTACTGTTTTGCTAATTGTTTTACCAATATTTTGAAACTCTTGTCCAATTATTCTAAAGCTGTCTTTGGTATCATACTTTTTGTCTCTATCCTTATCCCTATCTTTATCTCTTTGTGCTTTGCCAGCAGACTCTTTTGAAGCACCAGATGAAGATTGTAAGGCCTCAATAAGTCTTTTTGCTTCATCTGCTGTAATTTCTTTCCTTTCTAACATCTCTAAAATTGATTTAATTTCATTTTCTTTCATTTTTACTACTCCTTCAGTAAATTAATTGCATCATCAACAGAGATTTCACCCTTACGTACCCCTTCAAGGATGTCCATTCTGTCTTCTTCTTGTCTTTGCTTGTTTTCAAATCCCATGATCTTTGCAATCTGCTCTAATCTGGACTTTACAGTAGGATAAGATACTCCCAATTCTTTCTCCATTTCCTTAATGTTTCCTCTGCATTTAATAAATACTTCTACAAATTCTAATTGTTCTGAATCTAATTTAGATAAGCCACTCATAGAAAAAACCCCATTCATGTGGGTATCACAGTTAGTACAAACCACATCAGTGATTATTAATTCTCCTTCGCAAATAGGACATTGTGCCGGTAAGATGTTCTTCATTTTGACTAGGTCCTTTCTTAATTTCTCACACCAATATTATATTAATCCATATTACTTGTCAATATAATTAAGGCAAATATTAACTTTATTAAGTTTTGCATTTAATATCTTAAGATTTATACACAATTGCATATACAGTAAAATAAGTGATGAAAAGAATAGATAAACATAAAAGACCCATGAGGGTCTTAAGTTGTATAACAATAATATTTTAAAATAGTGTTTCTTTTGTAATCTTACAATTTAACTAAAGATCATCAAACCTAGCAACAAAACTTACATTTCCCTCACAGATGCCACCAACAAGCTGACCTTTTTCAAAGAGGTCAATTGTTTGAGAAGGTTTTACTTCACTTCTAAAGAAAATATCAAAAGAAAATCTTTTCTTTTCTAGATAACCTAAAGCATTAGGGGCATCACAAGCCCATACCACATATTGAGTGTTGTTAACATGCATATTGGCATCTATATGACTGTAGGCTGTTTTTATGGAGTCAAATTTTTTCGCATCTATAAAGTCCATATCTGGCTTATCTGGATAATATATATCCACCTTATGCTGAGAAAAAGACTCTGTATCTATTACTGAACGAAGTATCTTCTTATCAGAAATTCTAACTAAGAACCATTCAGTTCTGGCAATAATAAGGGTTTCATCCTGAGATTTAAACTCAAAGTCTCTAAAATAGACTAGGCTTTGTCTTTCCACTTGAGAGGTGCCTACTTCTATGATTTCATTCATTTTTGGCATTCTTTTAACCTCTACCACTGCCCTTCTTAACAAAAAGGCTATGTCCTTATCAAAAAGTTCCTCACGTCCAAAGCCATAAAGGACTAGATCCATACTGGCTGTTTCTTGCATCATTAAAAAGACATTAGATAATCTTAAATTACCATAACAGTCACATAAGCTTTCTCTTATCTCATAACTTTCACAAGTTCTCATACTACTTATCTTTCAATACACAGTCATAGGTTACATTAAAGGTCTTATCTTTTCCTTCTTTTCGTATAATTATCCCATGACGGGTTGAATTAAAGTTGTTTTCATAGGAGTTGACTGTATAAAGTTCAGATCCTTCTTCACCTTCTATATCCACATAGAGAATCTTGTCTTCCATCTCAAACTTAACTCTAATATCCTTGGAATTATCAAATTTTTTGATATCAAAAAGATGCTGATAGCCTTCCTTATCTCCTAATTTGTCCACTTCTTCATAAGGCATATCTACACTACATACTCCTTTTGAATAAAAGGCATAGTCTAATAGCAAATCCTCATAGGCCTTAACATTAAAGTTATCATGAATCTTGTTCTTATCTAGTTTAATGTCTCTTAAGTAGTCAACACATTCATATACGTTTTTGGATTTTGCAATAATATGCTCATCATCAAAGTACTCAATAATACCCTCAGGCCAGATTCCCTCACCTTCAGGTGTATATCTTTGGTCTTCTTTTCCAACAATAACAGTGTTGTGGGCAATAGTTTTTCTATGCCAGGTTGCAAAGATTTCTGAACTATAGCCAGCAGAGCCAATATCTTTAGATATGAGGTCATCATAAAAGGCCATTTCAATAGTCATAACATCAGGGTGACTGTGGCAGATATCCTTTATTCCTGTTTTTATGAATAACTCACTAGTATCATTTTTAAGCATGGCACAAAAGGAATCTTCAAAGTTTTGAGAACCAAAATCAGGTAAGCTATCTGCGTCCTCATATTCTACGCCATACAAAATCTCATCTAGGGTAATAGACTTATTGTATTTCTTTCTGTTATAGCCTAAGACCTGTTTAAAGTATGGATTGTCATAAAGAGCGTAAGCCTTTATGTACATATAATGATATATGCCAATGTTCATGTCTAAACCAGAGTCAGCTGGGTTTGCAATAGAGCCATCTCTAAACATGATTTTTAAGGGATACATAAATTGACTTTCCACAATATCCATTATTTCATCATGCTCAGCAATACAAGTAACCTTGTTTCTATGACACAAAAGCAATAACTCTGCTACTGCAGCTAAACCAAAGAAATGATAACCAGTAGAGGCCTCAAACCACATACCATCTTTTGTAACCCCTCTTCTTAGTTGGTCTAAAATACCAAATCTAGAATAGAAGGCTCTTTTTATAATTGCTTCATCCTTGAAAAAGACTCCAATATTTGCTTCACTTACCTTTTGCCAAAGGGGTATGTTGTAAATTTTATTGGCAAAAAAGTCAAACATGTCAGCTTGAGGAGTGAAAAAGCCCTTGTGCCACTTGCTCATTTCTTCTTTTTTTAGATAATCTTGAGCAGCATCTAGACCATATAATAGGGCCATGGTGTTTCCAGCATCAGAAAGACCAATACCAGAATACCTTCCAACAAAACGTAACTCTGGAGCAAAGGCTTCAAAGTCCCAATAGTTGTCTGTTAAAAAGTTCATAACCTTTCTTATATACTCAATATATTTTTCTTCACTAGTTATACTGTACAGAATTCCAGCATGCTTTACATAAGAACAAGAGGTTCCTCTATACATAGCAGTCCATGCCCAATCCTTACGATCTCCCCTATTTTCCTTACCACATACTAAACAGGTGTATACACCTCTTTTTTTGTAGTCAAATTTAAGTTGACCAGAACAATGGTCACAATAAAAATCGTGGCCCCATCCTGCCTTCCATTCCACATGGTCTTGATAGCTTTCTATAAATTCATCAGTAGGGTTTTTAAGCGAATCGAAAATTTCCGTATGAACGTCCAAATCTGTGATAATTTTTTTCCAGTTATAGCCTGTCATTTTATTATCCTCCTTATGCCATTAAGGCACTTCGTCATAGACATTAGAAGCCTATAACGGTTAATACTATAGCAAAGCTTTTTGATACTTGCAACATAATAGTGTTTAGTTCACCAAAAGTTAATATTTCAAAAAAAACTCCCTTATCTTTGGAGTTTTTTATCTTTTTCTAAATTTTTCTCATTATTTCCTTAATACTTTTTGTATAATCTGGTCTTAAGATTCCTCTTTCTGTCACTATGGCTGTAATGTCTTTATGGTCTGTCACATCAAAGGCAGGATTAAAGACCTTAACCCCTAAAGGTACAATGGGTATGTTATCTATAAAGGCTACTTCATCTCTATCTCTTTCTTCTATTACAATCTGGCTTCCATCTTCTATATTCATATCAATAGTGGAAGTTGGACAGGCGATATAAAAGGGGATGTTAAATCTTTTAGCAATAATGGAAATATTTTGAGTGCCAATCTTGTTGGCAGTATCTCCATTAGAGGCCACCCTATCACAGCCTGCAATTACCCCATCAACCATATTATTAGCCATTAAATGAGCTACCATGCCATCAGTAATAACGGTTACATCTATATCATTCTTATGCAATTCATAGGCTGTTAAACGGGCACCTTGAAGCCTAGGTCTTGTTTCGCAGGCATAGACCTTTAAGGGTCTTTCTTTTTCCTTTGCTAAATAAAAGGCAGATGTAGCGGTACCATAAGCTGTAGTAGCTAAAATACCAGCATTACATACAGTAAGAATAGACTTAGAATCCTTTAAAAGGCTGAGCATATTCTCTCCAATCCTTTTATTAGCCTCTTCATCTTCTTTATGTATATCTAAAGCCTTATCCCAAAGAAGCTTTAAAACATCATCCCTATTACTTATATTGTTAGGCATAGAAGAAACATCCAAAACTCCAAGCATCTCATTAATAGCATATGATAGATTAACAGCAGTAGGTCTAGCAGTATTGAGATAGGCTCCAGCTTTTTTCATTTCAGATATAAAATCTGCATGACCAAAATCTTCTAAGCTAAGGGCCTTTAAATACATTCCATAAGCTGCACTTACTCCAATAGCAGGAGCTCCCCTTACCACCATATCCTTTATGGCAAAATATACATCCTCTAGGCTACTACAAATAAAGTCTTCTTCTTTTAAAAAGAGCTTTCTTTGGTCTAACAAGACCAACTTATTATCAACAAACCTAATAGGAACAATTTTATTAGTCATTTAAAGCCTCCCTTAAAACTCGAACTACATTTAATGCTGCTATCTTTTTCACATCATCTTCTGAATAATTAAGTTTTAACAGCATATCAATTATATCAAAGGTTTCTAAAACATCTTCAATAGCTGTCTTATCCACTCCATCAAAGTCAGAGCCAAAGCCCACATGGTCTACTCCAATAAGTCCACAAATATATTCAATGTGGTTAACTATATCAGCGGCTGTGGCTTTTTCTTCATCGTTTCTTAAAAACCTATCATAGTAGTTAATACAGGTTACCCCATTATTAGCCTTTAAAGTCTTCAACATATTATCATCTAGGTTTCTCATACTAGAGGTTACATTTCTACTGTTGGAATGGCTGGCAATTATGGGTTTTTTAGAATGTTCACAAATATCATAAAAGCTTAAATCATTGGTATGAGATACATCAATTAAGATACCTAAGTCATTACATTTAGATACAGCCTTTTTACCTAAACTAGATAAGCCCTTAGAAGAATCCCCTGTCATACCTTGGGCAAACTCATTGGCAGGATTCCAAGTAAAAGAAAGACACCTTACCCCTTTATCATACAAATAGTCAATGTAGCTTAAATCTCCTTTAGATAGGTAGATTCCTTCAAATGAAAGAAGAGAAAAGAGTTTTCTATCTTGTTCTAGACCAGTATTTACAAAGGCATCTAAATCTGACCTATTCAATATCCCCCTATACAGACCATCTTTTAAAAAGTTATTGTATATGGTGAACATATCTTCAATATCTTTTTGCGACTTAGAAAAACCATCTTCATTTTTCAACACTGAAGGAGGCATAAAGACAGCAAAAAACTGCAAGTAAGGTATATTCAATTGCCTTAGCTTGTCATAAGATACTTGAGGCTCTTTTTTATTATTCAAGATAGCAAAAAGAGTATCACAGTGGGCATCTACTACATGCATTTCAAATTCTCCAAATTCTCCTTAATGGTTTTTGATATTTCTTCAAATTTCTCAATCTTACTCTTTTCTTGTTCAACTAAATTAGCTGGTGCCTTACTCACAAAGGCCTCATTGTTTAGTTTTGACTGGGCTCTTGTTAGCTCACTTAATGCTTTTTTGTACTCACTTTCCAGTCTTTCAATCTCCTTATTTATATCTACCAATTCACCAAAAGGCATAAACATCTCAAAACCTTGCATAACTACTGAAACAGCATTTTTAGGAATATCTTCTTGGCTATCAAGAAGGCTCAAGGACTTACACCAGGCTAGTTTAATAAAGTATTGTTCAGATGCACTCATTAACTTTTTTAAATGCTCATCTTGAGTAAGTACTAAGAGGTTTGACTGATTCTTAGGTTCAACATTTAGCTCAGCTCTTTTGTTTCTTATGGCCTTTATAGCTTCCATAACTATGCTCATATCCTTAGCAGCTAAAGGATAATTGTTTTCATCTTCTGTCTTTGGCCAAGTTGATATCATTATGGAGTCATCATTATGCTTTAAGCTCATATAAATCTCTTCTGTTACAAAGGGCATAAAGGGATGTAAAAGCTTTAAAGCTTGTCCTAATACAAAGTTAAGAACATACAAGGCTTCTTTTCTTTTATCACTGTGCTTATCATAAAGTTTTGGCTTAACCAGCTCAATATACCAGTCACAAAAGTCATTCCACAAAAAGTCATAAATCTTTTGTAGAGCAATTCCCAATTCAAAGTGCTCCATATTTTCAGAAACCTCTGAAATTAGTAAATTCAGTTCATTTAATATCCACTTTTCAGGCTCTTCAAACTTATCCCTATCAATATGTGAAAAATCTATATCTTCATCAAAATTCATAAGAATAAATCTAGCAGCATTCCATATCTTATTGGCAAAGTTTCTACCAGCTTCTGCCTTTGAATCATAATACCTTAAATCATTTCCTGGAGAGTTTCCAATAACCAAAGAATATCTCAAGGCATCTGTTCCATATTTTTCAATAACATCCAATGGGTCCACTCCATTACCTAAAGATTTACTCATCTTTCTTCCCTGGTCATCTCTTACTAAACCATGTATTAAAACCTTGGAAAAAGGAATATCCCCCATTTGCTCTAATCCTGAGAAAACCATTCTAGCAACCCAGAAGAATATTATGTCGTAGCCTGTAACCAAAACATCGGTAGGATAGAAATAGTCTAGCTCAGCTGTATCATCTGGCCAACCCAAGGTTGAAAAAGGCCAAAGAGCTGATGAAAACCAGGTATCTAAAGTATCTGGGTCTTGATATACCTTACTTGATGAACAAGCGCTACACTTTGTTACTTCAACTTCACTTACCATTACATTGTCACAATCTTCACAGTAATATACTGGTATTCTGTGGCCCCACCAAAGTTGTCTGGATATACACCAATCTTTAATATCTTCCATCCAATTTAAATAGGTCTTTTCAAATCTTGGAGGTATAAATTCTACACTTTTATCATAAACTACCTCTAGGGCAGGTTTAGCTAAGGGCTCCATCTCTACAAACCACTGTAATGAAACCTTAGGCTCAACAACAGTATCACACCTATAGCAAGAGCCTACATTGTGTTTATGAGTATCAATTTTCTCTAATAGACCCAACTCTTCAAGGTCTTTAACAATCTTTTTTCTTGCCTCATACCTATCCATACCTTGGTATATGCCAGCATGCTCATTCATATGAGCAAAGTCATCCATAACATCAATTAGCTCTAGGTTATGTCTTAGTCCAATTTCAAAGTCATTTGGGTCATGGGCTGGAGTAATTTTAACAGCCCCTGTTCCAAATTCAGAGTCTACATAGTCATCAGAAATTACAGGTATATGCCTATTCATTAAAGGTAATATTACCTTTTTACCTATTAAGTCCTTGTATCTTTTATCCTCAGGATTTACCGCTACTGCAGTATCACCTAACATGGTCTCAGGCCTGGTGGTAGCAACAACAATATATCTATTGTCTTCATTTTCCACTGGATACTTTATATACCAAAGATTTCCATCTTTTTCATCATGCTCAACCTCAGCATTGGAAATGGAGGTCTCACAAACTGGACACCAGTTAATCATTCTTTCTCCACGATAAATTAGACCCTTGTTGTAGAGATTTATAAAGGACCTTGTAACCGCCTTAGACAAGCCTTCGTCCATAGTAAAGCGCTCTTTTGACCAGTCACAAGAAGACCCAAGTTTTCGAAGTTGTCTAACAATGGTGCTTCCATATTCTTCCTTCCATTGCCAGGCTCTTTTTAAGAACTCTTCTCTTCCTAAGTCTCTCTTATCAATCCCCTCTTCTCTTAGGCTTTCTACAATTTTTGCCTCAGTAGCAATACTAGCATGGTCGGTTCCAGGTAACCAAAGAGCGGAAAAGCCCTGCATCCTTTTCATTCTGGTTAGAATATCTTGCAAGGTATTATCTATGGCATGACCCATGTGAAGTTGCCCAGTTATATTAGGCGGTGGCATCATAATGGTAAAAGGCTTTTTATTCTTATCTACAACAGCCTTAAAATATCCTTTTTCTTCCCATTTTGAATAAAGCCTATCTTCTAGTTCATGGGGATTATATTTAGTATCCAATATCTTCATAAATCTCTTGTATGATTAACCAAAGTAATCATATCCCTCCTCTTAAAATTACATATCTTTCAAAATTAAATACAGCATTATCATTCCAGGCAAAAAGACGAAAAAGCCAATTACTTTTACAATCATTTGAGCCTTTTGCTCTTTTAACACATCCAAGTTTTCCTGGTCATCAATCCCTTTTATCTTTTGCTTATTAGCAAAATTAGTTTTCTTCACTATGAACTTAGCAAAGAGAGTTATCATTGCCCCTATAAAGCATAATATGGATGAAAGTATGATTTGTAGTGTTTCCATTAAAAAAACCTTCTCACTCCTTATTTCAGGACGAAAGGTTTCTTCCGCGGTACCACCTGATTTCCCTAAAAAGGGCTCTTATTAGATATAATTAGGACAACCGGTGACTTTCATGTACAATTTCCAAAAAACATCTCACCTTTTGTTTTATCTCTGTATGGCTTAATACACTACTTCTTCGGTTAATTATTAAGATAATTATATTATCCATAAAGTTTTTGTCAATAAAATCCAGCAAAGCATCCACAATTCCACAGCTATTTATACTATTTAAGGTATAATCAAAGGGTATGGAGTTAAAAAATGATATTTAAAGAATTTGGACAAATTAACAAACCAACTATTTTACTCATACCAGGAGAAATCTATTCCTGGCAAGCCTATATGCCCCATATCAAAAGCCTTGAAAAGAACTACCATATCCTGATACCTAAAATATTAAGAAAAGACATAGATAATAACTACCACTTTGAAAGTATTAGTAATAGTAGTCAAGCCATACTTGACTATCTAGATAAACACAAAATAGGAAAGCCCTTTTGTTTAATAGGCTACTCTCTTGGTGCTCAAATAATCTTAGACCTTTTAACAAAAAGAAAAGACCTAGCCACCTATGCCTTAATTGAAAGCCCGTTTTTCAATAACAGGAATAATACAAATAAAAAGAAAAACAGACAGCTGTATAACAAAATCATTAAAGAGAGATTAGACTTAGACCCAGCTTATCCCTATACAAATCTAGCATCCCCCAGACAAGATCACAAAAGCAAAAAACACATATTAGAAGAGATAACAAACTTCAAGATAGATCCAGAAGTATCCAATACAAACACCAAAATCCTTCTCATAAATTACAAAGATAGCCCAGAGCTTCTAAAAGATAACTCTAAGTATCTTCATAACCTAATAACTAAAAGCAAACTTGTAACCATAGATATTGAAAGAAAGACTGGCTTTTTCATCCTTCTTCACCATGATAGGTTCTTAAACCTCTTTTTGCGCTTTGTGTCTAGCTTTGGGTAAAACAATCTAGAATTCTACTTATTATAACTAAAAAAATACTTTGAAAAGTATTGTTCCTAAAATGGATGGTCATGAAATAGTAGTTATAAACTACAATATTTAATAATAATAGGAGAAATATTATGGATATATTAACCAAGCAGGAAATAAAGACACAATATGAAATTGTATGGGACAGAATTAAGACCTATCATATAAAAAGGTTTCCTGGTCACCCAGATCCATTATTTTTGATATCCAATGCCTATCCAGGTGTATGGTTGGAGCATGTATATGACGCATTTGTCTGGGCTACCCTCGATCCTAGTACTGCATATGTAGTTAAAGGTCAAGTTAAGTTGTTTCTTGACAATCAAAAGAGTGACGGACAATTTCCATGTTTTGTGCTTGATAGCTCAAATCCTAGTGCAAAGTCTTATGGCAAATTAATCGGTTTTGGACAAATACAAGAGTGTGTGTCATTCACCGCTTTATGTTTGGAAGCATTTTTATTATTAGATGACAGGCAATTACTTTTAGAGGCATATGAAAAATGTGTAAAGTGGGATAAATGGCTGGTGGATAACCGTACTGTAACCAATAGGGGTTTAATAGAGTTGTTTTGCCAATTTGATACAGGACACGACAACAGCGCACGCCTTGCTGATATACCTGGGGGATGTCCTGATGGTGATGCAAAAAATATGAATCTTATAGATGGCTTGCCTTTGCTGGCCCCAGATATGAATTCGGTATTTTACGGTTCCCGAGTAGCCCTTTCAGAAATGGCAAAACTTTTAGGAAAAAAACAAGAGAGCATGGAGTGGAGAAAAAAGGCAGATAAGATTAGAGAAAGATTGATTGAAGTATGCTATGATCCAAAAGATGAGTTTTTTTATGATGTTAACTGCTATGGCGAATTTAGGAGATTTCGTTCTATCGCAATTGTTAACCTTTTTCAAGAGCATGTATTGGAAGCTGATATGGCTGATAATATATATAACAGATATATGAAAAATCCTAATGAATTTTGGACAAAATATCCTTTTCCATCCATGTCTATAAGTGATCCTGCTTCAAGACAAGACAGAGCTGGAAATAGCTGGGGCTTTTATTCTCAGGGCCTAACGGCTCTTCGCGCTTTACGCTGGATGGACTTTTATGGTAAGAGTAATGATCTTGAGACATTGATGGAAGCTTGGGTTTCTGCCTTTGTACGCTCAGATAATATGAAGTTTTCTCAGGAACTTCATCCAATCACTGGACAACTGTCTCAAAGCTCCCAGTGGTATTCGAGTTCAATGTTATTTTTCTTGAAAGCAGCAAAGAGGTTAAATTATATTTAGAAGACAAATTGATATAATCAATACAATAAACTATGGCTTCTTGGCAAGTTCCAGGCCTAAAGAAAATACTATAGCGCTTCAACATTAGTTATTATAAGTTAGTAAAAAAAAAGACTGTTCCAAAGGTTTACTTATGGGACAGTCTTTAATTATTATTAATCTCTATTTATCCAAAGCAAATAGCTAAGGTAAATTATGTTTTTATCTATTTCCTACTTCTTTTTCTTCTTGGTTTCTTTTAGTTCAGGCCTAGTTGGATCTGGTAGGAATTGTTCGAAGATAATGATGTCTAGGTCTTTTACCTTTTCATACTGTTCTTCATTGACAATGGTCCAGGTAGCCATAACAGGCTTGAATAAGAATCTAACAATCTTAACTCCCCACATACTTAAAGCACCGTGGTGGCAAGCTATAAATTGAGGTCTAGCTATGAAGTTGAAAAGCATTTCTTGGATAGCAAAGCCTAAAAAGAAGTTTAAGGACTTACTTCTTACATGATTTGCTACTAAAAGTCCTCTATGAACCATAGGGTTGGTTTTAGCATATTTTCTTACAATCATTGGATTAAAAGACTCTATACAGAAATCTCCCTTATAGTTATTCAAAATCTTATTAGTCTCTTCAACTAGCTCTTTATACATCTTAGTATTTTTTAGTTCTACCACTAAAGGAGTTCTTCCATTAACTAAGTCTAAAACTTCGGTAAATAGGGGTATTTTTTGATCTGTCCCATCTAAGGTGTATTCTTGCATTTCTTCATAGGTCAAATCATCAACTCTTACATCAGCTCCACACATTCTTTTCAAGGTGTCATCATGAAAAACCACAATCTGTTTATCCTTGGAAAAATGTATATCTAGCTCACTGCCATAACCAGCTTCACAGGCAGCATCAAAAGCCGCTAAAGAGTTTTCAGGAATCTTCTTTTCTTTACTGTGTAATCCCCTATGGGCATACAAATACTTTCTTAGCTTTTCTTTATCTTCTTTTATATAGTCAGCCGGCCATATCATAAGAATCCATATAATGATAATAATACCAAGAGCTATAAGCCATTCCATAAATTAATCCTCCACATCATAAGCTTCTAATTTCTTTTCTTTCATAATTGGTCTGCTATCACCGTGCTTTACAAACAACATAGCTATAAAGGACAGTGCTAGACAAACTACAGCATAAGGGAAAAGTACTTGATAACCAATTAAGTAGAAAAGTCTTCCCACGATAACTGGGGTGAAGATTTGAGAACTCATGGTTGTTGTGTAATAGTAGCCTGTAAACTTCCCTATTGTTGCACCTTTACTCATCTCTAGAACCATAGGTAAGGTATTAACAGTAATGGTTCCAGCCACTATACCTACTCCTCCAAAGAGGAAGTTAGCAAAGAAGGAAAAGTCCTTAATAAAGAATGCTATTGCAAATAATATCATACCTAGGGTAAGTGCACCTAGAATTGTTTTCTTTCTACCAATTCTTGAAGTTAAGTATGCTACAGGTATAAAGGTTGCTACAGAGGTAAGTGTTGCTACCATTAAAAATCCTGCTGCTAAAGATTCAGGTAGTTCAAAGAAGTTAACTACATATTGAGAAAAGGCTGTGGTAACAGCATTGTAGCCAAAGACCCAAAGGAAGATTGAGGCTAGAAGAAAGAGCATGCTCTTCATAACATCCTTAGGAAGCTTATCTGATTTTTTTGACTCATCAGTTTCAATTAGTTTTTCTGGATCTTCAATTAACTCATCCCCATAATTAATATCTTCCATCTCTTTTCTATACTTATTCTCATTAACAGTTAAAAAGAGTACCAGTACGCAAGCAACCATCAAGCCTGCAACTATATAGAAGATGGTGGAATAATCATGGTTTTCTGTTTTAATTATCATTTTCATTGCTAAAAATATTGTTCCACCTAAGGTTCCCATTAGGTTAATAACTGCATTACCTTGAGATCGTATAGGTTTAGCAGTTACATCTGGCATTAAGGCCACCGCTGGAGATCTATAGGTTGCCATAGCTATTAGCACTAAGCCTAAAGCAATCATGAACAAAAGAAGATTTCCAGATTTAGCAGCTACGGGAAGAATTACAGTGAAAATTGCAGCAACCGCTGTGCCCCCTAGAATAAAGGGCATTCTTCTTCCAATTTTAGTACTAACCTTGTCACTTAAAACACCAAATAAGGGCAACATAAAAAGACCCAAAACATTGTCTATTGCCATTATTGCATTTGCTATATCCACTCTTATATTAAATTTATTGATTAGTATAAGGGGGATTACAAAATCATACATTTGCCAAAACATACTGATTGACAAAAACGCAAGACCAACCAAAAAGGTTCTTTTGTAGTTCAGTTTCATATATTTAATTCCTCCCATGTGTTATGAGCATATTATAACATAGGGACAAGTATTAATATAAGGGTTAATTTTTTTCATTATTTCTTTTAGACATTTATCTTTTAATATTTAATAATCTACAATTTAAAAGGCATACTTATATTAAGTACACCTTTTAATATTCCCCCTCAAAAGAAATATGTCAAATTATATTAAATATTAGTCAACCTTAAAGTTGCCACCATATCTTTTGATCTTTCTAGTAGTTGTCTTTTCAAACTCTTCATCTCTGATATAAAGTTTTTTGATTGCCTTGTAGGCAGGAACTGTAGAGTTAACTTCCTTTACAAATTCCATTAACTTATCATGGATGAAGTCTTTGTCGTTTTTGCCAAATTCATCTTTAAAAGTATCATATACAGGAAATACAGAAGCGGTTACAATGCTATCTCCATCTTCAGTGTTTACACCAAAAACTAAAACTTCTTCAATGTACTTACTCTTAGCTAGTTTAAGTTCTAATTCTTCTGGGAAGATATTCTTTCCAGTTTTGGTAACAATCAAAGATTTCTTTCTTCCAGTAATAAATACAAAGTCTCTATCGTTCATGTAGCCTAAATCTCCAGTGTGGAAGTATCCACCTTCAAAGACTAGAGCATTTTCTTCTGGCATATCCATGTATCCCTTCATGATGTTGGGACCTTTAGCACAAATTTCACCAATACCATCTTCGTCCTTATCTAAAATGACAACTTCAACACCTGGTAAGGGTTTACCAGCTGACTCATCTATAAAGTCTTTGTCAGAGTTTAAACACAAGATAGGAGAACATTCGGTTAATCCATAGCCTTGTAAGAATTCCACACCAATTGCTCTAAAGAACTTGGCTGTTGCAGGTGAAATACCAGCAGCACCTGAAATCATCAATCTCATGTGGCCACCAAGACCAGCGTAAACAGATGCAAATAGTTTCTTTCTAATAGATCTACTTAATCTTAAGAAGTCTGCTAGTTTAATCATGGTAGTAAGAGCCTTTAGTTTGCCAGTTTTTTCTGCAGTCTTTAAAATCTTCTTGTGCATTCCTTCGAATAATAAAGGAACGGAAAGCATTATTGTTGGCTTTAACTCTTCCATATTGTTAGAGATGTATCTCAAACCTTCTGAAAAGCCTATAGAGGCCCCTAAATAGATTGGGCATATAAATCCACAAGTACATTCATAAGTGTGATGAAGTGGCAATATGGATAAGAACAAGTCATCTTCTCTAATGCTTATCATGCTAGACATAGCCATAAGATTTGAAGAAATGTTTCTATGGGATAATTGAACAGCCTTTGAAACAGATGTTGTTGCTGAAGTATAAAGAATGATTAGAGTTTCTTCCACATCAATATCTGCGTCTAAATAGCTTCTATCTCCCTTGTTTAAAAGTTCATCACCTTTAGCAATAAGGTCACTAGCATTAATAAAACGACTGTCATCTGTTTTTGTATCATCCATATTTATGAAATACTTAATAGATGGAATTTGTTCTGCCATAGCCTTAATTTCAGCAGCTTTTCTATCAGTGTAAATAACTGCATCAGGCTTAGCTGAATCAAAGATAAACTTAATATCTTCTTCTTTTAATAGAACGTCTACAGGTACTACTACCCCTGCACCGTTTACAACTGCAGCATAAGATACACACCATAAATAACGATTTTCTCCCATGACAACAACTCTTTTGTCCTTAAGACCTAAGTTAATAAGGGCTGTTCCTAATCTTTGAGCATCCTTTACAAATCTATTGTAGGAAAAAGCCTCATACTTACCAGTTTCCTTATTCTTTTCTAAAAAAGCATTTTTATCACCATATATTTCAGCAGCTCCAAAGATTGCTTCTCTAAGGTCTTTAATTTGTCTTACTTTATATATACCTTCTTTGCCTATAGCCATATTGTTTACCTCCGATTTATATATTATAGAATTAAAAAAACTAAAATGCAATAGTTTTTATTACCATGTCATAAATATGTCATAAATTATGCCCAAATTTAAAAAGATGAATTTTAAATTTAATCTTTACTCTTTAAAAATGGAAATAAAAAACCACAGAAGATATTTCCATGGTTTTAGTTTTTCTTTTCTTAATACTTGTGAAACTCCATTTTATTTACTTCTCAAGAAGCTGGGGATGGTAATGCCGTCATCATCATCCTTCTTCTCTTCTTTTTTATCCTCTGAATCTTTTGAGAAGAAATCATCAAAGCCAGATGATTTTTCTTTTTTATCATCATCAGGAATATTGATTTCAAAAATCTTAGTCTGACCCATAATATCTAAGCTATCTTCTTCTTCAACTTCCTTTTCTTCAACCACTTCTTCTTCTACAGCGTCTTCTTTTAGTTCATCCTTAATAGCTTCTTCTTTTTTATCTAAGTCAAGTTGAAATTGGTTTGATTTAGAAACAGGAGCTTCTTCTTTTTTTACAGCTACTAGATCATCAGAAAACTTAATATCAAGCTTTCCATCTGAAAGGTCATCATTTTCAAAGCCGGTTGCAATAATTGTTATGGATATTTGGTCTGCCATATTCTCATCAATAGTAGCACCCCAAATAATGTTAGCAGATTCATCCACAGCTTCATAAATCTTATTAGCTGCATGGTCAACTTCAAACAAGCCCATGTCTGGACCACCTGTAATGTTAACCAAGATCTTTCTTGCACCTTCAATGGAAGTTTCTAATAGGGGGCTTTGGATTGCTTCCATAGCAGCAATTTCACATTTTTCTTCTCCAGACCCTCTACCAATTCCCATATGGGCAATACCAGCATCAGACATAACAGTCTTAACATCAGCGAAGTCTAGATTAATTAGGCCAGGAACAGCAATTAAATCTGAGATACTTTGAACTCCCTTAAATAGGACATTATCAGCAGTAGAAAAGGCTTCCATAATAGTAATCTTTTTATCTGAAATTTGTAAAAGGCGATCATTGGGAACCACTATCAAAGTGTCCACTACATCCTTAAGACGAGCTAGACCCTTTTCAGCATTTTCTTTTCTTTTTCTTCCTTCAAAAGTAAAAGGTTTTGTAACTATACAGACAGTTAAAATTCCCATCTTCTTTGCCTCTTTAGCAATGATGGGAACTGCCCCTGTGCCTGTTCCACCGCCCATTCCAGCGGTTATAAATATCATGTCTGCACCAGTTACATTTTCTATTATTATATCTTTGGACTCTTCAGCGCTTCTTTCTCCTATTTCAGGAATTGAGCCAGCACCTAACCCTTTAGTTAGTTTTTCTCCTATTTGAACTTTCGTAGTTGCTTTGGAATTCATCAAGGCTTGCTTATCTGTATTAATAGAGATAAACTCAACCCCTTTAAGACCTGATTCAATCATGCGATCAATCGCATTGTTACCGGCTCCACCTACACCAATAACTTTAATTTGAGCAAATTGCTCCATCTCCATTTCGAATTGAAGCATAATAGATCCCCTTTCGTGCGGAAATTTTTCTTCCATTAATTGTTTTCATTATACCAAACAGTACAATGTCTTGTATATACATAATACATTATATTTCTTATTAATTTGCACTAAAATGGGGTAAAATATGGATTTTCTGAACTTGTAAAGTCAAGATATCCCCTCTCTTCACTACCTATTAGAGATAATATTTCACACATGACATAAGCGTTATAGTCTAAATTATCATCAATATTTAGGATAACTTCCAGGTTCTTATTGTAATAAACCCTAATTCTTCCATCTTCTAGTAAAATATCTTGAATCAGGATTCTAGTAGCAGTAAAATTTTGCAAATCATATTTTTCTATATTTTCACAAAAAGATGACAGTTGAGAGAACATGTAATTACAAGCGTTTAAGTCCATTCCATAGTAAAAGGAGTCAATTTCAATCCCTTTTATTAGGTAAGCCTTTTCAAAAAGGTCTCTTTCTGACATGAAAATTGTACCGTCATAATCTGCATAAAGGTAGTAGTCAAAAAAGGCTAAGGCTATTTGGGGTTTTCTTAAGTTATATGAGACTAATATTGAGTTCTTATCTTTTCTTACAACATTTACATCCTTTAGTTGCTTATCTTCTTTGATGTATTGCTCTGCCCTAACAAATCTACCTCTTAAAATATCCCCTTCTTTTAAAAGCTTTAAGGTTAAGTTTTCACCATAGTGTAAGTTTGCTTTTTCCATAAGGACCTTTGCATTATCTTGAGAGATATCGTCTACTTTAAATTCAAGGGATTTAAGATTGAAAAATGAAGAGAAGAAAAAGGTAGCCAAAATGGATAGAATTAAAATTATAATTAATGACCAGATTAAATGTTTTATCTTCATAGGAAAAATTATACCATGTCCTTATTTAAATGTTACATAGTTGTTAAATAAAAACTGTATAGTACCAGCTACCATAACCGAAATAATCTTAGCAAAAAACTTATATAATCCTGCTGTTTCATACAAGTAGGCAAAGACTAAAGAGCCTATGATAATCCCTGATACCAAAAATACTCCAAAGAAACTTAAGAACTTTAAAAAGAGTTTATCAGTCTTTTTAAAGTTAAATCTTGCATTAAGATAGAAGCTTAAAAGGATAGAACAAAAGACACTTATTGCATTAGAAACTATTACATTTATGGATAACAAATCAGATAGAATATAAAGAAGAATAATATCCACTACAGTGGCTATAGTCCCAATAATAAAATAGGTTATAAAAGTTTTATGTCTTTTTAGAAGTCTTTTCATTTTTAAAATAATCTACTGTCTCTCTCAATCCCCTGTTAAGATCATATTTTGCATCCCACATAAGCAATTTATGTATATCATCATTTTTCATGTAACTGTCTTTTATATCAGCCTCTCTTGGAGGGCCATAAATGGCATTTTTCTCATAGCCAATTAAATCTTTCATCTTACTAAACAAGTCATTTATATCTGTATAAATAGCTGTTGATACATTACTAACTATATCATTTTTACCTTCTAAGGCTAAAACATTTGCCATAGCTATATCTTTTACAAAGACAAAATCCCTAGTTTGTTTTCCATCTCCAAAGATATAGCAGTCTTTATTATCCACCATTCGATTGGCAAAAACAGCAACCACTCCACCTTCACCTTCGTCCTTTTGTCTTGGACCATACACATTGGCATATCTTAAAATTGCATAGTTTATACCATTATTTTCACAGATTATCTTAATACAAGACTCTGCTGTAAGCTTGGATAGGCCATAAAAAGAAAGAGGGTTTTTAGGATGGCTCTCATCAATAGGTAAATATTGAGGGTTACCATAAATGGCTGCTGATGAAGCAAATACAAACCTTTTAAGGCCATTTTTTTGTCCTAGAGTTAAAAGGTTTAAGGTACCAATAATATTGGTGTGCACATCCAACTGAGGGTTTTTCATGGACACAGGTACAGAGATTTGAGCTGCTTGATGGCTAATACCTTCAATACTATATTTCTCAAAAAGCATCTCAATATCTTCTAAGTTATTTATGTCCCCTTTAACAAAGTGAGCCTTAGGGTTAAGATTTCTCATTTCCCCTGAGCTTAAGTTATCTAAGACCAGCACCTCATGGCCTCTTTGGATTAATAAATCAACTATGTGGGACCCAATAAATCCAGCCCCTCCTGTAACTAATATCATTAGTTCAACCTCAAATATTCTTTCATTATTTTTGATATTTTTTTAGCTTCATCTAAGCTGGGCATCTCTGAAAATACTCTAAGAACAGGTTCAGTACCAGAAAATCTAGCAACCAACCAGCCCCCATTTTCTAAATATATCTTTAAGCCATCTTCATAACTAACCCTTTTTACAGGGTACCCTAAATCAGGAAGATTTTTTTCATCAAAAATAGCTTTTTGGATTCTATCCTTTTCTTCTTTTTTAAAGTCATAGGCATTTTCATCCATAGCTCTAAAGCCATACTTATCATAAATTTCATCTAGAAGCTCTGAAATCTTCTTTTTTGTAACAGATATCATTTCTACCAAAAGAGAAGCTGCAAAAATTCCATCTTTACCAAAGATATGTCCTCTAACGGTTAGCCCACCACTGGACTCACCCCCTAGAACAGCATTAGTTTCCTCTATTTTTGAACTTATGTGCTTAAAGCCTACAGGAACCTCATGGCATTTGAAACCTAGGTCTTTGGCCATTTCATCTAGGATGTGGGTGGTTGCAATGTTTCTTACCACATCCCCTTCCCACTTTTTGTACTTAACTAGATAGTAGTAAAGTAGCATCATTATTTCATTGGGATTTACAAAAACTCCCTTGTCATCAATAACTCCTAAACGGTCTGCATCTCCATCGGTAGCAAGGCCTAAGTCATAGGCTTCTTCTACAACTAAAGTAGATAATCTTTGTAAGGTAGCAGCATTGGGAGAAGGTAATTTCCCACCAAATAAAGTATCTCTTCTTTCATTAATTACATCCACATCACACCTTAAGGTCAATAAAATGGTTTGTAAAGAGGTCTTAGATACTCCATACATAGGGTCTAGTAAAATCCTCAATCTAGCCTTTATAACAGCTTGATTATTTAAAAAGGTCATAATGCCATCAATGTATTCATTAAAAGGATCAATAATCTCTATTAGGCCTTCTTTTTTTGCCTTATCAAAGTCTTTTATTTTAATCTTGTCTACTAGCTTAATTTGTTCTTCTAGTTTATCTGTCATTTCAAGGGACGCATCTCTTCCACCTTCTGTAAATAGCTTAATCCCATTATAAATGGCAGGATTATGGCTAGCTGTAACTGCTATCCCAAAGAAAGCTTCTTCTTGCTTTACTTGAAACATTATTAAAGGGGTTGGGGAATTTTTATATATAAAGTGCACCTTTATATCATTACCACTAAAGACCTCAGCTGCCCATTTGGCCCCTTCGTCAGATAAAAATCTTCTGTCATAGCCAATTATTACAGGCTTATGGGCCATTTTATTTATGTAGATATAGTCACATAGGGCTTGGATGAGAAGTTGGATATTTGCCTTTGTAAAGCCATCTCCAATAATTTCTCTCCATCCACCTGTTCCAAATTTAATCATTATCTTTTCTTGCCTTTATTATTCCTTCTGCTCTTTTTAGATCTTCTAAGGTATTTATACCAAATATTTCTTCTTGAGCGTCCACTGTACAAACTTCAACCTTTTCAGACTCATCCATAAATATCTGGGGTAGATCTGTTAGGTAATATTCATTTTGTGCATTATTATTGTTTAACATCTTTAAAGCTTTTGCTAGTTTTATTCCATTAAAAAGCATAACTCCAAAGAAAACTTCTCTAATTTTCTTTTGCTCTTCATCACAATCAGGTTCTTCCACAATCTTTACAAATTTACCCTTTTTATCTCTAATAATTCTACCATAAGGTAAATCCACATCCTTTAAAATGTTAGATAAAAGTATGCAAGCCAAGGGATCCTTATCCTTTATGCTCTTTTTGTATTGCTCTAGAGCTTTTTTATAGGTCTTACTGGTTAAAAGGGGCATATCTCCAAAGGTAACCAAGACAGGCCCATCATAATCAGCAAAAAACTCACTGGCACACTTAACAGCATGGCCTGTACCTAGTTGCTCATCTTGAACTGCATAAGAATGACTTGTTCCCAAGTATTCAAAAACTTCCTCTTTTTTATATCCAACCACCAAGATAATTTCATCAGCAAAAGACAATTGATCTAGGACATAATCTATCATTGACTTTTGGTTTAATTGACGCAAAACCTTGGGGATACCTTCTTTTTCGGATCCAATTCTGCTGCCCTTACCGGCAGCTAATACCACAGCTTTCAAATTCTCCTCCTAAAAATCTGGAAAGACTTTCCACACATTATATTCTTTTACAGCCTTCCATGTACTTGTTCTGTAGACCTGTTCAGGGTCATCACCTACATTATATCTCAAAGTTACAGTTACATCCGCTTCATTACCATCAGAATCGGTAATTTCAAAAGAATCTACATTATAGCCTAACATTTTAATTGCTCTCAAATCTGGGAATTCTTTTTCCAACCAAACATCATAGTGCTCTTCTCTACTGTCTATGGGAACTAAAACATAAAGTAGATACTTAGTAGACTCGCTGGGATTGGTCAAAACTGAAAGGAACCTTCTAGCTGTATCTGCTGGAGTCCTTCCTAAATAGTCTTTTCCTGGTTCAATCTTAGGATATTCACTTTGATTTTGAGGGAAGAGATACTTTTCAGCATACTGGTCTACCCCATTATTCCAAAACATATATTGGAAGGCCCCTAATTCTCTTAAGGCTCTAACTTGGTCATATAATTGTTCATTTCTGTAATGAAAGATATTGTCTGCTGTATACAAGTATCTTGCTGTGAAGTCTTGTATCCACAAGCGAATTTTAGCCTTATCTTTAAAAGCAGAATTTTTTTCTATAGAATCCATCATGGCATTTAGGACCATACCATATGGGTTTTGGTCTGGATATTCAAAACCATACCAACCAGTTGAATAATGGCTGGGATAAATCATGGGACAAATATAGTCTACTACTGGAGCAACCTTATACCAGTTTTGCCCTATTTTAAAGCAGTCATCTGAATCCCATTGTCTAGAAACCAAACCAAAAATATCTGCACTAACATTTACATTATATGGGGCTAGGGCTTCATAGGCCTTTGCCAAGTAGCCATAAATAATATCATCAGATCTAACACCACCATGATTTTTCATGTATTCATGATAATATTGTCCCCATTTTCTTCCTTCAGGAAATCTTACATAGTCAAAATTTATTTCATCAAAGCCTGCTAAAGCACCTTCTTTAGCCACAGCAATGTTGTAGTCTTGTACCCAATCATCAAAGGCATCTACCCAGGCTGAACGGTTATCATCTAGCCAAATAGAACCATCAGTGTTTTTAATAGCATGTTTGTAATCTTGGTGGCTGGCTAAAAGATTATCTTGAAAAGAGGTTACTCTACCAATGGTATAGATACCATATTCCTTCATAATCTTTAAGAACTTTTCAACCTCTTCCATTCTTCTGCTTTTATCTTGAACACTTAAGACGGCCTCTGCCTTTACAGGAATACTAATCTCCCCGTCTCCACTTTTAATATCAAAAACAATGGCATTCATTTCAGAACCTAAAACAATACCAATAAGTTTTTCTATTACTGTAAGACTAGTCTCTAGATATTTTAGCTCGTTAATCTTTGTATAGTCTTTTTCAGCCAAAGCTATTACATATTCTTTGTAAAGTTGGACATTCTTGTCTTCTAGCCTATCGATTCTCCAATCAGCCATATCTTTACTACCTAAGTTTTTAGAAATAATGGCATCTAAAATGTATAGAGCCCTAACATCATCACCATTAGGTTTTTCAGCAGGAGCATCCAAAGGTTTTAGAGGAACATAGAACTCCCCATCCTCTTCTTTTCTTTGGGCCTCTAAGGCTTCTCTTTCTTCAATTGCTAGTTCATGGGGGTCTTTACTTGGTTGGGGACTACTAGTCTCGGTGGGCTCTACACTGTTTGTAGGCTCAGGATTTTCGGTATTACTTGCTGTTGGTGTTGGCTCTTGCGTATTAGTTTCATTAGGATTTTGACTATTAGATGGACTAGGTGATAATCCAGGATTATTATTACAAGACACTGTACTCAACAAAAGAATAGCAATTAATACGATCGACCAAATTTTTTTTCTCATGTAAATCTCCAATACAATTTTACTGCTAAATAACAATAGCATAATTAGGTTAATTATATTACTATATGTTCTACTTAGTAAAGAGTATAATGGTCATCTTAAAAGTAATCAACCAATTTTGATATCCTTTTTTATCTCATTTAAGACCTGCTCTATGTAATCTAATTCTAGAGCTGTAAATCTTTTTGAGAAAGAATAAAGCAAGGATTCGCTCAAAGGAGCAGTATATGAATATTCATTTAGACCAATGAAATATTGCAAATATGGATTTTCTCTAATTTCTTCAATAATGGCCCTATATGAAAAATTATATTCATTTTTTAATATATATGCCCCTAAAACCAAACGCAAAGGCTTTGCAGGAGCTCCAGACCTAGAAAACTTTTCAGCATATATCTTTTCAAACTCAGCCCAAGGTATCTTATTGGCATATTCTACCCAGCGATTTTCTTCACTTAAGCCTCCCCCAAAGGGAGTGATGAAAGAATAGATATTAACTTGGTCTTCTTGTTTTTTATACATTTTCAAACACTTGTATATATTTTTTGCCTATACTATCTAGGCTGAAATAGTCTAAAATGCCTTCTGACCTCCTTTTCAAACTCTCTAAATCCTTTTGTGAATTTAAAAGGGCCAACATTTTATCTGCTATTTCTTGCTCATTACTGTCAAAAGTTAAATTACCATCAAAGGAAACATTTCCTATTTCACTAATAGAAGGTACAGGTGTGCTTAAAACTGGCACCTGATAGACCATAGCCTCTAAAGGAGCTAAGCCAAATCCTTCATAGCGAGAGGCATTTACAAAAAGGTCTGTGTTTTTGTAGTAACCAAAAAGGGTATCTCTTCCCACCTTACCTGTTACCACTACCCTATCAGAAAGGCCTGTATCCACTAAATACCTGTAAATCTCACCCTTTTGAGAAATATCTCCTATTAAAACTAAATCATGCTCAATCTTGTCCACTAGTTTTTCAAAGGCCTTTACAATAAGCATTATATTTTTTTGAGGCTGGTCATTTCCCACAGCTACAATGTGTTTTTTCTTGTAGACCAAATCCCTTATTTCGTCCATATAGGCCAAAGGGTTGGGTATAACATATATTTTTTCAGGATCAAAGCCTTTTTTCTCTGTCAATTCTCTTTTTACAAAATCAGATACAGCTATAATCTTATTTACCCTTTTCATGATGTATTTTAAAAGCTTATCTGATATTAAAAAGTCATCTCTTCTAATTATTCCATGGGAGGTCATAACAATTTTTGCCTTAAGCTTAAAGTTTAAAAGCTTGGAATATTGGGGATAATAAATAATATCAATTTTATTATTTTTCAAGTACCAGGGTAAAAACTTTTTATAGAACCTTCTTCCACTTTTTGTAGATACAATGTTAAATAAGGGATACTTTTCTTTTAATTGCTCAGCATTTTTTTCACATGCAAAAATTATAAAGTCATTCTTACCTGCATTCTTGTATATGCCTTCTACAATACTTAAGGCGGAAATTTCATTTCCCACTGCCTTTTTATCGTCTTTTATAAATGTCAAGTCGATGCCTATGGTATAGGCCATTTCATTCTCCAATAATATCTATATATTTTTGTATATCTAATATTACAATTATTATACCTTAACAATTTTTCCTATGCAATTGGCAAAAACAAATGTAATCCTCTTTTAAGATCCATATCTTTCTTTAGTAACTAATCTCTTTTTTTATAACAGATCCCTTAAAAGCTTGAAATTATCCTTTAAGGCTGGATACAAAGAGACGTAAACCTTGTAAAAGTCATCATATTGCTGGGCCTTATCCAAATCATATTCTCTTTTGGAGCTAGTAATTATAAGGTCTTTACAAGCATCAGGCACACTCTTATAAAGTTCAGAGGCTACACCTGCTAAAATAGCAGCACCTTGAGCTGGTCCTTCTTGATTATCAGTTAAGGCTACATTGCTCTTAAAGACATCTGCCTGCATGGCATTCCAAAGAGGGCTTTTAGCTCCCCCACCAGAGAGTCTGACCTCTTTAATGTCTATACTCATTTGATTTTTTATTATCTCCAAACTATCTCTTAAAGAATAGACTACACCTTCTAAGATTGCCCTAATAAAGTGGGCTTTTGTGTGCATAGGGGTTATACCAAAAAAGACACCAGATGAATAGGGATCTAAATGAGGGGATCTTTCACCCATAAGATAAGGTAAAAACACAAGACCTTCTGCCCCTATCTTTATATCCTTTGCCATCCTATCTAAAATGACATATACATCCACCCCTTCATTATTAGCCATTTCCTCTTCTAGTTGGCAAAAGTTATCCCTAAACCACTTTAAGGATAAACCTGCTCCTTGGGTAACACCCATAATATGGTAGGCACCTGGAACAGCATGACAAAGGGTATGGATTCTTCCCTTAGGGTCAATATGAAGCTTATCAGTGTGGGCAAATACTACCCCTGAGCTACCAATGGTTGAAGAAACAATACCTTCTTCTACAATCCCATTTCCAACAGCTCCACAAGCCTGGTCTCCCCCTCCCGCTGCCACATAAGATGAGGTGGAAAGCCCAGTTTTTTTGGCTGCACTTTTACTTACTTTTCCAACACAGTGGGCTGATTCATACATTTGTCCCAAAAGTTTTCTTTCAATGGAGAGTTTATCTAAAATCTCTGAAGAAAAATCCCTCTTTCTAATATCCATCAACTGCATGCCAGAGCCATCTGAAACATCATGAGAAAACTCCCCAGTTAGCTTGTAGACTATATAGTCTTTAGGCAACATGATCTTTTTTACCTTTTTATATATATCAGGAAGATTCTTTTGTACCCATAAAATCTTTGCAGCAGTAAAACCTGTAATAGCTGGATTTGCTGTAAGACTAATTAGTTTATCTCTTCCAACTAAGTCTTCTAAATCTTGTGCTTCTTTATCTGTCCTTTGGTCACACCAGATGATGGAATTGTATAATAGTTGGTCTTTTTCATCTAAAAGAACTAGACCATGCATTTGTCCAGAAACTCCAATACCCAAAATTGATTCTTTATCAATTCCAGTCTTGTCTAAAAGGTCATTACAGGTAAAAACCACAGCCTTCCACCAGTCATCTGGGTCTTGTTCAGCCCAGCCAGGTCTTGGTTGATACATGGGATATTCATATGAAGACGAAGATATTACCTTTCCTCTTTCATCAAATAGTACTGTTTTTGTAGCAGATGTTCCCACATCTATTCCTAGTAAATAAGTCATGCTTCGCTCCTTTTTTATTGGTCTTTTTCTTCTAACATTTTATTTATTACATGGCCTGCCAATACCAATCCTGCCACAGAAGGAACATAAGATATGCTAGGTATACAGTCTGTTACTGAAACCTTGTTTTTCTCATTAGAGTATAGGACCTCTAGATTTTCTATCCCTTCTACTTTTAAAATCTTTCTTATTCTTTTAGCTAAAGGACAGGTATGGGTCTTTTTAATATCAGCAATTTGAAATTTCAAATTATCCACCTTACAACCTGTTCCCATAGAAGATATTATGGGTATATTATTTGTTTTTGCATATTTAATTATATCTACCTTGGATTGGACAGAATCAATTGCGTCAATTATGTAAGAAACATCATCACCAATAATTTCACTAAGATTTTCTTTCTTGGCAAAGACTTGGTGACATATAACTTCTATATCTGGATTTATATCATTAACCCTCTTTTTTGCTATATCAGTCTTAAATTGACCTAAACTTGAATGAAGGGCTAAAATCTGCCTATTTATATTGGATTTTTGAATTTTGTCATGATCTACTAGAACAAGTTTACCAACTCCCGCTCTGGCTAAGGCCTCTAAGGCATAGCCTCCAACTCCACCAAGACCAAAGATAACTACTTTTGAGGCTAGTAGTTTTTCTTGCCCACCTTTACCGATTAAGCACTCTGTTCTTTCATAAATCTCATTATTCTTTGTCAATTTTTAAACTCTCCCAAGCATGAAGAAAATATTTATCAGCCTCTTTTTCAAACTCCATATAGGTTTTTTCTATAGGGTGGATAAAACCAATTTTTTGGGCATGTAAAAGTTGCCCTTTATTAAATCTCTTATCCTTTCCTCCATATAGATCATCTCCTAATACAGGTCTGTTTAAATAAGCCATATGTACCCTTATCTGGTGGGTTCTACCGGTATGTAAATTAGCTCTAACTAAACAAGCTCCTTTTAACTCTTCAATAGCCACATAATCTGTTATGGCTTCTTTGGCATTTTCCCCTTCTACCTGCATCTTTAATCTATTTATTCTATTTCTTCCAATAGGGACATTTATACTTGCTTTAATATTTTCTAAATATCCCTTAACAATAGCTATATACTCTCTTTTAACTTTTCTATCAAAAAAGTCTTGAGCCAAGATATCTTGGGTCAAATCATCTTTAGCAACCACTAAAAGACCAGATGTGTCCTTATCTATTCTATGTACAATACCAGGTCTGTCTAAAGAAAAGCCCCTACTTAATTTTCCCTTTGTATGAAACAAAAGAGCATTTACCAGGGTATCTTTTGTATTACCTGCTCCAGGGTGTACCACCATTCCTCTTTTTTTATTTACCACCAAAAGATAATCATCCTCATAAAGGATATCTAAAGGAATATCTTGAAAAACAAGCTCTTCTTTTTCATCTTCTTCAATTTCTATTGTAATTAAATCTCCAAGTTTTACCTTGTAAGAAGAAGCCTTTAAGCTATTATCCACTAATACTTGACCGTTTTTAATGAGTTTTTGAATAAAAGAGCGGGAATATTCCTCAATATATTTGGTAAGAAATAGATCCAACCTTTCATTTTCATTATCATCAACCTTAATGGACAAGTCTAGCTTTTTCATACCTGCATCTCTCTATGGATAAATAGTACATATATTATTAAAAAGGTTACACCCACTGTAACAGCCATATCTGCCACATTAAAGACAGGAAAATCATAGCCAAAGATATATGTATCTATAAAGTCTATGACATAACCCAAACGGATTCTATCAATTAGATTTCCTATGGCCCCAGCAATTATGAGGGTAAAAGAAAAAGAAGCAAGGCCTCTTTTACTGGTAACTATAAAGCCTATGAGTAAAAGTGTGGCAATTCCAGAAAATATGGTTAGATATATGGTGTGGTCTGAAAAGATTCCCCAGGCAGCTCCTGAATTTCTTGCATAGGTTATGTATAAAAAATTATTTATTACCTGGTGTTTTTCTCCTAAGACCATATTATTATGCACATAAATCTTACTTACTTGGTCTATGACTACTAGCACAAAACTTATAATAAGCCACCACAGTTTTTTTAGATTATAGTTTATCAATCTCATATATCCTTTCAATACTTAAAGATTTTCCTGTATCTTCACACATCTCAATATAAACTCCATTTAATTGGGCTCTTCCTTTTTCAGAAGTAAAGTATGCTGGCATATCACTTAAAAATCTGCCTATTACCACTTCTTTGTCTGCCCCAATAATCCCATCATAAGGACCTGTCATTCCCACATCACTAATATAGGCTGTACCAAAGGGTAAAATTCTCTCATCAGCAGTTTGAACATGGGTATGGGTTCCAAGTACCGCTGAAACCCTACCATCAAAATGCCAGGCAAAGGCTTGTTTTTCTGAGGTAGCTTCTCCATGAAAATCCACTAAGATATTTTTACACTCTTTTTTCATTTCATCTAAAACATCCTCTACAGCCCAAAAAGGATTGTCAGCAGGAGATAAAAAGACCTGACCTATCACATTTATAACTCCCAAGCTTTTATCTTTTTTTCTTAAAATGGCATAACCTTTACCAGGACAAGCCCTGGTAAAATTTAAGGGCCTAATAATCTTATTGGGATTATCATCAAAATAGTCTAACATTTCACTTTTAGCAAAGGCATGGTTTCCAGAGGTCATAAAGTCTACCCCCATGGAAAAAATCTCCTTTGCTAAACTAGGAGTAATTCCCTTACCACCAGCTAAATTCTCCCCATTTGCAATAATAAAGTCTGGTGAGTATTTGTTTTTTAGATTTTCCATATTTTCTTTTAGAAAGGTTCTTCCGTTTCTTCCGAAAATATCCCCTATAAATAATACTTTCATATTTGCCTCATATTTCTATTGGCTTTAATTATAACCTAATCTACTTTTCTTTAAAATGCTAAATGATATCTCTTCATTAAATAAAGAATATTCAAATCTTGTAAAGCCTCCCTTTATTATATATCATTCAAATAGACTTACCTAGCATATCCATTGTCTATACAATTATTAGTATTGGAAAAGCAAATGAAGAAAAACCATAGGATAAGAAAGTTATACAATGAAAAAAGAGCAAGACACTAATATTTTAAAAGCCTTAAAAAGAAGAAGCTTCCAAAAAAGCCTTCCCTTTCATATGCCTGGCCATAAAAGAAACAAGTCTTTAGCTCCTTATCTAAAAGATTTACCAGTTGAGTATGACATTACAGAAATACCTGGTTTTGATAACTTAAATGATCCAAAAGAGATTATCTTAAGCACAATGGAAAAAGCCAATAAACTTTGGAAATCCAAAGAGACCCTTTTATCTGTTAATGGTAGTACCTCTTGTATCTTAGCTGGAATGCATGCTTGCTTAAACAAAGAAGATAAAATTATCCTAGGAAGAAACTGCCATAAGTCTGTATACAATGGAATCAGACTCTTGGACTTAAAACCAGTCTACTTTACCCCAACTTTTAGTAAGGATACCCAGATTTTAGGCTCAATATGTGTTAAGGACCTTGAAGACCTCATAGAACAGAACAAGGATGCAAAAATGATTCTTCTAACCAGTCCTACCTATGATGGGGTCTTATCCCATATTAAAAGTATTCAAGCCTTAGCAGATAAACACAAGATGATTTTAATGGTAGACCAGGCTCATGGAGCTCATTTAGACCTAAGCCCAAACTTTCCCTTAGGGGCTAACTCCTTTAAGGCTGATATAGTGGTACAAAGCCTTCACAAGACCCTACCTTCTATGACTCAAACATCCCTAATACACATTAATTCAAATAAGGTCTCTCTAAAAAGACTAAAAGAATATATGGCAACCTTTCAGTCCTCAAGCCCTTCATATATCTTAATAAGCTCAATTGCTTCTTGTATTGATTATCTTTATCACAATAAAGACCTTCTTTTTAATAAGTGGATTAAAAATCTAGACTACATTAAAGACCAACTACAAGACCTTTCACATCTTCAAGCAATATTTCATGAAGATAAACAAGACTATGACCACATATTTGCCTATGACCAAGCAAAATTACTCATTAATTTAAATAAAATAGATATTAGCGGAAAAGAGCTTTTTGATCTATTAATAGAAAAATATAATATTTATCCAGAGATGTATACAAATGAATATGTCCTTTTAATTCTTAGTTTAGCAGACAAAAAGAAATCTTTGAAAAAACTCACAAAAGCCCTTTTAGAAATTGATAAAACAAATGGCCCTAGTAAAAAAGAAAGCTTCCATCCCTTAGAAGACTTCACTATACCAAAGCAAGTCTTAAGCATTAATGAGGCTAAGAAAAAAGAAAGTAAATATGTAACTATGGATAAGAGCATAGACCAAATATGTGCCCAGAGTCTTTGGGCCTTTCCCCCTCAAATCCCCCTTATCTTACCTGGAGAAAAAATATCTCAAGACTTCATAAACTACTTAAACCATCTAGAAAACTCACAAGTTACCATAAGTAGTGAAGATGATTACAAAAAAGGCTACATATTAGTCTGTGACCTTTAATCTTCTTAATCTTTCAAAATGACCTTTAATTGACTTTTAAATAAAAAAAGCATAAAATATCTCTGTTAAATTGAATAATTTAGAAGGGGCAAGTTATGGAAAAGAGAATAAGAACAATTAACACTTACAACTTAAAAAGAAGTTTAGTAAATGGCGGATGCAAGGAGTGTCAAACATCTTGTCAATCAGCCTGCAAAACCTCCTGTGGGGTTGCAAACCAAAAATGTGAAAATACCAATAATTAAAACATTTTTTTAAGATTTGCCGCTATGACCCCATGGCGGCTGTTTTTTTGGAAAAAGATATGATACATCAATATAAACTTAATGGATACAACATTGTATTAGACATATTTAGCGGTTCAGTTCATGTTACTGATGATTTAATGTATGACATTATTGAACTTTACCAAACAAAGGAAATAGATGAGATTAAAGATATTATTCTTAAATCTTATGAAATAAGTCAAAATGAATTTCAAGAATGCATAGATTCCATAGAAGAGCTAAAAGAAGGAGGTCTTCTTTTTTCTCAAGATACCTTTTTGGAAGAAGCCCTAGAAAAAGATAGAGGCCCAGTACCTATTAAAGCCCTTTGTCTTCATGTGGCCCATGCCTGTAATCTAAACTGTGAGTACTGCTTTGCCTCCCAAGGCAACTACAAGGGAAAAAGAGCATTAATGTCCTATGAAACTGGGACTAGAGCCATAGATTTTCTTATTGAGCATTCAGGTTCTGTAAGAAATCTGGATGTAGACTTTTTTGGTGGTGAACCACTTATGAATTGGGAGGTCTGCAAAAAACTAGTAGCCTATGCCAGAAGTAAAGAAAAAGAGCACAAGAAAAATTTTAGATTTACCCTTACAACCAATGGTCTTTTACTAGATGATGAGGTTATAGATTTTTGTAATAAAGAAATAGATAATGTGGTCTTAAGTCTAGATGGAAGAAAAGAAGTTCATGACCGACTAAGAAAAGACCTTTCAGGTAAAGGAAGTTACGATATTATTGTTCCTAAATTTCAAGAATTTGTAAGAAGAAGGACTAGGGGTACCTACTATATTCGTGGTACCTATACCCATAACAATGTAGACTTTACTAAAGATGTCTTTCATATGGCAGATTTGGGCTTTAAGGACTTAAGTATGGAGCCTGTAGTCTCATCAAATGATAAAGAATATGCCTTAACAAAAGAAGATCTGCCAATTCTTCTAAATGAGTATGAAATATTGGCAAAAGAAATGATAAAAAGGAAAAAAGAAAATAGAGAGTTTACCTTTTACCACTTTACCATTGATTTAAACCAAGGCCCTTGTATTTATAAACGCTTAGATGGCTGTGGCTCTGGCTGTGAGTATATGGCAGTAACTCCCCAAGGTGACCTCTACCCTTGCCATCAATTTGTATCAGAAAAAGAATTCCTTTTAGGTAATATCTTTGATGGCCTTAAAAACACTCAACTTATGGACAATTTCAAAAACACAAATATTGAGACTAAAGAAGCTTGCAAGGACTGCTGGGCAAAGTTCTATTGTGCTGGTGGCTGTGCAGCTAATGCCTACTATTCAAAAGGCTCCATAAGAGAGGTAGATGACTATGAATGTACCCTCTTTAAAAAGCGTATAGAATGTGCAATTATGCTTAACATTGCCTATCAAGATATAGAGGCTGGCATAGACGTTTAAAAAAAGCAGCAATTAAAACTATAAAGGTTAACATTAAAGAGACCACACTAAAGATATTTTCCAGTGTGGTTTTTATTTGTTTTCTTCATTTGACAAATGATAATCCACTGTATATACTGTACATATTATATATATACAGATGTATTCAGTATAAGCAAAATGCTATGGAGGTAGGATAATGCGAATAGTTCTGGCACATCAGTCAGGCATACCAATATATGAACAGATTAAAGAGCAAATTAAGGCTTCGGTTTTATCTGGTGAATTACCCGAAAACCAATTATTGCCTTCTATTCGCCAACTAGCCCTTGATTTAAAAGTTAGTGTCATAACAACCACAAGAGCATACAAGGATTTAGAGATTGAGGGCTTTATTCAAACAGTGCCAGGTAAAGGGTCTTATATCAAAAAAATTGATAATGATTTAATACGCCACCAATACCTTGCTGAGACCAAAACTGCATTGATTGCTGCTATCCAACAAGGACGAATCGCAGGATTGACAATGAAGGACCTTCATAAATTGCTAGATGAACTGGAGAAAGATGCAAAATGAATAATGCTATAAAAATAAGTAATCTAAAAAAAGAATATAAAAACTTTTTATTGGATAGTATTAGTTTTTCTGTTCCAAGTGGTTATGTCTGCGGTTTTATAGGTGAAAATGGTGCAGGTAAAACAACAACCTTAAAGCTTATGCTTAACATGGTAATAAAAGATGGCGGGGATGTTGAAATCTTGGGAAGGTCACACAATGATATTTCAATAAAAGAAGATTTAGGTGTACTTTTCGACCAACCATATTTTCAAGAAGATTGGACAGCTCTTGATGTTGAAAAAACAATGGGTCTCTTCTATAAAAAATGGAATAGCAAAGTGTATCATATGCATCTTGAAAAATTTGACCTTAATCCAAAACAAAAATTCAAAACACTGTCACAAGGTATGAAAATGAAACTAGGTTTGGCTGTTACTTTATCTCATGATGCTAAACTCTTGCTGCTTGATGAACCTACATCTGGACTTGACCCTGTTATGCGAGATGAAATGTTAGATATTCTTCGTGATTACATGATTGAAGAAAATAGAAGTGTCTTTTTTTCAACACATATAACCAGTGATCTTGAAAAAATTGCAGACTATATTATCTATATACACAAGGGAAAAATTGTATATAGCGGCTTAAAAGATGAACTAACTGAAAAGTATTGCCTTATCAGGGGTGGCAATGGGGATATACCACAAATAAAGCGCAAGCAAATACTTGGGCTTAGAGAACACTTGGGTGGTTTTGAAGGTATGATTGATGTTTCTGATGTTGGAGGTTTTCCATCTAGTGTTATTCTAGAAACAGCTTCACTGGATGATATTATGGTTCATATGAACAAAAAAGGATTAGAGATATGATTACAAAAATGATTGTTACAGATTGGCGTGCAATGAAAGTCTATCAGATTAGATTATTGATGTTACCTTTATTAGCTATAGCAATAGGATGGTTTTCCCCTTGGGCAATGATCCCTATATGTGTGTTTGCAAGTCATAATTTTTCCCTTAATCCCTTTGCAGTGGAAGACAAGGGAGCATTAAATAACCTATATCTTACTTTCCCCATAAAAAGGCAAGATATAGTTAACGGAAGATATATTTTTTCCTTGATTATGCTTGTATGTGGCATTGTAATGGGGGTTATCCTTATGCCACTTGCAAATGCCTTGTCAAAAATACTTTTGAAATCTGCATGGTATGCTGGATTTAATGGAACCATAGCTATTATTGCTGCAAGTTTTCTTCTCTATACCATATTTAATCTTTTTACCTTTCCTATACTTTTTAAATTTGGATACACAAAAGGAAAAGTGTGGGGAATCTATCTGCCTGCCATATTTTTTGGTTTACTTTTTGCTGTATACTTCACAGTTATATCCTTGCCTGGCAATGAACTCCTACAATTAAAATTGATAAGCTATGCTTCGGAAAATATAATTATGGTTAGTGGCGGCCTAACACTTATATCAATTGTTTTACTGCTAGTATCATATCTTCTTTCTTTGAGGCTATATTCTAAGCGGGATTTTTAATAACTTTAAAGTACTAAAAGCACTTAAAGCACTAAAAGCAATATAAACCCTACAGGCTAATATATTACAAAGTAAAAAGAATGCAATATTTTAATAATATTGCACTCACTGTGTTTTTATCAGTATTTGTTTTATATCTATAATTAAATAATAATGATGATAATTTCAATTAAACCATAACAAACTCTTAACTATTACTAGACCCAACCTCTCAACTTAACAGCCTCTGCTACCCTTTGTACAGCAATTACATAAGCTGCATCTCTCATATAAAGGTCTTTTTCTTTTGCTAAAGCATAAACAGCTCTAAAGGCTTTTGTCATAGAGTATTCTAACTTATCTAAAACTTCCTTTTTATCCCAAAAGTAATTCATATTGGATTGAACTTGTTCAAAGTAGCTACAAGTTACTCCTCCAGCATTACATAAAAAGTCTGGTAATAGAGTAATCCCGCTGTTTCTAATTAAAGCATCACAATCTGCTGTTGTAGGACCATTAGCAGCTTCACAAATAATTTTTACTTGAGAAGAAATATCTGAAAAATTATCTGCAGTTAGTTGGTTTTCTAGGGCTGCTGGTATAAGGATGTCAACATCTTGTTTGAGCCAATCATCACCAGGTAGCACTTCATAGCCTAAGCTAAGGGCCTTATCTTTATCAATACTTCCAAATTGGTCTTTAATTCCAACCAACTGCTCTATATCACAGCCTTCAGCCTTTTTAAAGGTATAAGCTGTCTTGTCCCCTTGATGCCAGCTGGATACGGCAATAACCTTACCACCTAGTTCACTAAACAAACGTGCAGTATATTCAGCTACATTGCCAAAGCCTTGAATACTGGCTGTAGATTTGGAAATATCCATGCCTTCAGCCTGCATAAAGTCATTTAGCACATAAACAATACCAAAGCCAGTTGCTTCTGTACGGCCTAAGGAGCCTCCCATACCTACAGGCTTGCCTGTTATCATTCCAGGGAACTTTCCTCCAAGTATGGTTTCATATTCATCTAACATCCATAACATATGTTGTTTGTTGGACATAATATCAGGGGCAGGAACGTCTAAATTGGGTCCTAATTGATTGTACATAGCCCGTACATAGCCACGACAAAGCCTCTCTTGTTCTTGTAAGGAAAGCTCTCTTGGGTCACAGATAATACCACCTTTTCCACCACCTAAGGGAATATCCACAACAGCACACTTCCATGTCATCCACATTGAAAGGGCCCTAACTGTGTCCATGGTCTCTTGAGGATGAAAACGAATTCCACCTTTTGCAGGTCCTCTAGCATCATTATGCCTAATTCTAAAAGCCTTAAAGACCTTGGTTGTACCATCATCCATTTTCACAGGTATTGTTACCTGCATTTCTCTCATAGGTTCACGCAATAAAGCTCTTGTCCCGCTGTCTAAATCTAAAAAGTCAGCAATATGATCAAATTGAGCTTGGGCGTTATCCAAGGGATTATATTTATCTGTAGCCATTGTAAGCCTCCTCTTTGCTAAGATTCTAATAATTGTAGGTAATTATAGCACGAAAAAACTAGTGAGTCAGTAAAGACATTTAAACTATATCATTTATAAATAGTTTTTTCATAAAAACTTTAGATTATTCAAGTTTTTTTAATAAGTATTGAATAAAGCCTAAGAATACTTGAATAATATTCAATACTAACACTAATAATAGCCTTGTTTTTAGAATAAGGATAATAAGGAAGTTTAGGAGTAATATGAAAATGCAAAATCAGAAAAAATCTAAAAAAAAAGAAATACCTTAAAACAAGGAAAAGGTCTCTAGATTAATGAACTATAATAATTTATAATCTAGTCTTTCTTTTATTTTTAGACAGAAAGACGGCATAGCCAGATAGCTATGCCGTGTAAGATACAATAAATACTTAAAATGGTCTTTACTAGTCTTACTTTTTTTATTTTGCAAAATCAATAACTCTGACTTCTCTTATAACGTTAACCTTTATTTGTCCAGGGTATTCCATTTCACTTTCAATTCTCTTCACAATCTCCCTAGAGGTTAAAATCATTTCTTCGTCAGACATTTTTTCCGGTTTTACTAATATTCTAATTTCTCTACCGGCTTGGATTGCGTATGAACTTTCAACACCTTCAAAAGAATTTGCTATTTCTTCTAGCTTTTCAATTCTCCTGATATAAGCTTCCAAGGTTTCTCTTCTTGCTCCTGGTCTAGCTGCAGATATTGCATCAGCTGCTTGAACCAGCACTGCTATAGCACTTTCAGGTTCTTTATCACCGTGGTGACTCATTACAGCATCCAATACTACTGGATGTTCATTGTATTTTTTAATAACATCAGCCCCTATATCAATGTGGGTACCATCTGTTTCAAAGTCTGTGGACTTTCCAATGTCATGTAATAATCCTGCTCTTTTTGCTAAAGCAACATCAAGACCTAACTCAGCTGCCATAATGCCTGTTAGCATGGCAACTTCCAATGAATGCTTAAGTACGTTTTGACCATAACTGGTCCTATATTTCATACGTCCGAGTAATCTTAAAATTTCAGGATGAAGATTGTGCACGCCTGCTTCAAAAGCAACCTTGTCCCCTTCAATCTTGATTGTGTTTTCTACTTCCTTTTTAGCCTTATTTACCGATTCTTCAATACGTGCTGGATGAATTCGGCCATCTAAAATTAGTTTTTCTAAGGCTATACGGGCAATTTCTCTTCTTACTGGATCAAAGCCAGATAAGACAACCGCCTCAGGAGTATCATCAATAATTAAATCTATTCCGGTTAAAGTTTCCAAGGTCCTAATATTACGACCTTCACGACCTATTATCCTACCCTTCATTTCATCATTGGGTAAGGTAACTACAGATACAGTGTTTTCTGCAACGTAGTCGGTGGAAACCCTTTGTATTGCATTTGAAATTATATTTTTAGCGAGATTTTCAGAATCCTCTTTCAGTTGAGCTTCATACTCTTTTAATAGAAGAACTTTTTCGTGTTTTACCTCATCTTCCATTAGATTCAACAAATACTGCTTTGCTTCGTCTGATGTAAGTGCAGAAATTCTTTCTAGTTCAGTTATTTTATCTTGATAAACTTGGTCTATTTCAGATTTTCTACTATCGATTTCGGAAATTTTTTCATTTAGTGATTCTTCCTTCTTTTCTATTACAGAAACTTTTTTATCTAGACTTTCTTCTTTTTGAATTATTCTACGTTCCTGTCTTTGAATTTCACTTCTTCTTTCTTTTAAATCCCTTTCAATACCGACCCTGCTTTTATGAATTTCCTCTTTGGCCTCAATCAATATTTCTCTCTTTCGCTCTTCAGCTTTTTTCTCGCCTTCTAGAATCAGTTTTTTCGCTTGCTCTTCAGCACTACCGATTTCCTTTTCCGCTACTCTCTTTCTGTGTCTTATCCCTAAAATAAACATTATTACAGAAAAAATTAATAGAAAAATGATTGCTGCCAAACCTATGATTTCTCTTGGTGTCAGCTCCATTTATTTCCTCCTTATTCTATTTTCAAAGTACATATGTAAAATTAAAATAAATTATCCATACAATCAGTAATTTTATTATTCAAAGCAAATTATGTCAATATTATTCCACAAACCCATTCAATTTTTAATAATCTTGAATAAAAATTTAAAAAGAATTAATATTGTTGTATACAAAAATCAATAAAGGGAAATGTTTATGTTAGTAAAAAAGGTTATAGACAAAAAGCTTGTCCACAAAGTACCATATTTTCCACAAATCACTAGAGACTTTAATAACAAGTATGGAGATAGGCTACTAAAAGATTTTTATAATAAGGATATCTTTTTGGCTTATGAAAAAGGGCTCCTATCTAAATGCGATGCTATCTATCTTTCTTTAGGTAATCATGCCATTGGTATTAGTGCTCCATGGTGGACCTGGGACCAGGTAGAAGAAGAATTTTCCTACTCCTCTCCCCCTTCATTTATGCCTAAAACCAAAGGTACTGGATCATACAGTAATTTTGAGCAGTACTCTTCTTTTTTAAAGGAAAACTTTGGGATATATATAACGGTGTTTATCTGGGGAAGTCACTTTGAAAAAGCATACTTTTTAAGAGGCATAGAAAATTTTCTTGCAGACTTAGCTGTTGAACCAGAATTTTCAAAAGAACTCTTGGATATGATTATTAGGAAAAATATTGTAATGCTGGAAAACATCTTAACCAATAAAAACATTGATGGAGTCCTATTGGGAAGTGATTGGGGATCTCAAAAGTCCTTATTAATGTCTCCAGATACTTGGAGGGGATTTCTTAAAGAGGGTGAGAAAAAAGAATATGACCTAATCTCTTCATATAACAAACATGTTTGGCTTCATTCTTGTGGAAACATTGAAGAGATACTTCCTGACTTATCCCAAATGAAGGTAGATGTCCTAAACCCTTTACAACCTGAATGTATGGATATATTTAAAATAAAAAAAGATTATGGTAAAGACTTTACCTTTTGGGGCGGTATATCTACCCAAGACACCCTGCCCTATGGCAATGTGGACCAGGTCTACAAAAAGGCTGAAGAGGTTATTCAAACAATGAGTGAAAATGGAGGCTATATAGCGGCTCCTGCCCAAGAATTACAAGATGATGTACCCTATGAAAACTTCATAGCACTTATGGAGGTTTTTAGGCACTTTGGCCTTTAATCTTCTTGCATTTTATGCAAATGATTGATAAAATGCCAATACCTTAAAGATGGAGGAAAAACCAATGCCAGCCAGTGGAATAGTTAGAAAAATTGATGAATTGGGAAGGGTTGTAATCCCTATTGAACTTCGCAAATCTTTAGATATAGGTAAAAGAGAAGCTGTTGAAATGTATCTAGAAAATGACAGTATTAAGATTAAAAAATATGAACCAGGTTGTTGTTTTTGTGGTTCTAAAGAAAAGACCTATATGTTTAAAGGTAACAAGATTTGCTCTAGCTGTATAGATAATCTTTAATAGATTTTAAGAATCAAAACCTATCACTTCCCATATCTTATGTATAATCAAAAAACCTTATCTAAGGTTTTTTATTTTGTAAATATATTTTTTCTTACCTTATTCCTCTTTATCTTCTAGGATATAGGAATAGACCTTGTTTCTAGATAGGTTAAGCTCAATTGCAGTGTTTCTAAGAGCATCTTTATTAGAAAGCCCCTTATTTATATAGCCCTCATAGCTGGCTATAACTGCTTTTTTTTCACTATCAAAGGAAAGCTCCCTTACTATGTCTTTAAGTGTCTTGTCGCCTTCTACTTCTTTGTAGCCCTCTACCAATAATACATATTCACCTTTAGGATTATTATCTTCAAAGTAGTCTAAAATCTCTTTTATGGTTCCTAATTGGACAGTTTCATAAATTTTAGTGATTTCTTTAACTAGACAAATCCTTCTTACTTGACCTAGGTGCTTTTCTAAATCTTTAAGGGTCTTTTTAAGTTTATGGGGAGCTTCATAGAGGACTGTGGTTCTTTCTTCTTTTTTAAGCTCTTGAAAGTATGTTTTTCTATGACTTTCTTTAAGAGGTAAAAAACCATCAAAACAAAATCTGTCTGTATCAAAAGGAGAGATCATTAAGGCGCTCAAACCAGCATTAGCCCCTGGAATTACACTTACAGGTATATTGTGTTCATACATTAGTTTTACTAAGTCATTTCCTGGGTCAGATATGGCAGGACAGCCTGCATCAGAAACCAAGGCTACCTTTTTACCATTTTTTAAGTCTTCTAGGATTCTCAAACCACTTTCTCTTTTATTATGTTCATGGTAACTTACCAGTTTTTTCTTGATTTCATAGTGGTTTAAAAGTTTCAAGGTATGTCTAGTATCTTCACAAGCTATATAGTCACAATTTTTTAAAGTTTCTATTGCCCTAAAGGATATATCTAAAAGATTTCCTATGGGAGTAGCAACTAAATAAAGCATTATCTTTCCCTTCCGTAAATTTCAAATATTTCATCTGTATAAGAGCCATCAGCCCTATGGATTATTAAGGGTTTTTCCACTGTTAAAAAGGGATTCATGTCTTTTAGACCTTGAATCAAGACCAGATTAGCTCCTGACTTTTCATTGGAGTGGACAAATCTAATTCTTTTTGGCTCTATGTAGTGTTTTTTCATAAGGTAAAGTATATCGTTTAACCTATCAGGTCTATGAACCATGGTAAAAGAACCTTTAAAGTTTAAAAGATAACGGGTGGCTTTTAGGATATCTTCTAAGTCACAAAGAATTTCATGTCTGGCATAGGCCAGGTTATCTTTAGCATTTATAATTCCTGTTCCTTTTTTAATGTAGGGAGGGTTGGAAATTACATGGTCAAAAGAGCCTATGGGAAAATATTTATGGATATCTTTAATGTCTCCATTTACTAGGCTTATTCTATCTTCTAGATTATTTAATTGGACATTTCTTTTAGCTAGTAAAAAGGCTTCTTCTTGAATTTCAATGCCTGCAATTCTTTCAACCTCAAATTTACCATAAAGTAAAAGAGGGATAATTCCATTACCTGTTCCTAAATCAATTATGGAAGAATGCTTTTTTGCATTGGAAAAATGAGAAACTAAAACAGCATCAGTACCAAAGCAGAACTGATTTCTATTCTGAATAATTTTTAGACCTTTAAGCTGAAGGTCATCCATTCTTTCATCTTTTTCTAACATATAGTAATTATACATATGATTATGGAATTGTAAAAGATATTTCAAGTTTTTAGAAGTTTTCTATCTTTTATCAAGTCAATCCTGCACTTTTTTACATATTTTTAGGGAATTTTCAAAAATAGCTTATTTCTATTTATGCTTACAACATTTATTTTTATATCAGTATACATCTCTAGGGCATTGATTAAAAGATGGGGGTTTAAATTTCCCTTAGCTCCAGCCTTGCACAAGACTGAAAAAGCCTGGTTGTCGTGATAATCTATTTTGTATATGAGAGGTAAAAGATCAATATTACCTTTTTTATTGGATTTGAAAACATTTATCTCATCCATCTGTATAAGTTGGTCTAAAGCCCTCTTAATCTCTTTATTTTCCTCTATTTTGAAATGGTAGATAGCTGAGCCAACATCTTCCATAAGGGCTGCTTTTTCCACCTCAAAGGACATGAGCAGTTGTATACCCTCAGGTAGCTTATCTGCAAGAGCCTCTAGGACCTCATAGGGTTCATAGGGTTTGTTAAACCAAATGTCTACATACTCACTATCAGAGGTAACTCCCAAAGGTAGTGGTAGGGCAAATACCATTCTCATATTAGGGTTAAAACCTTTTGTATGAGCTACATCTAGGTTTGCCCTTCTCAAGGCCCTCATAAAGGCCTTCATCATTTCTATATGGGAAATGTACATTACTTTTTCTGTTTTTCTAAACTTTAATCTGATTATCTTCAAAGCAAACTCCAGTTTTGTATTTAGCTACTCCACAATTGGTACATTTTTCCCTACAATCTGTTGTAGTGGTTTCCTTGTGGGCTTTTTCGTACTCTTTAAGAAGATAAGACTTTCTAACTCCTATGTCTATAAAGTCCCAAGGTAAGGTCTCATCTAAAGCTATGGCCTGTGATGCAAGTTTGTAGATATCTAGACCTTCTTTTTCAAAAGCCCTTATCCACTTACTCATGTCAAAAAACTCATACCAAGAGTCAAATTTTGCCCCTTCTTCCCAGGCATTAATTAAAACCTTGTTTATCCTCTTATCCCCTCTAGATATGGCAGATTCCACAATAGAGGTGTTAAAGTCATGCCAGTTATACTTTATTTTTTTACTTTTTATGTGGCTACTTAAAAGTTTTTGCTTTCTTATCATTTCATCCACACTTATTTGCTCGCACCATTGAAAAGGGGTAAAGGCTTTTGGAATGAAAAAGGAGGTAGACACAGTAATACTGGCTCTTTTTAGGTTGCCCATCTTGTTTAAGATTTTATGGGCTAAATCTGCAATGGCTATGACATCTTCATCTGTCTCTGTAGGTAGGCCTAGCATAAAGTAAAGCTTAATCTTTTCATAACCACCTTTTTTTGCCAACTCTACAGCATTTAAGATTTCTTCTTCTGTAATATTTTTATTTATCACATCTCTAAGCCTTTGACTACCTGCCTCAGGAGCAAAGGTTAAGCTGGACTTTCTCACTTTTTGAATCTTGTTCATAAAGTCTATGGAAAAATTATCAATACGCATGGAAGGTACAGAAATATTAACCATATTTTCTTGGGTATATTCTAACATTTGAGTACATAGGTCTTCTAACTCAGAATAATCTGAAGTGCTCAAAGACAACATGCCAATTTCTTCATAGCCAGTGTTTTCAATAATTTCTTTAGTCTGTTTTAGTAGGGTTTCTTTACTTCTTTCCCTTACAGGCCTATAGGTAAAGCCAGCCTGACAAAAACGACAGCCTCTAATACAGCCTCTAAATAATTCTAAAGAGGCCCTATCGTGTACCACATTTATATATGGGACTATGGGCTTTGTAGGATAAGGTACGGTGTTAAGATCCTTAACAAGTCTTTTTTTAACCTTTTTCTTAGCCTTGTAATACTTTGGTACATATACTCCTTCTACATCGCTTACCTTTTTTAAGAAGTATTCCTTGTCCTTATTTTCTTCTTTTAAACTTTCATAAAGGTCTAAAATCTCATTTATGACCTCTTCACCATCTCCAATGATAAAGATGTCTACGATCTCATCTAAAGGAGCTGGATTTACAGCACAAGGCCCTCCAGCCATAATTAGGGGGTCTGTGTCTCTTCTATCTTTACTTAGAAAAGGCACTTTTGCCAAGAAAAGCATATTAAGTATGTTGGTATAGCTCATTTCATACTGAAGAGTAAAGGCTAGAAAATCAAAGTCTTTTAAGTCTTTTTTTGTTTCTAGGGAAAATAGGGCTATATCTTCATCTAGCATCTTTTTTTCCATATCTGTCCAAGGAGCAAAAACTCTTTCACAGACACTATCTTCTCTTAAATTTATAATATGGTAAAGAATCTTCATACCCAAATGGCTCATCCCAATTTCATAGGTATCGGGAAAACAAAAAGCCACAGAGGATTTCATTTTTTCATGGTCCTTAACTATCTGGTTAAATTCACCTGCTGTATATCTAGAAGGTTTTTCAACATTTATCAAATTGTACATCTATGTTATTCTTCCTCATCTTCTGCATCGTAATCAGAATCCATTTTATCAATAAATAAATCAAATAATTTATCTAAAAGATCCTCATCCTCAATAGAAAGTAACATTACATCATCTTCATTTTCTTCTTCGTATTCAAATATATATGAATCTTCATCATCTTCATCTACTGATTGTAATAAGACGTAGGTCTTATCTTCATGGTTAAGCATTTCTAGCACAACCATTTCTACAGGATTTCCATCTTCATCTTCTAGAACTATAACGTCATCTCTTTCTTCTTCCATCTTCTCCAAGTCTCCTTTTCTCTTATCACTCAAATCTAAATAGGATTGTAAAATGACACAAGCGGCTATCATATCAATTTTATCCTTGTTGTGTCCAGTCTTTCTCCCTTGTTTATGCATTATTTCATGAGCTTCCACAGTGGATAGGCGTTCATCATAGAAAATGATATCAATACCTATCCTACTCTTTAGGGCTTTAGCAAATTCCCTTACTTCCTGGGCTTTTTCCCCCTCAGTGTCATCCATGTTTAAGGGTAAACCTAAGATTATAAGGTCTACCTTATATTCTCTTACAATATCTTCAATTTCTTTTAAAGGTTTTTCCAGATCCCTATTCCACTGTATGGTTGTAAGACCTTGAGCCAATATTCCTAAAGGATCGCTCTTGGCCAGCCCTATTCTCTTATTCCCATAATCAATTGCTATGATGGTCATCAATTTTATTTCGAAGTAAAATAATACTGAATTAACTCAGCCATTATTTCATCCCTTTCTAACTTTCTAATAGAATTTCTCGCACCATTGTGACTAGTAATATAGGTTGGATCACCCGACATAAGGTATGCTACCAATTGATTAACAGGGTCATATCCCTTTTCTGTCATTGCAGCAAAAACAAGTGTAAGAATTTTCCTTATTTCACTTTGTTGACTTTTTACAAAATTCAAATTTATGGTCGAACCTTTATCCACTTGAACTTACTCCTTTCGTCGAATATGTTATTAGTGTACTTTATAAAAAGACTAATATCAATAAAAACAAGGGATATATTTTTGTGGATTACATAATTTCATGAAATATATCTTCCTAAAATATAACCTTACCATAGAGATTTTCATCTTTTACGTCCTCTATATAAACATGTAAAAAACTATTTATTAAAGAATCTTTTTCCTCTTTTGACATATCTTTATCTAAACTACCATAGACCTTCATAAAAGAATCAGAGTGACCTATTACATAATCTTTCTCTATTTCTTCTACCAAAATTGTAATAGTCTTTCCTATCTCTTTTTTTAATATCTCATGACTTAATTGGTCAGCTAATCTGGAAAGATACTCACTTCTTTGGGCTAAAATCTGTGGGTCCAGCTCTTTTAGTTTTGCTGCCATGGTTCCTGGTCTTTTAGAATATTTAAAAACATGTATCTTTAAAAAGCCTGCTTTTTTAACTAGGTTAATAGTGTCTTTAAAATCAGCATCTTCTTCTGTTGGATAACCTACAATTATGTCTGTAGTAAATTTAGCAGATGGAAAGTATTCTTTAATTCTTTCCATAGCTAAAAGATACTCACTACTGTCATATCTTCTTCTCATGTCCTTTAAGACCTTATCAGAACCAGATTGCAAGGACATATGAAAATGAGGGCAAAGCTTTTTGCTTTTTGCCAAGGCCTCTATAAAGTCCCTTGTAACAGCCTTAGGCTCCATAGACCCTAAACGCACTCTTTCAATTCCCTCAACATCTTCTAGGGCTAAAACAAGAGAAGAAAGGTCAATCTCTTCTAAGTCTTTTCCATAAGAGTTTAAGTGAATTCCTGTAAGGACAAGCTCTTTTACTCCTAAACTAGCTAAATGCTTTGCCTCTTCCACAACATCATCTAAGTCCCTGCTTCTAGATCTGCCTCTAGCATAAGGAATGATGCAATAAGCACAATAATTATCACAACCATCTTGTACTTTAAGGTAGCTTCTTGTTCTTTCAGTCTTTTGAGAAAAACCTAAGCCTACATAGGCTCTTTGTTGGGCTATATCCCCAACTTCCACTAGTTTTTCCTCATTATCCTGCATATTTTCCTTAAAGTATCTATCAATTGTCTCTTTAATGTAGTTCTTTTCCACATTGCCCAGCACTATATTAGCCCCATTTTTCAACATAGAGTCCGGTCTGTTCTGAGCCAAGCAACCGGTAGCGATAATTAAGGCCTTTTCATTGGTTTTTTTAAAGCGACTTAAGATTTGTCGTGACTTTCTATCGCTCATTCCAGTGACAGTACATGTATTTACAACGTAAATATCACTTACTGCAGGAAACTTCACATATACATATCCCATTTCTTCTAGATGGTTAGAAATAACCGAAGACTCATATTGGTTTACTTTACAGCCCAATGTAACAATACTATATTTTTTCATCTATACCTTTGTAAAATCCATATCTGGATCGTTCATTTGTAGTTCTTGCCACTCTTCTTTACTTATTAAAACTGTCCTAGGTTTTGAGCCTTCAAAGGGACCTACTATTCCTCTGGCGTCCATTTGGTCCATAATTCTGGCAGCTCTTCCATAGCCTAGCCTAAGCTTTCTTTGTAAATATGAGACGGAGGCTTGACCAACTTCTACAACCAAATCAATGGCTGCAGGTAGTAGTTCATCTATTTCACTTTCTACATCCGATACGGAAGTTTTTCTCTCTCTTTGTTCTATATTATCTACAACGTCCTGGTCATAGGGCTCTTCAGCTTTTCCCTTTATAAACTCTACAACCTTATTTATTTCTTTATCTGACACATAAGCCCCTTGCATTCTAACAGGTTTAGATAAACCCATAGGATGAAAGAGCATGTCTCCATTTCCTAACAACTTCTCTGCTCCACCCATATCCAAGATGGTTCTAGAGTCCACCTGACTTACCACAGCAAAAGATAACCTAGATGGTATATTCGCTTTTATAACTCCTGTTATGACATTTACAGAAGGTCTTTGGGTGGCAATGAGTAGATGTATCCCTGCTGCTCTTGCTAGCTGGGCTAGCCTAGCAATGGAATCTTCCACCTCTTGAGCATTGGTCAGCATTAAGTCAGCCAACTCATCTATTATGATAACTATATGAGGCATCTTAGTAGCCTCGCTGTCTTTTTCAATAGAATCATTATATGAGCCAATATCTCTAACACCAGCCTTGTTAAAGGCATCATATCTATTGGTCATTTCTTCAACTGCCCAGTTAAGAGCACCAGCTGCCTTTTTAAGATTGGTTACAACAGGTATTAATAGATGAGGTATTCCATTGTAATTTACCAGCTCTACCTTTTTAGGGTCTATCATTATGAATCTAACATCCTCAGGTGTGGCCTTATACAAAATAGAGGTGATTATACTATTTATACATACGCTCTTTCCAGAACCTGTAGCCCCTGCTATTAACATATGGGGCATCCTTCTAATATCAGCTATGGCACAATTGCCAGCAATGTCCTTACCAATAGCTATGGTCAATACACTTTTTGAAGCTTGAAAGTCTTTAGAAGCAATAACTTCTTTTAAAGATACAATATTCTTTTTAGTATTGGGAACCTCTATACCTACTACAGACTTACCAGGTACAGGCGCTTCTATTCGCACATCTCTAGAGGCCAAATTCAAAGAAATATCATCAGCCAAAGATACAATCCTACTTACCTTAACACCAGACTTAGGCTGTAGTTCATATCTAGTAACTGTAGGCCCACTCATAATGTTAGTAACACTAACCTCCACTCCGAAGCTATATAGGGTTTCTTCTAATTTTTGAGCAATCTCTTCATAGTTATCTCCCCCAGAATTGTCTAGATATGAATCTAAAAGAGACAGAGGTGGAAAGGTATATTTACCTGAAGGACTTTTGACAATAACAGTTTTACTTTCATCAATGTCCTTAATCTCTTCTTGCTTCTTTTTTGCTATAGGTATAGGTGTAGGAATTGGTCTAACAATCTCCTCTTGCACAAAGGCTTTTTCTTCCACATCCTTAGGCATGGATCTAGGCCTTTTCTTTACCTCATTTATAATTATATTAGGTGGCTCATTTTCAACTTGTCCTCTTACTACTCTATCTGTTCTACTAGTCCTTATTCTATCTTCAACTTGGTCTTCTTCTTGTAAAACCAAAGAATCATCATCTATAGGTTTAAAGGCATCTTTAATCCAAGTAAAGAGCTTAGCAAACATTCTACCCAGTTTTCTAAGAAAATCTAAGAAATTTTGATTGGTAATATATATTAAAAGGACCAGTGAAGCGGTTATGGCTATAATGTAGCTTCCTGTTATTCCAAAGAAGATGACTAAGGGAGTTATGAATATGCCACCAAAAACCCCTCCATTGTGCAAATTATCTTTTCCAATAATGTACATGTACTCAATAAACTTCCAAACATTTAAACCTGCTATGTCCCCCATATTATTAGATAGATATACAATCTGGAAAAAGAAAGGAACCATTAAAAGTAGAAGCATTAAATAAAGGGTTTTTCTACTTAATATCTTTACCCTACCAGCAATTGCTACCTTTGCTCCAAATAGTATTATTACCAAGGGTAGTAAATAGTGGGCCCAGCCAAAAATACCAGCTACAAAAGACCTAAAGGGCTTGGCAAAGGTCCCTGACTTGGTAGTTATAAATATAAAGACAAAAGAAAGCATAGCAAAAAGAATAATAAGGATGCCCAATATTTCTTTTGCTAAGATATTGGCTTGTGCTTTATTAGTATTTGTACTTTTTGTTTTTGGTGTTTTTGTACTTTTCTTTTGTGCCATATATTCCTCCGAATATCAGGATAATTTTATCATATAGATGTTATCTATGCAAACAGGATTAAAAGGAGTGTAAAAGCAAGAAAAGCCAATTTATTTGGTCACTTTCCCTGTCTACAGTCATAATTATAGCATAAATAGACAAAAAGCTAATTGACATTTCTTTGTCTCTTATGGTAAACTTTTAAAAAATTTAAGGATAAAAAAATGACATCTCCCTACATACCAAAAGATTACAAACCTAAACTTGACCTTTATGAAACTCAAATGGCTATTGGTACCCTAAAAAGAGTTTTTGAAGATAATCTTAGCAAGGCTTTAAACCTAAAAAGAGTTTCTGCCCCTCTTTTTGTAGAAAGCAATTCAGGTCTAAACGATACCTTAAGTGGAACAGAAAGACCGGTAATGTTTACAACAAAAGAAGACAACATTGAAATGGAAATTGTTCATTCTTTAGCTAAGTGGAAAAGAATGGCCCTATACAAGTATAACTTCTCCCCTGGTGAAGGCCTCTATACTGATATGAACGCCATAAGAAGAGATGAAGTGTTAGATAACACCCACTCCATATATGTAGACCAATGGGACTGGGAAAGAGTCATAAGTGCCCAAGATAGGACCTTAGATTTTCTTAAAGAAATTGTAAAAGATATTATTGCTTCAATATATGAAACCTACAAGACCATGAAAAGTCTTTTTCCCATGTTAAATGGCCACATATCAGAAAACTTGGTATTTGTAACATCACAAGAACTAGAAGATATGTATCCTGATTTAACACCTCAAGAAAGAGAAGATGTCTTTACCAAAGAGCACAAAACAGTCTTTTTAATGCAAATAGGTAAAGTCCTAAATTCAGGTAAAAAACATGATGGTAGAGCCCCTGACTATGATGATTGGGAGCTAAATGGTGATATCTTAATGTATAACCCTGTTTTAGATAAGGCCCTTGAAATATCTTCTATGGGAATTAGAGTGGACGCTAAAGCCCTAGATAAGCAATTAAAAGCAGCTGGCTGTGATGAAAGAAGAGAATATCTATTTCACAAAATGCTTCTAAACAATCAACTTCCCTTAACCATTGGAGGTGGTATTGGCCAATCTAGGCTTTGTATGCTTATGCTACAAAAGGCCCATATTGGTGAAGTCCAAGTATCTATTTGGGATGAAAACACAAGAGCCCTATGCAGAGCTGCTAATGTACCTTTGCTGTAAATATTAATAGATAAAAGTTGAAAATATTAAAATTAAAAAAATATAATTAGAAGATATCAAATCAAGAGATAATAGATTAAGAGATAATAAGTATAAAAAATGCCCAGAGTGGGCATTTTTATTATTAACATATATCTCTTCTTTTTAAATCAATTCTTTAAACAATTATTGATAATCAAGGTATTTCTTATACAACCTCTTCCCTTACCTCTTACACACTATACAACATATCTGAATAGGTAGGCATAGGCCAGTAGTCTTTTGCTGTCATGGTCTCTAAATTATCAGCATACTTTCTAAGGTCAACCATGGCTGCTACTACATTTTCTTTTAACTCATGCATATTATGAGACTTAAGCATTGCATCTTCTAGCTTGTTAATAGCCTTACTCATCTTATTAATGTTTTCAGACATAGCTTGAGCTAAATCCATTTCAGCACTGTAATTTATACCTAATTCCTTTTTAGACAAGATACTCTTGTATAAAAAATCAGCATATTTTAAGGCAGCTGGTAAGATTTCTCTTTTAGCCATCTCCAGCATTGTGTTAGCTTCAATGTTAATAATCTTTTGATAATTTTCTGATTTAATTTCGTGTCTAGAATAAATATCTGTTCTAGTAAAAACATTTTGTCTTTCAAAAAGCTCAATGTTTTTTTCCAGCTTTAGATTATCAATAGCCTCAGGCGTAGATGATACATTGGGAAGACCTCTTTTAAGGGCTTCTTCTTGCCATTCTTTGGTATAATTATTGCCATTAAAGATGATTCTTCCATGCTTTTCCATGGTTTCTTTAATAATTAAATCAACTTCTCTGTTAAAATCCTTAGCTTCTTCTAATCTGTCTGCAAACTCTCTAAAAACATCTGCAACAATGGTATTTATAACTGTATTGGGTTCAGATACAGGAGAAGAAGAACCTGGCATTCTAAATTCAAATTTATTACCAGTAAAGGCAAAAGGTGAAGTACGATTCCTATCACAAGTGTCTTTGAACAAGACTGGTAGGGTCTCGCTCATACAAAAGATTTCTCTTTTTTTGTTTTGTGCCTTTTTTCCTACTCTAATGTCATCTAAAATATCTGTTAACTCAGCTCCAAGATAAATTGATATGATTCCTGGAGGTGCCTCATGAGAGCCTAATCTGTGGTCATTTCCCGCTGTAGCAATGCTTTGTCTAAGAAGCTCTGAATAAGAGTCTACCGCCTTTATAACAGAGGCTAGGATAAGCAAAAACTGTTTGTTTTGTGCTGGATCTTTTCCAGGTTTTAAAAGCATCTCCCCTTGGTCTGTTGCAATGGACCAGTTGTTATGCTTTCCAGAACCATTAATATTCTCAAAGGGCTTTTCATGTAAAAGACAGGCTAGATTATAGTGTTCTGCCACCTTTTTCATAGTCTCCATTATTAATTGATTGTGGTCTGCTGCAATATTTACAGTGGTATACAAGGGTGCTAGTTCATGCTGAGCTGGAGCTGCTTCATTGTGTTCTGTTTTAGCTACAATCCCCAGTTTAAAGAGCTGGATATCCAACTCTCTCATGAAGTTTTGTACCCTTTCTCTAATATTGCCAAAATAGTGGTCATTTAATTCTTGGCCCTTGGGAGACTTGGCTCCAAAGAGGGTTCTACCACAGATTAAAAGGTCTTTTCTTTTGTCATATTGCTTTTTATCTATTAAAAAGTATTCTTGTTCACAACCTGCATAAGGAATAACTCTTGTAGCTTTAGTATTACCAAAAACCCTTAAGATTCTCAAAGCTTCTTTGTTTAAAGAATCCATGGATCTTAGAAGCGGAGTCTTGTTATCTAAAGGCTCTCCCCCGTAAGAGCAAAAGGCTGTAGGAATATATAGGGTTTTGTCTTTAACAAAGGCATAACTGGTAGCATCCCAGGTGGTATAGCCTCTGGCTTCAAAGGTAGCCCTTAGACCTCCTGAAGGAAATCCTGAGGCATCTGGTTCTCCTTTAATAAGCTCCTTACCCCTTAGTTCCATAATGGGCTTTCCGTCTTTAACAGTTAAAAAGGACTCATGTTTTTCTGCTGTTATTCCTGTCATAGGGTGGAACCAATGGGTGTAATGGCTGGCACCTTTGGATATAGCCCAGTTTTTCATACTTTCAGCTACTATGCTTGCAATGGAATCATCTAAAGCTAGACCTTGGGTCATTGTTTTTTCTAAAGAAGCAAAAACATAGGCAGGTAAGGTCTCCTTCATTACTTTTTCGTTATATACATTACTTGCAAAAATATCCAATAAGTTTTCCATTTTGTCTCCATTTTCCACTAATTATACAATTTATTACAAAAAGAATGCAAGATACTAGGTATTATACTCTGCAATCCTCTTTCTGTAATGCATATAATCTTCAAACTTAACTTCCTCTGGTACCCCATGGTCACAGGTGGGTATATAGCCGCCATGTTTTTTCATAAAGGGAATTATTCTGTCCAATTCTTTATCTATGGCATCTTTACCAGCTGCTAATATTCTTTTATCAATTCCACCTAAGATAAGTAAATCTGGATAATCCTTTCTAACCTGGACTACATCACAACCAGATGCCACTTCAAAAGGAGACATATAGTCCATACCTATGGTTTTGTATAAGTCTATTACAGGAACAGCAAAACCATCTGTATCCAGTTGGAAGTGCAGCTTTCTCTTAGATTTAAATTGTCTTTTTTTGATATTAGCAATGAGTTGCTCATAATATGGGAAAAGAAATTCTTTTATCATATCTGGAGATATTAAAGACCCATGATTGTAGCAGATGTCTTCTCCTAAAAAGAGCTCATCAAACTCCACATAACTTTGATGAATCTCACATACCCTATCACTTATATTAAACCAAGCTTCCATACACCTATGTACTAGAGCTGGGTCGTCATAAAACTTAAACAAAAGGTCTTCAGGTCCAATTAATGACCTAAGATACATATAGCCACCAGCCACATTGGCACATATTATCTTTTGATCCTTTTGTGCTTGAACAGCCATAGGCATCCTGTTTTCAATTTTCTTTAGTCTATCTGGATTATCAGGATCTAATCTCCAAGCTATGTTCTCTTCAAAGGTTTTAATATCCTTTACAGGGTGGTCTAGGTATGATGGCATAAAGCCATCTCTTCTTCCTCTAAAGCACAAAACTTGTCTTCCTGCCATATCTTGAACTATTTCAAACTCATCTGTTGTACTAAGAACTTTTTTCTCAAATTCAGGTACCAAGGGAGCCTCAGTCCAACCAGCGTTACCTAAGGAAAATACAGCTGGCTCATCAAAGCCGAAAAGCTCAATAAAAGAGGTTTCATCTGTAATCCAACCTTCTTCTTTCCATTTTCCCAAAACATACCAACCAAACTCCCTTTGATAGATGGGAGCGTCTTGTTTGAAATTATAAAAGTCGTGCATCTTTTTAATAGACTTATTCATAAAACCCCTCTTTAGCTATATTTTTTGTAATAGTTCTTTCTTTGTCTTGAAAAAATCCATATATTTATGCTTTACATAATACATAAGAATTGTTATACTTTCAATAATATTGATAGAGGCGCAGTAATTAAAAGTATTTTTTCTGACTTTGTAAGGAAAGAATGAAGAAAATTGAAAGGGATTACTGCCGAAGATGGTGTAACCTTAACTTGCATTACTCTGGTTGTATAGTGAATAACCATACAACTGTCATCGAAGATTCGGTGGAGAGCTGTCATCTAAATGATTTTAGGTAAAGGCTCGTAACAGTAGCCTTTTTTTGATATAATAAAACAATAGGATTGGTGAAAAATGAAAAAATATAACGTAGCAGTAGTAGGTGCAACCGGCATGGTAGGAAGGACTATTAGAGAGGTCCTTGAGAAGAGTAATATAGCGGTTGATAATATCTATTTCTTTTCTTCTGCCAGATCCGCTGGTACAGAAATTACCTTTAGAGATAAAAAATATATTATTGAAGAGTTGACTAAATCTTCCTTTGATAGACCTATAAATATGGCCTTCTTCTCTGCTGGTGGAGATATAAGTAAAGAGTATGTTCCCTTAGCTGTAGAAAAAGGTATCACAGTTATAGACAATAGCTCAGCTTTTAGAATGGACCCAGAAATACCTTTAGTGGTACCTGAGGTTAATAAAGAAGATATAAAAAAGAATAAAGGAATTATTGCTAATCCCAACTGCTCTACTATTCAAGCAGTTGTAGCCCTAAAACCTTTAGATGATAAATACAATATTAAAAGAATAGTATACTCCACCTATCAATCTGTTTCAGGTGCAGGTCATCAAGGAACTGATGAGCTAGAAAACTCCCTAAAGGGAATGGCTCCCAGCAAATTTCCCTACTCTATAGCAGAAAATTGCATACCCCACATTGATAACTTCTTAGAAAATGGCTATACCAAAGAAGAAATGAAAATGGTGGACGAAACAAGAAAGATATTTAATAAACCAGAACTTAAAATCACTGCTACCTGTGTAAGGGTCCCCATAATGAGAAGTCACAGTGAATCCATAAATGTAGAGTTTGAAAAAGACTTTGAATTGGAGGATGTTTTTGAACTATTTAGAAATGCCCCAGGTATCATTTTAGAAGATGATGTAAAAAGCAATACATATCCTTTAGCAGGTAGAGCAAAAGATACAGACTACACCTATGTGGGTAGAATTAGAAGAGACTTTTCTTTAGATTCTGGCCTTAACATGTGGGTAGTAGCAGACAACATTAGAAAAGGGGCTGCCACAAATGCAGTTCAAATAGGCCAAGAGCTAATTAAGATTTGGGAGAATGAAGATGCTATTTAAAGGTGGTGCAACAGCGGTAATAACTCCGTTTAATGAAAAAGGTATTGATTTTGACAACTTTGACAAGCAAATTGATCATCAGTTAAAAGCTGATATTCAAGCTATTGTTGTTTGTGGTACTACAGGTGAGGCCACAACCATGTCAAAAGATGAAAGAAAAGCAGCAATAAAGTTTGTAGCAGATAAGGTTGGGAAAAAAGTACCCATAATTGCAGGAACAGGAACCAATGATACTAGGGTAAGCATTGAGTATTCTAAAGATGCACAAAACATGGGAGCAGATGCTATCTTAGTTACCCCTCCCTACTACAACAAGACCTCACCTAAAGGCCTGATAGCCCATTTTACAGCTATTTCTGACTCTGTATCTATACCTATGATTATGTATAACGTACCCACCAGAACAGCCATTAATGTGGACCCAGCTATAATGAAGCAAGTGGCTTTAAAAAGTAATACTATAGCTGTTAAAGAGTGTAACTTTGCTCAAATGGCTGAGGTTATTGAAACTGCCCCTAAAGGCTTTACTGTCTACTCTGGTGATGACTCCAGTAATATCCCTGCCCTAGCCCTTGGAGCCATGGGTGTAATATCGGTTGCATCCAATGTAATACCTAAAGACATTGTAACCATGAACAAACTCTTCTTTGAAAACAAGTTAGATAAAAGTAGAGAAATCTTTTACAAAATTAATAATCTTCTAAGGCTTCTTTTTATTGAAACTAACCCTATACCGGTTAAAAAGGCCATGGAATACTTGAATTTAGATTCAGGAATTTTAAGACTTCCCTTAATCCCAATGCAAGAGGATAAGGCCTTGTTATTAAAAGAAGAATTGAAAAAACTAGGAGTAATACAATGAAAATCTTCTTAGTTGGTACAAACGGTGCCATGGGACAAGCCATAAATAACTTGTGCAAAAAAACAGAGGATGTCTCTATTCTTGCAGGTATGGACCTAGAGGACAAAAACCTCTACTCCTACCCTATTTATACAAATATTCAAGATATCCCCAAAGACCTAGACTTTGATGTGATTATAGACTTTTCTCATCCAGCCTTTTGTGCCCAAACTGTTAACTTAGCCAGACAACATAAAAAGCCCTTGGTTTATGCTACAACAGGCCTTAATGACGAAGACATAAAATTACTAGATGAACTTTCAAAGGAAGTTGCCCTTTTTAGAAGCTCTAACATGAGCCTTGGTGTAAACCTTGTAATTAACCTAGCTAAACAAGCTGCCAAGTTTTTGTATGATGACTTTGATATAGAAATAATTGAAAAGCATCATAACAAAAAGATAGATGCCCCCAGTGGTACAGCTCTTACTATGGCTAAAGAGATTAATAAAACTCTAGATAACAAAATGAACTTTGTTTATGAAAGAGAATCTAAAAGAGAAAAAAGAGATAAAAAAGAGATTGGTATCCACTCTATTAGAGGTGGCACCATTGTAGGTGAACATGATATTTTGTTTGCTGGTAATGATGAAACCATAACCCTATCTCATCAAGCGACCTCTAAAGAAGTCTTTGCTAAAGGAGCCCTAAGAGCTGGTCAATTCATTAAAGACCTCTCCCCTGGCCTTTATGGTATGAATAATCTATTAGCTAGTGTAGATTAGTAAAAGATACTTAATGAAATACAAAAGAAGATAATTATCATAATAGATAGAAGAAAAATAGAAATAAAGTTGACTAATACAACTTTATTTTTTTAATCCTTTGCTCTTTCATTATGGGGTCAAGATGCTTTTCTATGGCAGGCCAGGTAAAGAAATTGATGATATAGGAATTAAGGCCTATCATTATTACAAATAATACAGCTGCCCCTAAAAGAATATGAATCATAAAAGGAATTACTGTAATTGCAGCAACCAAGATTAAAACAAGTAAATTGGGGAAAAATCTTAAAATTGAAAAGACATATGAATATCTATACAACTGCCAAATTGGCAACTTATACTCTACTAATATCTGATAAATATATAAATGCATCATTAAAAATAAGAGAGAAAATATCATAATTATCCATAAAAGAGCAGTTTTCCAAAAGCCAGCATCTAGATAGGTTAAGTAGAACTTGTAGGCGATTCCTAAACAAAAAGCTATTACTGTAGATATTAAGGTTACAAGTAGAGATCTCCAGAAGAACTTTTTCATACCATCTGTAAAGTCAGATGAAAAACTAGTGTCTCTTCTAACATAGCTTCTTAAAATTACAGCAAAGCCTGCTACAGCTGGTCCAAAAGCTATAACTGGAACAGAAAAGAGAACAAGCACATAAGGCATCCTATATATCAAAACTGCAAACATTTCACCATAATTGGTATAGCCTTGTAAATAGTCACTAACATCAATAGGAAAAAAAACTAAGGAAGTTAAGAAGGTATGAACAAATATGAGTATGAAATAAAGGCCTAAGCATATCAAATTATACTTTGCTATATCCCAAAATCTAGTTTTAAGGATATCCATAAATTTAACAAATTTAGTCTCTTTAGGCTTTTCTTCTAAAAAATCACTTCTTTTACTGTCTTTCATTCTTATCTTTATGATGCGGTCTATAACCGATCCTGCTCCTTTTTTTGACCTTAGTACATTTTATACATTTTCTACTTTTTAATCAACACTAAATCAAAGCCATCAAAACTATTAAAAATAACAACTTTCCAAAATGTATTTAAAGAAAGCACCAGTAATAACAAATTTTCATCTTCTTGAATATGTTGACAAAAAAACACACACTGATATAATTTTTTTTAGGCGGTCATGGCGAAACTGGCAGACGCGTACGTTTGAGGGGCGTATGGGAGACCATTCGGGTTCGAGTCCCGATGACCGCACCATATTAAAATAAGTACCTTGATAAAAACCTGCATATATAAGCAGGCTTTTTCTTTTTTATCTATTTGTTTTTCTACTCTTGTCTAACGTTTATCTTACAACTTACCTCAGATTCTAAGTCTAGTAGGTCTTTTTTAATGTGAAGACCTAGAGCATAGCCAGTCAAAGACTTGTTATGGCCTAAAACCCTGTGACAAGGTACTACAATCATAACAGGATTTTTATTACAAGCCCCACCAACAGCTCTCATAGCCTTGGGGTTGCCAATTTTTTCAGCAATCTCCTTGTAAGAAAGGGTTTTTCCATAGGGTATTCTTAAAAGAGCATCCCAGACCTGCTTTTGAAAATCGGTACCCTCTAATGATAAAGGAAAATTAAAGACCTTTCTTTTGCATTCAAGATATTCTTCTATTTGCTTAAAAGCTTCTTTTATTAAAGGAGTTTCTTCAAACTCAATATTCTCAAAATCTCCATCTTCATAGGTGGTAATAGAAGAAATTCCAGAATCATCTTGAGAAAAGCACAATTTACCAATTCTAGTGTCGTAACAGTATGTTTTAATCATTATATTATCTCCAAATATTCATAACTAGGTAAGTCGGGAAACTTACTAAAAGGTAGGGTCTGATACCAATAGGCCACAGAAGATATATCATCTTGTAGGGCTAGATACTTACCACCTGCTCTCCATCCAAGAGCTTGCATAGTAACCTTTAATTTTTCTTCAAAACGGATTGGGTCTGTAATATGCCATCTATACATGGAAAACCTTTGTTGTCCATTTTTTTCATCTTCATATCTTACTGGATAAAAACCTGTATAGGGATTAGAGTATTCCATGTATTTATCATTTTCCATAAAGCAGTAGGCGCCACAGAAATAGTCTTCTGTACCAGTTCCGCATATGGTTGAAAAATCCTTATCATCATCCATAAAGAATTTTATCTCCCCTTCTCCCCACCATCCATTGTTATTTGCTCCCCAGGTCATATAGGTTCCCACATAGTGGCCCTTGCCCTTTATATTGTCAATAATGGTATAGTCAGTCTTGTATTTAAGAGGGTTTTCTCTTCTAAATTGGGCAAAGAAATATGCTGCATCTTCTGGAATTTGGGTTAAAACATAGTCAATTTGATAATAGTGATAGGTTTTTTTAGGTCCAATGTTTTCTAGGGTTATTCTGCATTTTTTTCTAAAAGGCATTTCCCAATAGCAGTTAAAACCATTTAAATAGTTATTGCAAACAGCTAAAGAGTTAATTTGGATATGCTTTGGCAAAAAAGCATTAGCAAAAAAGTCACCTATGGGACACTCTACTGAAGGATGTTCAAAGTCATCCCAGTAAAATCTAATTATGGTATCTCTTCCACTTCCACCACTGGTAATCCATATGTGTTTTATGGCACCAGGACCTTCAATATTTGCAATTTCTACCAGATCTCCAGGTTCCAAAAAAATTGATGGTGATACTTTCCAACCTTGGCCCCCTAAATCAGAGGCAGCAAAAGCCCCTGTTCCCTTTGTAGCCATTCCACCTTTACCAGCTTCACCAGTAAAGTTTTCTGCACTAATGGATCTTGACTTAGCATTAGAAAGCCTAGTAAGACTAGAAAGATCACTTGTTAGGCCATTAAATTTATACATACCTTAACCTCCAAGCATATAGATAAGTAGATTATTCTATATTATGCTTATTTAATCAAGATTTTATTATTCTTTAAATTTAAATATGAAGTTTTTTGCTTAAATCTTCTTGAAGCTTCTTGTTTCCTGATAAGATCATAAGGGCAATTATGATAGGAATTAAAGAAGCTGCAACAATGTACGACCAGGCCAATACAATCTGAGAATTAATATAGTAGTCTATGAAGCCCTCAATAACTAAACAAAGGATAATAAGGGCGGTTAGGCTCACTGAGGTGGTTTTTAACCTGCCAATTTTTTTCTTTTTCCTGATGAATATAATGGAAAACATTAATATCATGATTGTTAAAAGGATTGGTAAAGCAATTATTAAAAACCATCTAAGCCCATCTACAGCTAAAGATATTAAATACACATAAAGGGTTATGGATAAGAAAATCAAAAAGATATGTAAAATAGGTCTTTTTCTTTCTAAGACCATGGGAAAGATAAAGATCATCCATATTACTAAACTTGCACCAAAGACATAATACATCCAGTAAATACCAGAGTAATATATTAGGTTTATTACTAGCACAGCAAAATTAGGTATAAGTAGGAGAATACTCAAAAAGAAGGCTAAATATTTAACATTAATATTATCTATTTCATCTTTTTCTCTAGGATATGGGGGTTCTTCTTTTTCTACTTCAAAGTGAACTTCCGTCTGGCAAAGAACACATTTTTTTGCACTTTTATCCAGTTCTACACCGCATTTAACACAATAGGGCATTTTTTCACCTACTCTCTATTACTTTCGATTTTAACAGGGACCCCTTCTTTTATCAAATGAGTAAAAAAGAATCTCTCAATTTCTCTTTCTTCTATCATACTGGTAATATTAATTACTAGGGTGTCTTGATAGCTAACCACAGCCATGTTGGGTGTTCTGTTTTTTGCTGCACCTAGAAGAAACTCAATTCTTTCCACATATTCTTCCATATCCTTAGGTAGCTTTACAATCCCAATATTAGATATTGAGGCTGTTATGGGTCTATAGGCAAAAATCTTATGGGCTATAGACATCATAAGCTTTTTTATAAATAAAGGGGCTATCCTAATAAATATATTTTTCTCTATTTTGACATTTTGAGTCATCATAGCATTAAGGGTCTTTTTATTTAAATTTGACTTCATAAAGTACTGTATTTGTAAAATAATCTCTTCTAGAGTAAACTCTCCCATCATGGTATCTATAGAAGGGTTTAGATAAAGAGAAAAGTTTCTATTGGTTGGACTATCAAAGAAGTTTCTCAAATTAAGAGGAATTGAAATGGAAATATGAGAAGGTTTTTTGTATAGCCCCTCTCTTAGTTTTTCTTGATAGTAGGAGTATAAAAGAAGGGCTGCTAAATACTCTGTTATGGTAGCCTTGTTCTTTTTTGCCAGCTCCTTAATGCTTTCCAAGGGAATTACTCCAGTAATAATGGATATATCTCCATGGCTAAGTTTAGTCCCCTTAATATGATAAGCCTTTTCTTCTTTTACCCTAGACTTAACCTTAGAATCTGCAAACTTCATAAAAGCATCTTCAAATTCTCTTTCATCTGCTTCTTGTGTAACATCCAAAACTCCGTCGGTGTAAGATACATCCTTTCCCATTTGTTTTAGATACTGGGCTGTTAGGGTCTTTAAAAAGACCATGGCCCCTGTTCCATCAGTTAGAGAGTGAAAATAGTCTATTGCTATTCTTTTTTCATAGTAATAGACCCTTAAAAGAAAGCCTTCATCATCATTCCAGCCTATGGGAAGACAAGGATTATTTACATCCTTTCTAAGTCTTGGTTTTCTTTTTTCATTAGAGTCAAAGTAGTACCAAAAAAAGCCCCTTCTCATTCTAATATTAAAAGAAGGAAATCTTACAATGGTCTTCTCAAGTGCAGTCTGTAAGATATCCGGATTAACTTTCTCCTTTAGACTTATGCTCAAGCGAAACATACCCGACCATCTTCTAGTATTGGCAGCAGGATAAATCTTAGCTGCATTATCCAGCCTAAACCATTTGTTTGTTTTGTTTTCTTCTACTTGCCGCAACATTTTTTGTATTTCTTTCCACTACCACAAGGACAAGGGTCATTTCTTCCTACCTTATCTCTAACAGCAGTGTGGTCTGTGGTAAATTGCTTTTTAATCTCTTTTCTTTGGTCTACAGATAAAACATTATCCCACTCTTCCAAACCAGATAACCAAGTTGCCTTTGCTTTTAGCATGTTGTAATAGAGTTTATCAAAGTCTATCTTTAAATCTATATCTGAATCCTCTGTCAACTTTTCCAAATCCACAGCCTTTTTCAAACTGGTATTAATACCATCTATAAATCCTGCAAAGACCCAACTTTCCATATCAAAGTTTTGGGCTACTTCTGAAAGTTTTCCAACAATCTTATCTTTCTTATCTGCTAAAAGCCTTTTGTATACACCCATTTCTTCTTCTAAGTATTGGTTATAAAAGTCTTGGGCTTGGGCTGATTCTAGTTTTTCATTCCACACATCAATTATCTTCATATATTTCTACCTTTTTTAAAACTTTGTTTTTTTAAGTAATTTTTAATTATTCTTTACTTCTTATACCTTATCTCATCTCTTATTCTATCCACTAAAGAATCTAGATCCATAGAACCTATGTCTCCTTCTTTTCTCACTCTAACAGAGACTTCTTCGTTTTCAACTTCCTTGTCCCCTACTATTAGCATATAGGGTACCTTTTCCATTTGGGCTTCTCTTATCTTAAAGCCAACTTTTTCAGATCTATCATCCAATTCAACCCTAATATCTTGGTCAAACAAGTCATCATATAGTTTTTTAGCATAGTCACCATGCTTGTCAGTAATAGGTAGTATCTTTACTTGTACAGGAGCTAGCCATAGAGGAAAGGCTCCGCCATAATGTTCTGTTAGTATTGCAATGAATCTCTCAATAGAACCAAAGAGGGCTCTATGTAACATTATGGGTCTATGCTTGTTGCCATCACTACCTGTATAGGTTAAATCAAAACGCTCTGGCATTTGGAAATCCAGCTGTATTGTACCACATTGCCAGGTACGACCAATGGAATCTTGTATATGAAAATCAATCTTAGGACCATAAAAGGCTCCATCACCTGGATTTAGGTCAAAATCTAAGTCTAATTCTACTAGGGCATCTTCTAAGGCCTTTTCAGCTATATCCCACTGCTCTTTAGTACCCATGGAGTTTTCAGGCTTTGTAGATAACTCAATCTTGTATTCAAAGTTAAAGACTGAATAAATCTTTTCCATCAACTTTATAACTCCAATAATTTCATCTTTCATTTGCTTTTCGGTCATAAAGATATGAGCATCATCTTGAGTAAAGCATCTAACTCTCATAAGGCCATGAAGAGCTCCAGATTTTTCATGTCTATGAACTAGGCCTAACTCAGCTATTCTTAAGGGAAGATCCTTGTAAGAATGCATTTTACGCTTGTAAACCAACATGCCTCCAGGACAGTTCATAGGTTTAATGGCATAATTGCCTTCGTCAATAACTGTTGTATACATATTATCCTTGTAGTGGTCCCAGTGACCTGAACGGTGCCAAAGGTTTTCATTTAGGATAATGGGAGTTTTAGTTTCTCCATAACCAGCTTTTACATGCTCTTTTCTCCAATAGTCAATTAGTGCATTGTATATGACCATGCCATTGGGAAAGAAAAATGGAAAACCTGGACCTTCTTCAAAAATATCATAAAGGTCTAATTCCTTACCTAACTTTCTATGATCTCTCTTTTTAGCTTCCTCTATTTTATGCAAATATTCATCCAGTTGAGCTTGTGATGGAAATGATGTGGCATAAAGTCTTTGTAGCATCTTATTCTTTTCATCCCCTCTCCAGTAGGCACCAGCAACAGATAGTAATTTTACTACCTTGACTTGACCTGTTGAGCCTAAGTGAGGTCCAGCACATAAATCTACAAAGTCCCCTTGTTTATAAAAAGAGATTGGCTCATTTTCATCTAAGTCATTTATAAGTTCAACCTTATATGGGTTGTCCTTTACAAGATCAAGTGCTTCATCTTTTTCTAGGGTAAAATATTCAATAGGATAATCAGACTTAATAATCTCATTCATCTTAGCTTCAATTTTTGCAAAATCTTCTTCAGTAAAGATATGGCTTGTATCAAAGTCATAATAGAAGCCATTGTCTATGGCAGGGCCTATGGCCATTTTTGCATCTGGAAACATGCTTGTAACAGCATGAGCCATTATGTGAGATGAGGTATGCCTATAAACATGGTCAGCATCTCCATCTTCAAACTTTAACAAGGTCACATTTGAATCTTGGTTAATTGGCTCCAAAAGGCCAGCCAATCTATCATTAACCTTGGCTGCAACAACCACCTTGGCCAATCTTTTAGAGATATCCATTGCAATATCTAGGCCTCTTACACCCTTTTCATATTCTTTTACTGAGCCGTCTGGTAATGTAATCTTAATAATATTACTCATTTTTTCTTTTCCTCCAAATAAAAAACTGCCCTTGAATTAAAAAATTCAGGGGCAGTGTAATCCGCGGTTCCACCCTGATTAGCCTATGGCCATCTCAAGAGATTATATGGTAATCACCCATTAGCTCCAGATTGGTTTTCATCGGTTTGTGAAAAGCTCTCATCATATACTTTTCTTTCTGTAGGCTTCGATTACTCTGTTTCTTTCATCGCTTTTTATTCATTGAAAGGATTTTATCACTAATAAAAAGACAATGCAAGCAAATATTTTAAGGTAAAAGCCTAGTTTTAGTCTAATTTAGTCTTATCAAAGGCTTCAAGCCATTTCTTAGCTATACTAGCAATCTTCTTCAAGGCTTCTGGCTCAAAGGGATTTTCCAGTCCAGCTTTTTCAATTAGGCCAGTAAAGGTATCCTTACCCCCTCTTTGGGTAAGCTTTAAATACTTCTGCCAAGCCTTATCATAGTCTAGTTGGGTTTCTGCCCAGAACTCTAGGGCCACTGTTTGAGCTAGGCAATAATCTATGTAATAAAAGGGGCTTGAATAGATGTGGTGTTGTCTTTGCCAGTATCTGCCATCTCCAAAAAATGGCATATCTTCTGTACTCATATATGGCATATATTCAGCTTCTAGCTTTTTCCAAGTTTCTTTTCTTTCATCTGGTGTCATATCAGGATTTTCATAAACTAAGTGTTGGAAGTAATCCACAATGGTTCCATATGGAATAAAGGTTAAAGCTCCCGCTAAATGGGCATACTTATACTTATCAGTTTCTTCTTTAAAGAAAAGTTCCATCCAAGGCCAGGTAAAAAATTCCATAGACATGGAGTGTACTTCACAAGCCTCTAGGGTTGGAGATCTGTGGTCAGATATTTCAAAATCTCTAGCTAAAAAGCCAGCAAAGGCATGGCCTGCTTCATGGGTTAAAACATCAATATCTCCTGAAGTTCCATTAAAGTTGGCAAAGATAAATGGAGCCTTGTATTCAGGAAAAGATGTGCAATAGCCTCCAACTGATTTACCTTTTCTACTAATTACATCAAATAACTCATTTTCTAGCATGAAATCCATGAACTCTTCTGTTTCAGGGCTAAGCTCAGAGTACATTTGTTTTCCATTTTCAAAAATCTTCTCTGCATCTCCTTTGGGTTTAGCATTTCCAGATAAGAATACTAGAGGATCATCATAAAGCATAAATTGGTCTTCTACCTTTATTCTTTCCTTTTGTTCCTTTTTTAATTCACTGGCAATAGGTACTATGTATTCCTTTACATACTTTCTAAACTTAGCTACATCATCTTTGGTATAGGAGTTCCTGGTCATTCTGTAATAACCCAACTCTACAAAGTTCTCATAACCCAGTTCTCTAGCCATTTTTGTTCTAATAGCTACTAAATCATCATAGAGTTTATCAAACTCATCAGAATGGGCTAAATAGAAGCTAGCTTCTGCTTCATAGGCAGATTTACGAACAGTTCTATCTGTACTTTGTTTGTATTTACCTAATTGGGCAAGATTTAGGGTTTGACCATCAAACTCAATTTGAGCAGACGCCATTAATTTATCATACTCATTAACCAGCCTGTTTTCTTCTTGCATATGAGGGATAATCTTTGGGTCAAAAGACTTCATTAAAATCTCAATATTAGTAAAGATTAAGTCTCCTAGTTTAGCTCTTAACTCATCTTTAAACTTTGAATTATATAGGGCCATTCTAAAGCCTACATCTAGATTTTGAACCTTTGGCATTACTTCATCATAGTACTCTTTTTCTGTGGCATAAAACTCATCTAAGGTGTTCAGGGTATTTCTTACATAGGCCAAAGATATGGCAGTGGATATTTTGTCACCATATTTAGAATACTCGTATACAGTGTTCATAGCATCTTCAAAAGTCTCTGCACTTGTCATCTTATCCAGTAGCTGACCTGCTATAACCTCAAACTCTTCATAGGTTATTCTTTCATAGGGCATTTGTGAAAATTTCATACTTGTCTCCTTTTATGCTTAGCAATCTTTCTTAACTTTTTTAACTAACTTTTTTGCTTTTTTGCTTCTTACTCTACTTTTCTTCTATTAGGTAGATATTACATTCATAAGGTCTTAGGATCTCTGAGTTTCCAGAGTAGTTAGACATAATCTTTTTAAAGGTAAATCTTCCTATTTTTTTATTATACTCCCGTAAAAGAGATATTTTTCTCTTTTTTCCACTTTTCTCTATATTAACCTCAATGTTTCTCTTCTTGTTTGTGGATAAGAGATTTATCTCAATATAGTAGCTAGACTTTTCTCCCAGTCTGTAATAAGAAAGAATGTCTTTGTCCTTATCTACATTTAAAAAGTCTCCATATACCAAAGTCTCATCTTCTTTTCTTAAGGCTATTAAGTCTTTAGTAAAATTTAGTATGGAATTAGGATCTTCCAATTGATTTTTCACATTGTAGTCCATATAGTCTCTTGAGGCCATTATCCAAGGTTTTACATCAGAAAAGCCTCCAAAGGCAGAATCTTCCCACTGCATGGGAATTCTAGCATTATCTCTAGAACCAACTGCTACCTTTTTCAAGGCTTCTTCTGGGGTGTCTCCTTTTTCAAGGTGTTGATTAAATATATTTATGGATTCAACATCTCTTAATTGGTCTGGATCTGTGAAGTTTACATCGGTCATCCCAATTTCTTGACCTTGATAGAAATATGGGGTCGCCTTTATAGTCAACATTATTGTATTTATAAGTTTTGCTAGTTTATCCCTGTGTTTTGGGTCTTTTGATACCTTAGAATAGAATCTGGGATTGTCATGGTTTTCAAAGACAATAGCAGGTCTACAACCTCCTTGGAAATTTTCCTGCCATTTTAAGATCTGGTCTTTTAGTTTTCTCAAATCATAACTATAGGCATCAAACTTGTTTTTACCAGGATTGTTTAAAAGGTCAAAGTTAAAAATCTGGCTCAATCTTTCACATGACTCACAAGTTATAATCTTACCCAATTCTAGGCCTATGCCTGCCCCTTCTCCTATGGTAAAGGCATCATACTTTGAAAAGGTCTCTTTATTCATTTCACTTAAAAACTCTTTTAATCTTGGTCCATAAAAAATATGCTCATAGCCAATGGCTCCCAACAAATCTCCCAAGCCTTCTTCTCCATCAGGAAAGTCTTGGGGTTTAGATATGAGGTTTATGACATCCAATCTAAAGCCATCCACTCCCTTATCTAACCAAAAATTAATCATCTTGTAGATATCTTTTCGCATATCTTCATTTTCCCAATTTAAGTCCATTTGCTTAGCTGAAAAGACATGAAGGGCATACTCATCTAACTCTTCATAGTAGTTCCAAGCTGGCCCCTTAAAGGCTGAGGTCCAGTTATTGGGATAAGAGCCATCTTTTCCCTTTTTGAAAATATAGTAGTCCTTGTACTTGGACTCTTTGTTCTTCAATGCATCTTGAAACCAAATATGTTCATCCGACGTGTGATTTATGACCAAGTCCATAATAATTTTCATATCTCTTTTATGGGCTTCTTCCAATAAAAGGTCAAAGTCTTCCATGCTTCCAAACTCTTCCATTATCTTTTCATAATCTCTAATATCATATCCATTATCGTCATTGGGAGAATCATAAACTGGAGATAACCAAAGACCATTAATACCTAGATGCTTTAGATAATCTAATTTTTCAACTATTCCCAACAAATCTCCAATACCATCTCCATTGGAATCCTTAAAAGATCTAGGATAAATCTGATAAAAAACAGCAGATTTCCACCACTTCTTGTTTCCACTTTCAAGACCACATTCATGCATATGAGGCTCTTGATTTAATAGCTTTACGAAGGTCTTTAAAAAGTCAGCAGAAATAAATCCTTTTGTTAATGAGGGTAAAGATTTAAGTGACATATTGGCAACTAAAGGGTTTTTAAAGACTAAAGGATTAATATCTGCAATATAAAACATAAGGTCAAAAATATCCTTTCCTATTGGTGATTTGGAAATTTCCTTTACTTTACTATCAAGGCTATACATTGCTACCTCCCTATTTCCCCTATTTATTTTTCTTTTGCATATTTATGATATCACAATTTACTTTTTATCGTATAATTAATCCAATAATCATATGAAATATATTAAGGAGAACTCTTATGCTTTTAAGAAATAAAGAAAAAATACTATTTATAGGAGATTCAGTAACAGACTGTGGAGCTAGAGAAGAAAGTACTGCCTTTTTAGGTAATTCCTATGTTCATTTGTTGGCATCTAAATTCTATTTAGACCATCCAGACTTAGACATTACCTTTGTAAACAAGGGTATTTCTGGCAACACTTCTAGAAATCTAAAAGAAAGATGGCAAGAGGCTGTACTAGATGAAAATCCTGATGTTTTAGGAATCTTAATAGGTATTAATGACGTATGGAGACACTACAACGGAGACCCTAGCAATGCAGTCTCTTTAGAAGAATATATGGAGAATATGAAGTACCTTATTGAAAGCTCCATTGGAAAAGTTAAACGAATAATTATCTTAGCCCCCTTTCATTTAGGAGATCCATTAAATGACCCAATAAGACAACAAACAGATGAATACGTTAAAGCCTTAAGCCAACTTGTTAAAAATTATGACCTAGATTACATTAACCTTCATGATATTTTCCAAAACTATATGAAAAGCTTTGAATATCAGCAAATGAGCTTTAAAAATGACAAGATTCACCCTACTCTTTTTGGTCATTACATCATCTTTAATGAAATTTATGACCTGATAATAAAAAATAGTTAAAAAGTTCACCTTAATGTAACAATAGTGTGCTAAAATGCTATTACAATATTTGATTTGACCTAGTTTTTTACTAGAAAATGGCAATATTAGTGCATTAATGAATATAGAGGTAGAAAATGAAAGACAAAAAGGTCTTACAAAAAGCAAATACAGTTTCACAATTTGAAACATTAAAAGAAATGCTTGCACAAAGCGTAAAAAATCATGGTGACAGGCCTGCTTTTTTAGTAAAAAAAGAAAAAGGCGGAACCTATGAAGAAATTAAATACAAGCAACTTGCAAATGATGTCAATGCCTTGGGCACTGCCCTTTTTGATTTAGGCTTAAAGGGTGAAAAGATAGCCATTATTGGTGAAAACTCCTATGAGTGGATTGTCACCTATTTAGCGGTTGTAAATGGTCTAGGTATTGTTGTGCCCTTAGATAAGGAGCTGGGAAAAGATGAAATATGGAATCTTTTAGAGATGTCCAAAAGTAAGGCTGTCTTTTATACTGATACATATAAAGAAATATTAAAAGATAACCCAATTGATCTTAAAGTATCCATTAAGGTATATGGAGATAGAACAGACTTATCTGAAAAGTTAGAGCTAGATGAAAGAGAAAATGGCCTAGAGACTTGGAATAACCTCATAATTAAGGGAGAAGATCTCATAGCTCAAGGAAAACTTGACTATGTAGAAGCTAAGGTTAATCCAGAAGTAATGAACATGCTCTATTACAGCTCTGGTACTACAGGTGTTGCTAAGGGAATTATGCTTTGCCATAGAAACCTTGTTTCCAATCTAAGAGATACGGACAAAGTTGTTAAAGTCTATCCAGAAGATAGGACCCTTTCTCTACTTCCTATTCATCATACTTTTGAAAACACCCTAGGTATCCTCTTTATCCTATCTAGAGGAGCATCTGCTGCCTTTTGTGAAGGATTACGACATGTCTCTAAGAACTTTGTTGAAGCCCAAGCTTCCATACTAGTAGGTGTTCCCCTTATCTTTGAATCAATATATACAAAGATTTGGAAGCAAGCTGAAAAAAGCAAAATGGATAAAACCCTAAGAACAGGGATTAAAATAAGTAGATTTCTAAAAGCCTTTGGTATAAGGGTTGAAAGAAAACTATTTAAAACCATTCATGATAGTTTTGGTGGAAAGTTAAGAATGATAGTCTGTGGAGCAGCTGCAGTAGATCCTAAGGTAGTTATAGGGTTTGAAGATTTTGGTGTTTCTTTCTTGCAAGGATATGGCCTAACAGAATGCTCTCCCCTAGTTTCAGGAACTCCCGAGCACAGTAACAGAAGAAAAAAACCTAACTCTGTAGGACCTGTTGTTGCCAGTGGCCAATTAAAGATAGTAGACAAGGACGAAGATGGCATAGGAGAGGTTGTATACAAGGGACCTAACCTAATGCTGGGTTACTATGAAATGGAAGATGAAACAAATGATGTCATAAAAGATGGCTGGTTCTACACTGGTGACTTAGGCTACTTAGATAAAAAGGGCTGGTTGTATCTAACAGGACGTAAGAAAAACGTAATAGTTACCAAAACCGGTAAAAACATCTATCCTGAAGAAATTGAACTTTTTGTAAATGAAAACAAGTATGTAAAAGAAAGTATGGTTTATGGTATAGAAAATGACCAAGAAACAGGTACTACCATAGGAATTCAAATTCATCCTTCCTATGACATTATTTACGAAGAATTCGGTGCAGAGTTTGAAGACAACAAGATTCAAAATCTAATAAAGGATATGGTTGCAAAAATTAATGAGAAATTGCCCATATATAAAAGGATTCAAAGCATCATAATTAGAAAAGATGAGTTTATAAAAACAACCACAAAAAAGATACAAAGACATAAAAACATCAAGAAGGATTAAGTGAGACTGTGAAATAGTTTGTGTATGAATACCCTCCAAGCTAAGGTAAAATAAAA
>CAZLVL010000010.1:0-101640 GCA_964563155.1 uncultured Clostridiaceae bacterium | reverse complement strand
TGAAATATCTTTGACCTTTTAGGGTATGGTTAAAACTCTAAACAAATGACGAATTCTTTCCACTAAAAGTTCCTGAAACCTTTGATACTAAAGCATTTATGCACCCTGTCACTATTATGACACGTTCCCCTGTGGATAGAAAGAGCCCCGATTTAATAATCTGGGACTCTAAAATTTGTTGTTTTATTGAACTAATTGACGATTGCTCTTGTATTATATTAATTTTAAATAATCCTGTGCTCCATAGAAAAACCGTAAAATATTTATTGTTTTATATTCTTCCACAATTTTATAGATAAGTAGATAATTTTTTATAGGAATTTTACGATAGCCTTCTTTTTCGAGTCGCATATTTTGACATTTTGCATACATATAAGGGTTGTGCTTCAAATAGTCATAGCACTTCTCTACTTCGTCAAGAAAATTTGTTGCAGCCATTGGGCTGGCAAGATTAACTGCAATATAAGATACAATTCGGTCTAAATCATTATGGGCTAATTCTGATATATTTATTTTATACATTATATTTTTCTCTTATGCTTTTTATTGAAGAATCAGCATCAAGGGTCTTCCCAGATTTTATTTCTTCTTCAGCAGCCAGAAGCTTGTCATATACATCAAGCATAAACATCTTTTCTTTATATACTTCCATACTCATAATAACCATATCACCGTAGCCATTTTTAGTAATATAAATGGGTTCATTAGATTCTTTACACATTTGTGATATTTCACTTGTGTTTTTTAAATCCCTAATTGGAATAATTTGTGGCATAGTTTTCAACTCCCTTCGTGGTATTATTATGCCATAATTATACCATGCTGGCAATGCTTTTATAATACTATGTAATCCTAATCTCAATATTTATAGCCTTATTATTGACATCATCATTTATCATCTAGGCAACCTCATTTCTGGGTAATAAAAAGGTGGCCAAGGTTTTTATGTCTAAACCACTAACCTTTATCCCCCTTTCGCAGACCTGCTCTATAGTCTCAATAGTATAGTTGGAAATAGACTTATTAGTCTTAAAAAGTGTACCATCTAAATCTGTGACAACCATTTTAACTGTGAAATCTTTGTTTTTACTCTTCATTTATATTCAACCGCTCTTTACTACCCCTTTTTTATTAGTGGTATTAAAACTCTTCCTGTTCCAACACCTGCTTCCAAAATAAGACCTGATATTTCTTCCAATTGTTTAGTATAATATTCTATATCACCCTCAATCGAATAATCTATGGCTTGGTTAATCCATGAACAACCGTGTTTAATTCCCTATATTCCATATACATAGATTCTCAAATTTTACAATAATGCTATCAAGTTTAAATTTTTTTTAATAAAAGTCTCTGAAATCCTTGATGCAAAAGCATTTATGCACCCTGTCACTATTATGACACTTTCCCCGGTAGCAAGACATAAGAAGAGCCTTCTTTTCTTCCCTATTTCTAACTTCTTCTATTCCATTAAGTGCTAGCGTCTGCATCTTATTTGGACTTATCTTTGGCTCCAACTCTAGGTTTATAACACATTCATTTCCTTGACTGCTAACCAAAGCTAAATCTATTTTTTCTTTTTCATTACTACCCATTCACCCCATTTAGTAGAACCTTCTCTTTTTTTGATACCATGAGCTTTCAAATTTCTTATATGATAACGCACTCCATCTGCTGTAATTTTTTGAATTTCTTTTGCAATTTGCTCGGCAGTAATATTAGGATTATCTTTCATAAGAATAACTATTTGGTCTTGGATACCGCCTTTTTCTTTGGTAGTTTCTTTGGTAGTACTACCATTAAACTCTTTCAATAACAAATTTGCTAGGATAGCCACTTGCTTTATTCAATGTATCCTATCATAATAAACCCTAATTTATGTGCATTCAAACCTAAGTTACAAAATCTTGTACTCATCTAAAACTATATTTAAGTTTGAAAATCTTTTTATTGAGTTGTTATTTTCCTTTATAAATTTCCAACTATCCTTATAATTCTTCTTTACAGCAAAAGTGCTTTCACAAAAATAATTTATGAAACTCTCTAAGTCATCTATATACTTATCTTCGAACTTTTCTGCATATTTCATCTTTTCTTTATCTTCAATATCAATTTTATTATGAAGAACATGCTCTAAGTTAGCTGAAAAATAGAAAACTCTATAGGGAACTGATTTAAAAGCCTTATTGGTAGAACACAAAATATTTAAAATCTTTTGTTTTTTGCTATTTCTAGTTAATACATGCTCAATATTATTTGCAAATATTTTATCATCTTTATAAGAAAACCTATTTAATAATTCATCAATACATATGTTTTTTTCATCTAGGTAGGCTCCATCCATATCTACTAAATGAATTACTTCTTTATAATCAGAAGGTTTATATTTCCTCTTTCCACCAGCTTTTACGATATCAACTATTTTACTTTTAATATTTGAACTATTTACAGTAAAGTCTGTGGTAATGTCTCCTCCAACTATTTCAAAATGCACTTGATTATCTCCTTCAATAACTTTAGTTAATAACAGTTCTAAACTCGCTAAGTCAGAAGGACCTTCCACAATAAATAGTACAATTTTCTTTCTAGCCAAAACTTATATACCAGCCTTTCTAAATGCTCTAGTTATTTTGGCAGAATTTGTTTTTTGATAAATCTCTTCCTTTTGTCCTCCAAGAACAAGATCTCTATAGTATAGATCACGTAAATTATTATTAGTTTTTACATTTCTCAATTTAATAAATCTATTATTAGGATTTGTAGTAGTAAAAACCAAATTATTTTTGTCCATTACCTCCAAAGGCCTAAAATTGTGCGAAGTAAAAATTAACTGACCCTTGGCCCTTTTTTCTAAAACTTCTAATAACTCACCTAAAAGATATTCAAAAATTCCTGAATCAAATTCATCAATTAAAACAGTTATAAAATTATAATTGTACATAGCAATCAAAAGATGTATAACTGTAACTATTTTTTTTATACCATCTGACTCATACCTTATAGGGATTTTAATTCCTTCCCTATTGGACAATAGTTCAATCAAAATCTCTTCTTCTCCATCCTCTGATGTCCGGATTGATAGTTCCTTGGCTTCAATAGTTAAACCTGGTATTATTTCACTTAGAACTAAATTGGAAGAAAGAAGACTGCTTTCAATATCTGAAACTAATTCTTTGGGAAGATATACTGGTTTATCTAAACCAATAGGCAAAACCATTGTATTTCCTCTATAACTCTTAATATTTATTGGTAATAAAATATTTGCATCACTTAGAGCAAGTGTTCTGCTATCAACAATAAACAAATTGAAGTAGGCAAACTGATATAAAAGCCCTATTATTTCATATTCCTCTCCCAATGTATCCAAGTTTTCATCTATTAGATCCCTAAATTCACTAGAAAAAAACATGCTTTTATTTTGAGCAAATTGCATTCTTCTATAAACATGAAAACCAATCCTCTCATCATATAACTCAGCAATTTCTTTATCCCTATACAAAGGTGATATACTCTTTTCAGTATTTTTATTAACTATCAAACCTCTAACAACACCCCAGTTTTCACCATCATCACTACTCCAATAACGTATTGATTCCTCTTTTATGGAGCTCTTGCCTTTATCCAATTCAATAACAACTAGGTATTCAACTTTATATTCCCTATCAGCATTTTTCATATAAAATAATATCTCTATTTCAGTCTCTTTCTCACCCTGCATAATGATTTGACTCATATCATCAGGAAGTGACATATCCATAAATAATTTTTTCAAGATACTAACAGCACTTATAACAGAGGTTTTTCCCGTCCCATTTTGTCCATAAATACCACAAATATCAGCCATTCCATTTTTGAGGCTAGATATATCACCAGGTTTTATCTGCCCACCAGAAATATTTTTATAGTTTTTTAATCGGATCTCTAATATTCTAACTATAGACTCGTCCTTGTTTTTCATCTTCTCACTCCTTTAAGTAAATTATATTACTAAAAGGTAAAATTATCAAGATGAATCTAAATAGCGTTACAATTTGTATCGATATACTCTCTCTTTTCTCTCTGCTTAGGCTTTTTACATTCATAGCCTCAAACGTCTTTTAAAAGAAAATTGCCCTTGTATCTATACATTACCAGCAATATGAACCGCTATCCTTTGTTATCTACAATGATATCCTCACTTCAAATATTTATCCATTCATTCTCTTTAAAGCATTTGCTACATATTGCAAACTTACATTTTCTTCTTATGTTAGATACCTTTTAGATAGATATTTCCAGTAAATAATACCTACTAGGTCTGCTAAAAGCCAACCTATAGGGATTGACCAAAATATTATAGAATATCCCATACTTGGAGCTAGGCTATATGAGATTAGAACCCTACTTCCTAGAGAAACTAGGGTTAATAGGATTGACATACCTGCCCTTCCTAGCCCCCTGTAAAACCCATAACATGAACAAAAAGCCTATGAGGATATAAAAGGCGCCTTCTATCCGAAGGTAATTTGCTCCAATAGCTATTACATCTAGGTCTGTTGCCTTTACAAAAAGTCCTATTAGATTTTCTGCTGTTAAAAAAACGATTAATGAAATAATAAGACCAAACACTCCAATTATTACAGATGCAGCCCTTAAGCCCTGTTTTATTCTCTTTTCTTCTTTGGCCCCCTTGTTTTGAGCTGTATATATGGCAAAGGCGTTACCAAAATCTTGAAGAGGAATATATGCAAAGGCATCTACCTTCACCCCGGCAGCAAAAGCTGCCATTAAGGATGTTCCAAAGGTATTTACTAGACCTTGAATCATAACAATACCAAAGTTCATAACAGACTGTTGAATCCCAGTTAAGAAGGCATATTTTGTCATGGTCTTAAAAAGTACCTTATCATATACAAAATCTTCCCTTTTAAAGCTTAAAAAACCTAGTTTCTTAAAGGTTACTAATAGACATAATAGTGCAGAAACAGCTTGAGCTATCACTGTTGCTATAGCTACACCCTTAACTTCCATGCCATACTTTATTACAAAAAGTAAATCTAAAATTACATTTATTACAGATGCTAAAAGCAGAAAATATAGAGGGGTCTTGGAGTCTCCCAAGGACCTTAAAATATTTGCTGCTAGATTATATAGAGATACAAAAAATAGGCCAGCAAATATCCACCTTAAGTAATCTTTTGCATAGGCTACTGTTTCATATGGCATTCTATAGAGCTTAATAATGGAATCAGTAGAAAAAAAGGCTACTAGAGAAATAGTTAATGTTACAAGGAGGATTAAAAAAGTTGCCATAACCATAGATACCTTTAACTTCTTGTAATCTTGACTACCATATAGTTGGGAGAACAATACAGAGGCCCCCATAGACAAGCCAATAATTATGGAGTTAATAAGTAACATAATGGCAAAACTAGAACCAACAGCTGCCAGAGCTTCTTTTCCTACAAACTTACCTACAACAATAGTATCCACTAGATTGTAAATTTGTTGAAATATATTTCCTACAAACATAGGAAGGGCAAAACTTATTAATAATTTATAGGGAGACCCCTTGGTCATATCCTTTATCTTAGACATATAACTGCCCTCTTTTAAAACAACTGTAATGTATTATCTAGTTTCCTTAATTTCTTTAGTTCCTTTAATTTCTTTAATTCCTTTTATTTCCATCAGTTTCTATCTACTACCTATCTTCATAGATTATGGCATAAATAGAGCAAACTATTCTACATCTAAAAAAGAATAGCATAAAAAAGGTAATCATTAATATTGATCTACCTTTTCTAATTCATTTATTTATATCTATATTTCTCTTAAGCCTTTTCTGCCTTCTTTTTCTTATAGGTCTTTTGAGCCTTGTACCACTTGTAGGTGTCTTCAATAGACTGTTTTAAGGAGAAGTTCTTCTTGTAACCTAATTCCTTTTGAGCCTTTGTAGAATTGAAATTGGAATTACTTTGAAGGGTGTATAAGGAGTAGGCAGTATAAAGAGGTTTTTGCTTTAATATCCTGTAATACAATTCAGCTAAGGGAGTGGTCAATTTTGCAAACCATAGAGGAAGTATAGTCTTTATTTCCTTTCTTCCTACAGTAGAACAAATTACATCCACCATCTTTTTAACAGAATAATATTCTCCTGAAAGGATATAGGCGTTACCTGTCTTTCCTTTTTGAGCTGCTAGTACAACACCTTGGGCCACATCTCTCACATCCACAAAATCATATCCGCCTTTTACACAGGCTGATAGTCTTCCTTCAGCACAGTCTTTTACCATTTGAGTGGTATGGCCACCAGCAAAATCTCCAGGTCCAATAATTCCAGAAGGATGAACCACTACAACATCTAAGCCATCATTGACACTCTCAAGCACAATCTTAGTAGCTAAGGCCTTGGTCTTGCTGTACTCTCCCTTTACCTTGTCTGGGTCAAAGTCTAAAACTTCAGATATAATTTCTGTTTTAGGAAGCTCAGGTATAGCATGAACACTACTTACATATACTAATCTTTTTACATTATGAGCTTTACACATTTCAACAATATTTCTTGTGCCATTAACATTGACATCATGAACTGCATTGCTTACCTTTGAGGAGATAGACACTAGACCAGCAGCATGAATCACAATTAATTCTTCATCTTCTTTGGTGGTAAAAAAGGCTTCTAAAGTCTCTGGTTTTGTAATGTTTCCTTTAAAAAACTCAACTTCTTTTCCTTCTAACAGATTATACTTATCTTCTCCAATATCTAAAATTCTAACCTGCTTGTTTTGTGAAAGCAGATTATCCATAATTGCATTTCCTAAAAAGCCTAAGGCTCCAGTAATACCATAAATTTCTTTCATTTCTATCTCCTTTCTAGATTTTGTCAAAAAACTTATTTCTTTTCATATATATACTATTTGAAGAAATTGAACTGTTTATGAACTAAAAGAGGCCTAAAAGAGTTTTTTTAGCAAACTTTACTTTAAATTTACAAAACTAATCTTTTCAGGCTAAAACTCTTCTTCTTTTAAAAATTATTGGTATATAATTGGACACAGATACATTAAGACATAAATACGAAGAAGAAACAAAAGAATTGTAATAATATTTTACCTATGGAGAAAAACATGGACAACCTAATAGTAAAGCAATTAACCAAGGCTCCCAGCTTTAAAAAAATTAAAAAGGCACTTTTTATTCAACCTCATCCTGATGACAATCAAATAGGGGCAGGTGGTCTTATGGCCCTCTTGGTAGACCAAGGAGCAAAGGTCTATGAATTAACTGTAACTGATGATAGACACATTGGAGAACAAACAGAGCCAACCATAAGACAAAGAGAAACCTTGGACTGCCAAGCCTTTTTAGGCTTAGAAAATGCAGGCTTTCTGGGCTTTAGGGATAAGACTCAAGAAAGTGTAGAAAGCTTATCTTTAGCTATCTTAGAGGTGATTAGAAAGGTAAAACCAGACGCTGTCTTTACTGTAGACCCTAATTTGGCATCAGAGTGCCATTCAGACCATATTAAGGTGGGTAATGCTGTAAAGTTTGCGGTTATGGATGCTCCTTTTGACTTTTTTCCCTATAAACAAAAGGATGATGCTACAAAAAATGAATCTTGGACCGTTCCAATTTTAGCCTTCTACTATACAGACCAACCTAATAAAAAAGTGGATATTAGTAAGTATATAGATAAAAAAATGGAATCTATCAAGTGTCATAAGTCACAGGTAGACTCCAAGCTTTTATATTTTATTAAGGAACTAGCCAAGATCACTGCAAAAGGAACTAAGTATAAATATGCTGAATCCTTTAGGGCTCTTTCCCAGTTACACATGCATTGCTTTACCCTTCCTATTGAAAAGGACTTTAAGGACTTAGAGTAGAATTAGACATATTAGTCTATATACTCTTAGCCCTCTTACTTACTCTTAAAGAGCTCTATGTTGCTCTCTTCAATAAATTGGTTCTTGTAGAGGGTGTAGTAATGACCTTTTTGAGTCATAAGCTCTTTGTGATTGCCCTTTTCAATAACTACCCCTTTTTCAATTACTAGTATAACATCAGCCTCTCTTATTGTAGACAATCTATGGGCTACAACAAAGCTGGTTCTGCCTTGGAGGACCTTAGATATGGCTCTTTGAACTGCCTTTTCTGTTTGAGTGTCCACTGAACTTGTAGCTTCATCTAGCACAAAGATACAAGGATCATTTACTATGGCCCTAGCAATACTTATAAGTTGCTTTTGCCCTGTTGAGATACCCCCACCTGCTTTAGAAACTTCATGCTCATAGCCCTTTTCAAACTTCATTATGAAGTCATGGGCTTCCACCATTTTTGCCGCCTCTATAACCTCTTCATCTGTGGCATCCGGTCTACCATAGCGGATATTTTCCATAATGGTTCCAGAGAAAAGATGAGGAGATTGAAGCATATAGCCTAGGTTTTTGTGGATATACATTAAGGGCATGGTCTTGTAATCTTGGTCATCAATGTATATGGTTCCTTTACTAGGTTCATAGAATCTACAGGCTAAGTTAACTATTGTGGTTTTCCCAGAACCTGTTTCTCCTACAAGGGCAATTAATTGTCCCGCTTTAACATCTAGGTTAAAGGTATCAAGAACCATTTCACCTTCTTTGTACCAAAAAGAAACATCTTCAAACCTAACATCCCCTTTTAGTTTAGGTACTGGCATATCTGGACTAATGTGACCATATTTTGCTATTACTTCATCCGAGTCCTTTATATCTAAAGGAGCTTCTAAAAGGGCCATAACTCTTTCACCTGCAGCTTGAGATAGCTGGAAGTTGGCAAAAACTCTAGCCATATCATTTACTGGATGGAAAAACTGGAGGGTATAGGAGATAAAGACAGTCAAAGTACCAATTGTAATGCTCTCTCCTAGTACTAAAATTCCTCCCTCCCATAGGGCTAAAGAGGTTCCAATAATACCTAGTACAGCCACAATAGGGAAAAACATTCCTGAATAAATGGCACTTTTTATGGAGGCATTTTTCAGATCATCAGTTTTTTTGTCAAAGTCCTTTATATTGCTTTCTTCTCTTACTAGAGTTTTGGTTGTAGCTGCTCCATGAATTCCTTCAGCATAAGCTCCAGTTATTATAGAGTTGAAACGCCTTGATTCTCTAGAATGAAAAAGAATTCTCTTTTGAAAAAAGATGGAGATTAGGACCAGTATGGGGATTATGGTTAAAACAACCAAGGTAATCTTTACACTTTTCATAAACATGAAGATGGTCATAATGCTTATCATGGCTATGGCCCATATGGTATCTACTATCCCCCAAGAGATAATCCCAGTTAATCTATTTACATCAGAGGTAACCCTAGAAAAAAGAGAACCTGTTGCATTTTTGTCATAGTAGGAAAAGCTTAACTCTTGAAGCTTGTTAAAGCCATCCACCCTAATATCATGGCTAACCAAATGCCAAACCATATCTGCTAGGTATATAAAGATGTATACTGTGGCTCCTTTAACTACCAATAGTAAAAAGAAGAGAAGGGCAAATAACCAAAGTCCTTCTTTGTTTTCTTTACCAATAATATTGTCTATAGCATACTCAGTAAAAAGAGGGAAAGTGGCATCTGTTATGGCTTGAAGAATCATAGCTAAAATAATACCCATTACATGCTTCCAATATCTGGATAGATACCTAAAGACCTTTTTCCAAAGGGCAAAATCTATACTCTTGTTAAATATTTCTTTATTATTTTCTTCCATACTTAAATCCCTTCCATCTCATGGTCTAAGTCATAGCTCTCTTGCATTTCATAGACCTCTTTATAGAAGCCATCTTGTTTAATTAATTCCTTATGGCTTCCCTTATTTGTCAACACTCCATCTTCTAAAACTAGAATTAAATCAGCCTGCATCAGGGTATTTATTCTATGAGAGATTAAAATGGTAGTGGTATGTTTGTTGTGTACCGCTAAGGCATCTCTAATCTTTTTATCTGTTTGCATATCCACAGCACTTAAAGAGTCATCAAAGATTAAAACCTTACCCTTGTTTAACAGGGTTCTGGCTATGGCCACTCTTTGTCTTTGGCCCCCTGACAAGGTAACTCCCTTTTCACCTACCATAGTGTCATAGCCCTTTTCAAAAGATTGTATAGCCTTATCAACAGAGGCTACAGCTGTTACATGAGAAATTTCATCATCAGAGTTTTCATCAAAGATATCTGAGATATTTTCTTTTATGGTTTTTGAAAACAAGAAAGGTTCTTGTAGTACAATCCCTATGTTTTTTCTCAAGTGTCTTTTGTTAATCTCACTTAACTCAACCCCATCTATCTTTATTGAACCTTCTTCATAGGGTAAAAGTCCTACTAAAAGATGAACTAAGGTAGATTTACCAGATCCGGTTCTTCCTAATATTCCTAGAGTTTGGCCCTCTTTCAAAGAAAAGGAAATATCCTTTAGTATGGGATTGCTTTCGTTATATGAGTAGGAAAGGTTTTTAACCTCAATATTTCCTTGAATTTCTGGGGTTAAGCCCTTATCTTCTCTACCTGCTTCTCTGGGAGCTTCAAGAACCTCTTTTATCCTACCTAAAGATACATTGGCCTTACCCATATCTCCTAAGACCCTGCCCAAGCTTCTTATGGGCCAGATTAGGCTGTTTGTGTAGGTTAAGAAGATGGTTAGTACTCCTACTGTTATCTCCCCTTTTAGGGCTAGTAAGATACCAACAACCAAGACTATACCAATTTGCATCTGACAAACAGCATCAGACAAACCCCAATACCAGGCAAAGGCCCTAGTTATTTTCAAGTCCTTGTTTCTGTAATCCAAAGAAGATGCAATAAACTTGTCTATTTCAGAGCCTTGAGTAGCAGATGACCTTACTATTCTCATTCCAGATAAGTTTTCCTCTATAACTGTGGACATTTGCCCTTCTGCTTCATCAGCTGCTAAAAAGATTTTAGAAACATGCTTGAAGAATAAAAAGGCTCCAACACTAATAAATGGAATAAGAGAAAATCCTGCTACCGTTAAAAGAGTATGCATATTCTTCATTATGAGAATAGAGGCAATTATTAGGGTCAAGGCCCTTAAAAGCTCTTGAAACTGTCCAGCTATAAAGTTTCTTACTGTGTCTAAGTCTGATGTACATCTTTGTATCAAATCCCCAGTTTGAAGATTTGTGTTGTACAAATAGGTGGTATTTTGCAAATGCTCATATAGGTCCATACGCATCTTTTTAGCAATACCTTCACTTGATATAGCAGAATACCTTCTAGATAGAAAGATAACAATTCCATTTAAGGTAGAAAAAAAGATTAAGACCAAACCACATATCCAAAGATTCATCATGAGGTGCTCTCTTCCCCCTAAAAGATTGAAGACCTTAAAAATGAAGCCCTCAGGAATCTTATTGCCCAGTACTGAGTCAATTACTACACCAATAACAACTGTGTTTATCAGGCCTAGAATTTGGCCAATGACCATGAATAAGGCGCCTGCAAAATAGGCTCCTTCGTTCCCTTTTAAAAATTGTAATAATAGTTTAAATTTTTTCAAAAAAATAACCCTCTGTTTTTGTGGACCTGAGAGTTTTCTAGTTTAACTATAGATATTCCGCAGGTCTTGTTTTTCTGGCCTGCGAAACCTAATTTACTTGCAAATAGGTATAAGAGGCACACTAAAATCGTTAACGTTTACCAAATTATTGTAATTTCTTGTCTTGGTCATCAAAGCATACCCCTTTCTTTCAAATTTTTAAGACCTTTTTCATTATACAGAATGAAATTTTTAAATGCAATAGGAAATTTTTTAAATTACAACCCTGCCATCTAAGGCTCTTATGAGGGTTGCCTCATCGGTATATTCAATTTCACTACCTACCGAAATACCATGAGCTATTCTTGTAACCTTAATACCAAAGGGTTTTATGAGCTTAGATAAATACATGGCTGTAGCTTCACCTTCTACCGAAGAGTTGGTTGCAATGATAACTTCCTTTACATTATCATCCAACCTTTTTAATAGTTCCTTAATCTTTATATCATCAGGATTTACTCCCTCCATGGGAGATATAACCCCATGTAAAACATGATAAACACCAGGAAAACTTGCCGTTGCCTCCATGGCTAAGAGGTCCTTCACTGAAGCCACCACACAAATAATTGAGTGGTCTTTAGAAGAAGAACAAATCTTACAAGGGTCTTCTTGAGTTATATTGCAGCAAATTGAACAATAGGATAAACCTTTTTTTGCATCTCTAATGGACTCATAAATAAACTTTATTTTTTCATCATCCATTTTAAGTAAATGAAAGGCCAACCGAGAGGCCATCTTTCTTCCTATGCCTGGAAACATTTCAAAGGCTGCTATTAAGCGTGATAAGGGTTTTGGATATATATCTGACATTTAAAAAGGCATCCTCATGCCACCGGTTGCTTTACCCATTACTTCTTCTTTTTTCTCATTTACCTTTTCTAAGCATTCATTATATGCAGTGATAATGAGATCTTGTAACATTTCAGCATCCCCATCTTCTAAAAGGCCTTCATCTATGGTCAAAGATTCCATTGTATAGTTTCCTTTTAATGCTAGAGCTACAGCTCCTCCACCTGCTTGGGCTTCAAAAATGGTTTCTTCTAAATCTTCTTGTGCCTTTAACATATCTTCTTGCATTTTTTGAGCTTGTTTTAGCATATTACTGTAGTTCATATTGCCACCACCGCCCATTCTTCCTCTTGCCATGTCTTACCTCCTAGACTATATCTGTAGGAACACCGAACTTTTCTCCGATTTCCACAATTTCCTTTTCTTCTATGTCTTTATCTGTCTTTTCCACATTACAGATAAGCTCTATTATCCTAACATTTTCATCAAAACCCTTTATTTCTTGGGTTACTGCCTCTTTATTATACTCTACCGATTCTTTATAGAAAACATTGTCAAACTCTATTATAGCCTTATGGCCGGTTATTGTAACTTTTGAGCCCTTTAATTCAAAAACATCCAAGGAGCCTCCATCTATTCTTTCTTGAATAAACTTATCCCAACTTTTTTGTAGCCCCTTTATTTCTTTACTCTTTTCTTCTTCTTCTTTTTTCTTCTCTTTTTCTCCATTTTCAATGGTTACTTGCTTGGTTAAAACAGGGGCTTTTTTAGGAGCTTCTTTCTTTATCTCTACTGGTTCTTCCAAACCTGCAAATAGTTCATCTTCTTCAAGGCTTTCTACTACTTCTTCTACAACCTCTACTACTTCAACAAGCTTCTTACTCTCTACTACTTCTATAAGGCTAATTAATATAACTTCTAAATAGGCCTTTTGTTGAGAAGTTCTTTTTAAGGTTTGCTCATGAGAGGATAAAATCTTAATGTACTCTATTAACTTATCGTTGGAGAATAGTTTTGAGAGTTCTATCATTTTTTTTATGGTATCAGTATCTGATTCAATAAAGTCTTGAGGATTTTTACTGTGTTTACAAACCAAAAGATTTCTTAAGTAATTTAAAAGACCAGACAAAAACTTAGAAGGACTTTTTCCCTGACTTATAACTATATCTACATTTTCTAGTATTTTGTTAACATCCTTTTTATATATAGCATGCAGGATTTTTTCATTATACTCATCTTCTACCAACCCAGCATTTATTAAGACATCTGGCACATCAATTTCACCTTCAGAAGAAGAAATACATTGGTCTAAAAGACTTATGGCATCTCTTAGGGCTCCAAAAGAAATTCTTGCTATCATATCTAAGGCTGGAGAAGTAATCTTCTCGCCTTCAGAATCTGCAATAAGTTTAAGTCTTTGGCTTATGGCTTGACTGGATATTCTAAAAAAGTTAAATTGCTGGCATCTTGATAAAACTGTTGCAGGCAGTTTATCCGGCTCGGTAGTACAAAGAATGAAGACTACATGGCTTGGAGGCTCTTCTAAGGTTTTCAAAAGAGCATTAAAGGCTGAACCACTTAACATATGGACTTCATCAATAATATATACCTTGTATTTTGCAAGAGCTGGCAGATAATTTACTTCCTCACATATTTTTCTAATATCATCTACAGAGTTATTGGAAGCTGCATCAATTTCAGCTATATCTAAAAGAGTTTCACTTAAGGCTTTAGTACATATTTCACAAACATTACAAGGTTCATTGTCCTTTAGGTCCAAGCAATTTATTGCTCTAGCAAAAATCTTGGCCAAAGAGGTCTTTCCAGTCCCTCTAGTTCCAGAAAAAAGATAGGCATGAGAGATTCTGTCACTTTCTATTGCCCTTTTTAAAGTTCTTGTAATGTGTTCTTGTTCGACCACTTCACGAAAGGTAGTAGGTCTCCACTGCCTGTATAAAACCTTATGTTTTATCATTTTAACTCCTAAATAAATACCATACACCCGTCTTCGAATAAAAACAATTTATCGTTACCTACACAGCCAGCTCAGAAAAGGCACCCTTGTGGCACATCGTCTGCTTGCTTATCGCTGCTTCCGCTAAGACCTGACGAGGTTCACAAGTTCCAATTGCACAAGACCCCTTCATCAACACCGCTTATGTAAGTCGGCTTTCTCATTTTACATCCTCTAACGGGAATTACACTCTGCTATAGCGGTTTGCAGATTACAAGGTACCGCTAACTCCCCGTCTAGTATGGCAATAAAATTATACATTAAATATTTAAGGCTGGCAATGAACAGAATCTTGACTATCTGCATCTATTATTTTGTTAGCAGCTGCCTTTAAAAGTCTATTCATAACCGTATCTTGCATGTCCCCTATTTCAAAATATTCACAATAAATCTCATCTATATCCATCTTATCAAAGAGTCTAAGGCTCTCAAAAATGTTGGAAGCTATTTCCAAAGGGTCTAAAAGACTCCCTACACAAAGCTTATTCTTGCTCTCATACATGTCAAAGGTCTCTTTTGAGACTAAGAGACCACTTTTTTCTTTTATTAGACTTTGAATCTTTTTAACCATATGTTCTTGCTTTCCTTTAACAATATACATAGGGGCATTCGGTGCATAATGTTTGTACTTCATACCTGGAGATTTAGGACTTTCTTCTTTTAGGTCATAGGCTCTTTCCAAGTCTTTTATAACTAGCTTTAAAGAATTAAAAGAAATTCCCCCTGGTCTTAAGATGACAGGTGGTTCTTGGGTTAAGTCTAAGACTGTGGACTCCATTCCTATTTGGGTTTTACCACCATTTATTATAGCATCCACCCTATAATTCAAATCCTCTACTACATGGTCGTAGGTGGTAGGACTAGGTTTGCCTGAGATGTTGGCACTAGGTGCTGCAAGGGGCCTGTTAGAGTACTCTATGAGAGAAAGGGCTATTTGGTTATCAGGTATTCTAAGGGCAACAGTATCTAGGCCTGCTGTTACATTATCAGGGATTATATCTCTTTTTTTCAAAATGACAGTTAGAGGCCCAGGCATAAATAGTTTACTCAAGGTGAAAAAGACCTCTGGGATATCTTTTACATAGAGGTCTAGAGAATCTAGATTGTGTAAATGAATTATGAGAGGATTGTCGTTAGGCCTTCCTTTAGCCAAAAAAATTCTGTCCACTGCCTTAGGGTTAAGGGCATCTGCTCCTAAGCCATAAACAGTTTCTGTAGGAAAGGCAACTATACCTCCACTTTGTATAATGTGGGCACATTCTTTTATACTTTTTAGGTCCGCCTTCTCAAAAAGTCGGGTTTCTACTTTAAACATTTACTCTTCTTGCTTTGATAGTTTTCTGGCTTGGTCCTCTGTTATGAGGGCATCCATTAACTCATCCAAATCTCCATTCATTATGCTATCAATTTTATATAGGGTTAGGTTAATTCTATGGTCTGTAACCCTACCTTGAGGAAAATTATATGTCCTTATTCTTTCACTTCTATCTCCAGTTCCTACTTGAGACTTCCTGTTTTGAGCAATTTCCTTATCTTGGCTTTCTTGGGCTTGTTCATAAAGCTTACTTCTTAGAATCTTAAAAGCCTTATCCTTATTCTTATGCTGACTTCTTTCATCTTGACAGGTTACAACAATTCCGCTGGGAATATGGGTCAACCTTATGGCTGAGTCGGTCTTGTTTACGTGCTGCCCACCAGCTCCAGAAGCCCTATAGGTATCTATTTCCACATCACTTAGATTAATCTCTACATCCACTTCTTCTGCCTCAGGTAAAACCGCTACTGTAACAGTGGATGTATGAATCCTGCCTTGAGATTCTGTTTCTGGTACTCTTTGGACTCTATGCACCCCACTTTCATACTTAAAGCGACTATAGGCACCACTTCCTGAAATAGAGAAGACAACCTCTTTAATCCCACCTATACCTATTTCATTTAGGTCCAAAATCTCTGTTTTCCACCTTCTAGCCTCTGCATACATGGTATACATTCTCAAAAGGTTAGCAGCAAAAAGGGCAGCTTCGTCGCCACCTGCTCCTCCTCTAATTTCGATAATAACGTTTTTAGAGTCATTAGGATCTGTAGGTAATAGAAGGACCTTGAGTTTTTCTTCTAAAATAGGTTTTTCATTTAAAAGCCCTTCTCTTTCCTCTTCAAAAAGCTCCATCATTTCTTTATCATCTGAACTTTCTTTCATCATAAGGTTTAAATCCTCTAAGCCATTGAGAACTTCAGTATAGGCCCTAAAGGTCTCTACTATTTCAGAAATCTCACTTTGTTCTTTCATGAGAGAAACATAGAGCTCTTGATTGGATACAACCTTTGCATCTGAAAGCTTTTCATTTATCTCATCATATCTTTTTTCTATATCTTTTAGTTTTTCTAACATTACAACCTCTTTATTTCTAGTCTTTTTATGTAATCTACTTTTTCCATAACAGTTTTTTAGGCATAAATTAAGACTTTCCAATATATGAATAGATTAAGGCCTGTCCATAATATTTTCAAGTCTTTGTAAATTAGCTATAGGTCTTCTATATTAAAATATTTCTTTATAGCTTTAACAATTCTCATGGATGCAAAGCCGTCTCCATAGGGATTTACTGCGTTTTTCATTTCACCATAAAACTTCTTGTCATCAAAAAGAGCTCTAGCATCTTTTAAAATATCTTTGGTGTTTACTCCAGAGAGTTTTACAGTTCCCGCTTCTACTGCCTCTGGTCTTTCTGTTTCTTTTCTTAAAACTAAAACAGGAACTCCCAAAGAAGGGGCTTCTTCTTGCAAGCCACCTGAATCGGTCATAACAAAGTAGGATCTTGCCATTAGGTTATGCAGATCTGTAAATACCAAAGGAGGTAGCAAACTGACATTTTCTGACTCAGCAAGTATACTTTGAGCTGTTTTTCTAACCTGAGGATTGGGATGTACTGTGTATATGAAATGGCTATCTGGATATTCATAGGCCAATCTATAGATGGCATAACAAATATTTTCCAGATTCTCTCCAATATTTTCTCTTCTATGGGCTGTCACTAATATGACTCGTTTTTTATCATAATCAATGGTGTTAAGCAAGTCTTCAAGAAAGGTATAGTCTGGTTTTACTGTGGTTGCCAAGGTATCTATTACAGTATTTCCAGTAATATATATGTTTTTACTCTCTACCTTTTCACTTAAGAGATTGGCAGCATTACTTTTAGTAGGTGCAAAAAAGAGACTTGAAATGGAGTCCACTGTTCTTCTATTAAACTCTTCAGGATAAGGTGAATATATATCGGTGGTTCTTAGGCCTGCTTCCACATGGCCTACAGGTATTTTTTTATAAAAGGCTGTAAGAGCAGCTGAAAAGCAAGTATTAGTGTCTCCATGAACTAAAATCATGTCTGGTCTTTCTTTATTTAAGATTTTTCCAAACTTGGTCAATATGGCAGATGTTACATATTCTAGGGTTTGGCCTTCTTTCATAATATCCAGATCATATTTAGGTTGAATGTTAAAAATATCCAATATGGGTGCAACCATGTCTCTATGTTGGCCGCTAACACAGATTATATGCTCTATGGCTTCTTCTTGATCCAATAAGTTCACTAAAGGAGCCATCTTAATGGCATCTGGGCGGGTTCCGAATATTGAGATAATTTTACACTTCTTCTTGGTCATCTTGGCTCTCCTTTTTAATCCTATTATTATTTCCATTTTTCATATATTGCTTAAGTAAGGGCATATACAGCACATAAATAGCTCCACCAGCAAGAATTAAAACAATTGCTGATATAAGCCAAAGTCTAGTATATTGAGTTTCACTCAACCAATAGGCTACAAAACCTAGTAGGATGTTTATGCCATAAAGAATAAGAACTGTTTTCCTCTGAGATAAACCCATTTGCATCATCCTATGGTGAATATGTTCTTTATCTCCCTCGGTTACAGGTTTTTTCATAATGAGTCTTCGAAAATATGCTAAAGAAATATCCAGTATGGGTAATCCCATTGCAGTTAAGGGTATAAAGACTGCTATGGCAGTGTGGGCCTTCATAGTACCTTGAATGGATATAACTGCAGTTACAAACCCTAAAAATGCAGCACCAGTTTCTCCTAAGTATATTTTAGCAGGATTGAAGTTAAATGGCAAAAAGCCAGCTGCAGCCCCAGCAAGAGCTAAAAGCAAGACTGGTATATATTCACCAATGTGCATGGCATCAGGTCGGACAAAACCAATAAAAAAGAGGGTTAAACTACAAATAATGGTGGTACCTGTAGTTAGTCCATCAATCCCATCAATAATGTTAAAGGCATTGGTCAAAAGAAAAATCCAAGCAACTGTAGCTATAAAAGAGATTATATTGGGTAAATTAACCAGTTTGTTACTATTTACAAGACCTGTGAAATATTCAATTTTTGAACCGGATATTGCAACAGTTAAAATAGCAGCTATAATCTGAAAAAGAGCTTTGATATATGGCTTAATATCAAACAAATCATCTAAAAGACCCATTATGGCAATTATGACTACACCAACAGCCAAGCCTGCAACTTCCTTGGTCACATGAAAGTTAGAGTTAAGAAGACTATTTATTAGCACAGTTATTGTAAAAGATACAATAATGCTTAAGCCCCCTAAAAGAGGTATGGGCTTATTGTGCAAATCTCTTTTTCTTTTTGGATGCTTCAAAATCCCCTTAGCTGTAGCAAACCTTATAACCAAAGGGGTTAGTCCAAATGCAAGTGCAAATGACAACAAAAAAGTATAGAGAAAACTCAAGTATTCCTCCCTGTCAAAGTCAATTAGTATTTATCTATACAGGAGGCTAAAAGCCCCCTTATATATTAATAATTTAAAATCAAAATCTATTTAGTGCCAAACAATCTATCGCCAGCATCTCCTAGGCCAGGAACAATGTAGGCATGGTCATTCAAGGTCTTATCAACACAGGCACAGTAAATGTTAACATCTGGATGATCAGTATGAACCTTTTCTATACCCTCTGGAGCAGCAATAATGCTCATAAGTTTAATGTTTCTAACCCCTCTTTGCTTTAAAAAACCAATGGCTGCCGATGCAGAGCCTCCAGTTGCCAACATAGGGTCTAAAAGAATAATCATTCTTTTACTTACATCATCAGGCAATTTACAATAATATTCCACTGGTTCTAGGCTTTCTTGATCCCTGTAAAGACCAATGTGTCCAATCTTAGCTGTAGGTATAAGGGTTAATAATCCGTCTACCATACCTAAGCCAGCTCTTAAAATGGGAACAAAACCAACACTCTTACCTGAAAGAACCTTAGTCTTAGCTTTAGCAATAGGAGTCTCAACTTCAATCTCTTCTAGCGGTAGGGCTCTTGTAACCTCATAGCCCATAAGAGTAGAAACTTCTTTAACCAGTTCTCTAAACTCTTTTGTTCCTGTATTTTTGTCTCTTAACATGGATATCTTGTGTTGAATTAGGGGATGATCAAAAACAAAGGCCATATTTCTATAGCTTCTTCCTGACATGGCCCCACCTTCTTCAATATTTCGTATTAAGCGATTTCTAATCTCATATTTACCGTCTAAATATTTTTCATTCATCCAAATATCAATTAACTTAAAAGCTTGTTCTGGTGAAGTAATACGGCCAGCTAGTACTAGGACATTGGCATTATTATGCTGTTTTGCCATTTTTGCCTGGTATTCATCCAAGCAAACTGCTGCCCTTATACCTTTAAACTTATTAGCAACTATACTCATTCCTATACCGGTTCCACATATTAAAATACCTCTTTTACACTCGTTCTCTTGAACTGCAGTTGCTACTAAAGAGGCATATAGGGGGAAATGACTAGATTCTTCGGATGAAGCTCCAAAGTCACGGTATTCAATCTTGTTTTTTTCCAGATATGATAGAATTTCCTTTTTTAAAGCAAATCCTGCATGATCACTACCTATTGCTATCATAGGGATTCTCCTTCTTTTCATTTAGAAGAATTTTATCATAAAGTAGTCAATAATTCTACTTTTTTTTATTAGCTTTTGGATTTAAGAGAAAATTTCTTGCTAAAAAAAACCTGAATAAAAAAGATTTTTAGCCATAAACTAAAGTAAAATATATTCTTGGTCACCAAAAGCAACAATATCCCCCTTGTTAACTGGAACAAATTTCCCAGTTTCTATCCTGTCTCCATTTACATAGGTTCCATATTTGCTTTTATGGTCTTTAACATAGAGGGTTTTTCCGGAATATCTCAAGCTAGCATGACGAAGAGAAATGTATGGCCCTTTAAGTTTCTTATCATTTATTAAAGTGACCTTCCCAATATTTATATCCTTTTTACCCACCTTAATATTATCTTCTATATCTTCAATATTTTTCAAATCAAGAGGCTCTTCTTCCATATCCTCTTCTAGGTTTTTGTAAATTTGCTCTTGGTTTTTCTCTAAAAGAGAAATAAATTCATTAAAATCCCAATCTTCTTCCTTTAGTGCCCTCTCTAAATGATAGGGCAAATAGTTTCTCCCTATAACCTCTAAAATGACTTGTTTGCTGGTCTTTTTTATGGAAGAAAGTACAAAGGGATTAAAAAGGAATCTAAAGTCTTTTTTATTGGCAATATAAATGTGGGTTGGGTCCAAAAGACAAAAGCTAGCATCTAAAAGATAGTCATCACAAAGTAAAAAGAGTTCTTGTAAACCTTTTACCAATATTTTCAAAAGGTCCAAGGAAAACCCATTTTTCTCTATATACTTATCTAGACTCATCATGTCTAGGCTGTCATATATGAGTTCATCTTCTTTATCATATAAAAGGGGTAAGAAAATGGAGCACTCCCCTCTTTCTAGCATTTTAGTCATGTAATCAGGGCAAAGTTTCTTTTCACCCTTAATTACTAAATATTTACTTTGGTCATTATTTATAATCTCACTTATCATCATTCTATCCTCAACTTTTCTAAAATACTGGAATCATTTAAGGTTCCATCAATAATATTTTGCACAAAGTTAGTAATGGCTTGGCGAAATATTAAGGCTATTCCCACAAGAACTGCTAGTAAAATAACTATTTCTACTGTTCCCATACCTCTTTTGTTTAAATATACTTTTTCTAAAATATTCATAAACTCTCCCTCCTGTAATTTGTAATAGTGTATCTAGTCTCCATTTTAAATATCAGATAACATAAGCACAGCTGGGGCTATTAGCACTAAAAGAAGACCTAAGAGCCCTAAAGCAAGAGCTAGAATGGATTTAGCAGCTGCTTTTTCTGCTCTTTTTTTTATCTCATTTCTTTTTTCTAACCAAATCTCTCCTGTATAGGATTTTAGGGTTTCAGCTAACTGAGCCTCAGTATTTTTAAAGGCAGATATCATAAGGGCAGAAAAGCCGTTAATTTGGGCTAGAGGTAAATGAATAGAAAGATTTAAAAAAGCTTCTTGTGGGTCTGACCTTAAAGAAAGGTTTCTTCTAGCCTCTTCTAAATATCTCTTAAAAACCCCCTCTTTTAGGTCATAATCTTCTAGCACAAAGGCCTGATAAAGGGTCATACCTGAAGATATATAGAGGGTAAGTTTTGTAAGAAAAAGAGAAAAATCCTCTAATACTCCTTCTTTCATAGTTTCATATTCTTTTTTTACATCCATATCCACTGCCAGGGTAGAAAAAAAGCAAAGAATAAAAGAAAAGAGTAAAAACATATTAGAAGCCTTGGTAATTAGAACTACGACTGGCAAAAAGAGCATAAGACAAAAAATACTCATCTTTAAACTTATGTGCAAACTCAAAATTCTATCTGCCTTGTAATTGGGGTACAAAAGAAATAGCCTGTTATCAGCCTGCAAATAGTTAGTTACTTTCTTACCAATGGGCAAGAAAGCTGGATAAAAACTTTTTAAGTACTTGCAGTGTTTTAGCTCTATGTCCTCTTTTTTTCTTTTTGATAAAAAGAAGAGAAGAAGAATAAGAATGAGATAAATTACTAGATAAATCATACCTTAACCTCCAAAAGCTTTTTAGCAATTAAAGAGCTAAGAAGAAAAAGTATACCTGCTAGAGTCATAATCAATCTACCATTAAAGCCTTGATACAAGGGCTCCATATAGCCATTTTGAGAAAGGCCCAATAAGGCCAAGATAGCAAAAGGACAGATACTTACAATTACTCTTTCTGTGTTTTTTTCTAGGGTAATCATTTCAATATCTCTTTCTAGTTCTTTTTTCTCTTTCAAAAAGACAATGGTCTCTTTAATGGTCCTGTTTAGATTCCCACCTTTTTGTATACAGATAAGTAGGCTTTTACAAAAAAGCTCTCCCTCTTCTATAGCCATTTCTTGGGAAAAGTAACTTAACACATCCTTTATATGATTATTCTTATGGATTTTAGCTAAGACCTTAGTAGCTAAAACAGAAAAATCATCCTTAGGAAAAACCCTAGAATACTCATGAAAACTCTCTTTAAGAATATTGGTAAAATCTTGGGGAATCATAGCATAGGACCTTAGGATTTCTAAAAACCTCTCAAAACTATAGCTCATCTGCCTTTTTTTTAAATTTGACCTATAGGTCTTACTAAAAAAGGAAAAGCTAAAAACTACTACAAAGACTAAAAGTGAAAGCCAAAGAATCATGTATAAACAATAAAAGGCAAAAGAGATTACTAGGGCTTGTTTGGTGGATCTTTTAATCATTTCATAGGTCATAAATAGGCTCTCCTTTTGTGCAAACATGCTTGTTTAATTGCTTGTCGAAGTAGAAAAGGGTCTCCATTTCCACACTATTATCATAAAAGCCCTTAACTTCGCCAATCTCTATTAATCTTCTTTTGCCTTGAAATCTTTCTAGAGATATAACTATGTCTAAAGCATCTGAAATTTGCTTTCTAATTGAATAAAGGGGCATATCACATTCGCCTAAGACCATGGTCTCAAGACGTGAAAATGCATCCTTGCATGAATTGGCATGACCTGTAGATATAGAACCTAAATGGCCAGTGTTCATAGCTTGGAGCATATAAAGGGCTTCGCTTCCTCTTACTTCTCCCACAATAATCCTGTCTGGTCTCATTCTTAAAGATGACCTTATCAGTTGGGCCATATCTACCTCTCCCTTACCTTCACTGTTGGGATTTCTACAAACTAATCTTACAATGTTATCTATACAATCCATATCCAACTCCATGGAATCTTCTATGGTTATGACCCTTTCTTCTTTGGGTATAAAGCTGGTCATTACATTTAATAGGGTTGTCTTTCCACAACCAGCTCCTCCACATATGAAAATGTTTTTTCTTCTTTTAACAATTCTTTCTAAAAAGTTCTTTATGTCTTGGCTCATAAAGCCTTCTTTTATCATATCTTGATAGGTTATATGTTTTTTAGGAAATCTCCTAATGGTAACACAAGTACCGGTGGGAGAAATTGGGTCAAGTACAATGTTGACCCTAGTGTCAGAACCAATGCTGCCATCCATAATAGGGTTAGCTAAATTAATACTTCTATCTGCTTTTTTACAAAGAATACTTACTAATCTTTCTATTTGATTTGAAGAATAACTCATAGAACTTTTTTTAATTCTTCCTTTTTCTTCATAAAAAATCTTCCCACCATTTAACATTATTTCATTTATTCCCTCTTTTTCCATAAGAGTTTGTATAAAATCATAGCCTCCCAGCCTATTTAAAACCTCTTTTATAACCAGATGCTTGTCCTTTAAATCCTGATTTTCTTGATCATAAACCCATTCTATAACAGCCTTTTCCAAGCTTTCTAGGTCCTTTCCCTCTACCCTAAGAAGACACTGATTTATGAGTTTATCGTAATCTATAGTCATACTAGGGATTCTCCTTGATAAAAAATACTCTCTATTGTTTGATAAAAATCATTTTCCATATTAAAGTCATTTTCAGAAACTTGATCTAAAAGTATTCCTAAACATGGACCTGATCCTTTACAAACTGGAACCAGTTTCACCTCTTCTGCTCTTAAGTAATCTTCAATGGCTCTTTGTTTAGGTCCATCAGAGCTTTTGATATATACAGTGAAATAGGTCATCTTTAAGATGTTTGTATAGGCTCTATGAGGGTACAAGGGAATATCTAGAATAATATAGTCGTATAGACTATTTCTTTTTAAAGCTGTCATAAAATAGTTAACTTCTTTTTCTTCTAAAAAAATGTCACAAGATGGATATACGCCGCTAAGATAATGTATCTTGTATAGAGGATCATAATTTTTATACATCTCTAAATAAGTATTAAATTTTTCACTTTCTTTTTTTAAATAATAAAATAGTAAAGAAAGGTCTTTAGGTTTTTCACAAGTAAATATTCCTTCGTGACAGGCCATACCATTAAGATTGATATATAAAACCTTCTTACCTTGTTTTTTAGCCCAAACAGCCATTCTTTGGGCTAAAAAGGTTTTTCCTTCTCCTCCTTGGCTGGAGGTTACTCCAATTACTTTACTTCTGTTTTCTTCACTAGAAAAATCTATACTTTGGTGCCTAGAAAAGATTTCAATCATCTCTTCCATTGTAGTTTGGGCACTTTGATGCTTATTTATGACTTTTTCTTCTTTTTTTGTTTTTAGGAGTAAACAAGCCTGTCTATCTTTTACATAAAGGTCATAGGTCTTTTCATTAATTTCAAATAGGCTAAATCCTTTTATCTTTATATAATCAGATAACCTCTTTTGGTAGTCTTGGTCTTCAATTTCTATCTTTACCCTTATCTTTTTCATATCTCTCTCCGGAAGGTAATTATACCATTTATTGTCAATTATATTCTTTCAACATATTGCAAATTAATAGAAGAAAGAGAGGAAAAAGAAAAAGAAAAAGGAAAAAGGAAAAATAAAAAATTAAGAAAAAATAAAAAACCCAAAAAGAATATATAAAAAAGATACAGGCTAACTGTATCTTTCTAAATCCTATTTTTAAGTATTAAAATTATGCTTATTTAAACACAAACCTTCTTTAGGTTTGCTTATTTAAGCAAATCTGAACCTACCTTCCTCTTTTTTTCTTAGATAGGGGTGGTCCTAAAATTTCACTAAGAACAATGCCCTTATAAAGCACATCTGGATCTTTTGTAAGCTCTTCTACAAAACCCTGCTTTTTATCCGAAGTCACTTTAGACGGCTCTTCTTCTCTTGTCTTTTTAAGAAGTTTTGCTATATTTTCTTCTCTTTGTCTACCAAAATCCATTTAGTCCTCTTTTTCTGGAGTTATAGGTTTTTGTGTTTTTCCAGTTTCAGAAATAGCTTCTCTCATTTGGGTATCAGCCATAACATTTTTCATATTATAGTAGTCCATAACCCCTAGATTGCCAGCTTCAAAGGCTTTAGCCATTGCTCTAGGAACAAGTGCTTCTGCTTCAACAACCTTAGCTCTCATTTCTTGGACATTAGATTTCATTTCTTGTTCTCTGGCAATAGCCATAACTCTTCTTTCTTCTGCCTTGGCTTGAGCTATTTTCTTATCTGCTTCTGCTTGGTCAGCTTGAAGTTCTGCGCCTACGTTTCTTCCAATATCTACATCAGCAATATCAATAGATAAGATTTCAAAAGCTGTACCTGCATCTAAGCCCTTGGTTAAAACTGTTTGTGAAATTAAGTCTGGATTTTCCAAAACACTCTTATAACTTTCAGAAGATCCAACAGTTGTAACAATACCTTCACCAACTCTTGCTATAATTGTAGGTTCACCTGCTCCCCCAATTAATCTAGCAATGTTGGCTCTAACTGTAATTTTTGTTTTGGCCCTAACTTCAATACCGTCTTTAGCAACAGCAGAAATTATAGGGGTTTCAATAACCTTAGGGTTAACGCTCATCTTAACAGCTTCTAAGACATCTCTACCTGCTAAATCAATAGCTGCAGCTGTTTCAAAGGTTAGGTTAATTTTAGCTTTTTGAGCAGCAATTAAGGCATCTGCAACACGGTTAACATTTCCACCAGCTAGATAGTGTGTTTCCAATTGATTAATGGAAACATTTATGCCTGCCTTTGTAGATTTAATCAAAGGATTTACAATTTTCGCAGGCTCAACCCTTCTAAATTTCATTCCCACCAAGGTCATAAGACCAACCTTAACACCAGCTGCAATAGCAGATATCCATAAGCCAATGGGAACTAGGCTTAGAAGTATAGCGAAAAACGCTATTACTGCTGCAATAATTATTAGTACAATTACAAAATATTCCATTAATCATTCTCCTTATATTCTTTTACAATGGTATTTAAACCATCAATTCTTTCAACTACTATTGGGGTTCCTTTAGCTATAAATTCACCCTTAGTAACTACGTCTACAATCTTCCCTTCAAAATCTCCCTTGCCTGCTGGCCTCAAAACCGTTAAGGCAAATCCTACCTGTTCTTGGGCCACTGTCTCCACTTCAACACCTTGGAAACCATCTTCTTCTGAGAAAGTACTTAAATTTAAAATCTTCTTTGAAAGTCTTCCCTTTGTCGCTATTCTTATTGCTACAAGCACTAAAATTGTAGCAACAGCCAAGAGAATTAAAAACATTATTATGCCTTCAGCTACAGTCTTAGCTGTTAAAAAGATGGTAAGTAACAAAAGGGCTACACCAACAATACCAAAGATACCAAAGCTAGGTACAAAAATCTCAATGATTAAAAAGAGCATCCCTATAGTCAGAAGTAAAATCTGTAAAAACTGTATGTTTTCTCCTAATTTCAATAAAATACAAGGCATCTTAATCACTCCTTCCTCTTAAATTATATCATAGTGAAGGGGTTATTCTCAGATTTATATAAAAGAAATATAGTGTTTTTATGCTATCTATCTAAAATTCTTACATTCTTGCCATCAAAGGATATTTGAACAATATAGGTATAGAGAACATTCCCATCCCCACCCCTATTGTATTCAAAGGAAAGTATACCATCCTTATTTACATTAATATACATGCCAAATGAGTAACCACTATGAAGTATTCTTTCATCCTTACCATCAAAGTCAATACTGATAAGGTCATAGTAATAACCATAATAATCAAAATTAAAATTCTCCTCATTATACTCTGCAAAATAAATTCTTCCCCCATAGGTATTAAGACCCATTAAATGGTTTCCTCTATTTTCCCAGATAACAAGAGGGTTTGAACCATCAGGATTAGCTTTTACTACATCCTTGTTCATATCAATATAGATAAGATAATCATCTGTAAAATTATAAAATTTAATATTTGCCTCTCCAGATATAACTTGGGGGTCCGTCTTATCAATGTTATACCTTAGCATATTGCCTGATGGGTCTGTAAAATAGTAATGCCCCTTATATACTATGGGATACAATCCCACTTCACTAAGTATTTCTGCCCCACTCCCATCTAAGTTACATCTTTTTACTCTATAGGTATCCATAAAATCTTCTCTTTGTTCTATGTAATATAACTTATCTTCAAAAATATTAACAAAGCCTGTATATTTGTCATTTAGCAACTGAACACCAGAGCCATCAAATCGCATTCTATACAAGTTATATGAATTATCTATAGTAGTCCCATAGTTACCTGTAAAGTATAGCCAATCATCATAGGCTATTAAAGACCATCCAAAACCATCAAATATGGCTTTTAGTTCGTTTGTCTCTTTATTTCTTGAATATATGTGGGCTTGACCAGTGGTTGGCTCATGGCTTACATAGAAAATATAATCCTCAGACTCAAAATAAAATTGACTATTACTTGAATTACCAGTATTTACTTCCTCAAGTCCCAAAGAAGCAAAGGATGAGTCACTATCTTCTGGAGTCTTGCTAGCCTCAGGTGTAACAGCAAGACTGGCAGTAGGTGATGGTTTTGCTGTTGGACTGCTTGTTGAAACCGCTAGTCCACCAGAGCCGCCTTTAAACTTATCAATAATATTTTTAACAGCAATACCAGCAAATACAAGCACAGCTATTAAAACAATAGAACCAATAATTAAGGGGATCTTGCTCTTTTTCTTCTTAGCTACAGGAGGACTTTCATGCATGTTAGGACTAAGAGGTCTTAAAGGTGGTAAAGTAGAGGCTGGTTGGCTAGAAGTTGGTGCTACAAAAGGAGCTGTGGCCTCATGATCTTTAGGCTTAGCTGTTTCTTGGGTATCATGGCCACAAGAAGTACAAAATCTAGTGGTAACCTTTAATTCTTTTCCACAACTTGTACAAAATTTCGTTGGTGAAGAAGCTATATTGTTGCTAACTGGAATAACCCCCTCATTGGGCTTATACATAGCATCTTCTTTTTTTAGCACCTTTTCAAACTTTAAGCCATTTTCCCTGGCAATTATACCTACTGAGGCAGAGATAACACCTAAAAGTAAAAGCTTATTATCTTTTTTGTTTTTTATCCTGAGATTGCTAACATTGTCTCTGTCGGTCAGTTGAGTATAATCCATAGTCACCTGTTCAAAGGTATATACAGTTTTCTTTTCTAGGTTAAAAAGAAAGAGGGCTAAGAAATATATTTCCTTACCATCTTCATCATTTATAAATTTTTCATTTATAACTATGTCTGCAGAATCATTGATTTTATAAGAAATATTCAAGTCATCTAGTCTACTTGATACTTGTTCAATAAAAGAATTTCTATCCATATTGCACCTCTATGATATTGGAATTAGATACATAGTAATATTATCATTAGAAAAACAGATATACAAGTAAACCTTATATATTATATGAATATTTTAGGTTTTAGTCTTTTTTTTACTTTAAACCCTTACTTTCAAGGTTAATTCTTTCAAAAAATGCTACCATAAAATCATGTCTGTCTTGGGCTATAACCTTAGCACTTTTAGTATAAAGTCTATCTTTTAACTTAGAAAGCTTAACTAGATACTCCCTATAGGCTGTATCATCCTTGGTATAGCTTTTTGTTTCTTCTAAAATGATATCTGGATCATGAACCCTAGCTCCAATCTCTCCTGCAAAAACAAAGGCCCTACCTATACCTATAGCTCCTATACCATCTAGTTTATCTGCATCAAAGAGGATTTTTGCTTCTAAACTTTCAGGTTTTCTAGCTTTTCTAAATCTATGAGTCATGATACAAGAAGCAATTTTTTCTATCTTTTCTTCTTCTAGACCCAGTTTAGTTAAAATAAGCCTAGCTTCTTTTGCCCCTTCTTCTTCATGGTTGATGGCTCCTTGGAGCTGGTCTTCTTCATACCTTTTTATATCATGCAAAAGAGCAGCATAGGAAACTATTTCCATATCTGCTCCTTCTAGTTCTGCCAGTTTTTGAGCCATGTTAAGCACCCTATAGGTGTGGTCCCAATCATGGCTACCTAGATTGTCTTCAAATCTTTTTTTTACTATCTTTTTTATATCATTAAATAAAATCATTTTTTTGAGGCAAAATTGCTAAAGTAGCCTTGAATTAGTACAACAGGGGTTCCCTTGTCTCCACTTCCAGATGTTAAATCACATAAAGACGCCAAGAGGTCGGTTAACCTTCTAGGGGTAGTACCTTGTTTTTTAGAATCGTCTGCATCTTCATGGTCTTGGTTAACAATCAGAGCCTTTAGAGCATTTTCCAGTTCTTCTCCCTTAAGGTCCTTGTAGTCCTTATCTGCAAAGTACTTCATCTTAATTTCATTGGGGGTTCCTTCTAGGCCAGATGTATAAGCTGGTGCTGCAACAGGGTCTGCTAGCTCCCATATACCACCTACAGGATCTTTAAAACAGCCATCACCATAAATTAGCACTTCCACATTTTTCCCAGTTAATTCTAACATCTTTTTTTGCAGGCCTTCTACAAATGCTTGTCCATCTCTAGGAAAGAGTTTAACATTTTCTTCGCTGGCCTTGTTAGAGCCCAAAACTCCATATTTTTCATTGTAACCTGAACCATCTACAGACTGGGTTAGAATCTGGTCTAATCTATATAATTTGTCCACGCCTGCTTTTCTAATTAGTCTTTCTGTCCTAAATCTACAGTGGACATCACAAACTAAAATATTTTTAGTGTATTTTAAAATATGGGCTGGATTATTTGAAAAAATAATTTCAATATTCTTTCCCATATTCTTATAATGTTCTATATAGTCAATATTGGTAAAAACATGTACAGTGTCTTTAAAGAGCTTACGAAATTCTTCTTCTGTAAAGCTATCGGTATATGGATTTACTCCCATTTCATCCATTTGGTCTAGGGTTATTAGAGCATTTCCTACTTCGTCAGCAGGATAAGAAAGTTGAATGTATAGTTTGTTACAAGCATTTTCAATGGCCTTTAGCAGTAAAGAAAATCTATTGCGACTTAAAATAGGAAAAACTATTCCTATATCATCACTTTGAAACTTGTTTTTAATATCCTTAGAGATTTGTTCACAGGTTGCATAATTTCCTTGAGTTCTAGCCACCACAGCCTCAGTAACTCCAATAATATCTCTATCATTAATTTCAAAACTTTCACTTTTTGCTGCTTTTAAAACAGAATCTGCAGTTAAAGAAATTAGGTCATCCCCTTCTTTGAAAATAGGGGTTATTATTCCTCTGGATGCAACACCGGTAAATCTCATTTTCCATACTTCCTTTCTTAGAAATTGCTCTTTAGACAACAGAGAAATTTTATATTATTTAGGCCTAAAAGTCAAATTTAAGGAGGCTTTTTTGCCCCCTTGTTATTTAAATAATATATCGCATTTTCGCTAGGTTGATTATGAAGATCAAATACTTTAGGGCTGACCTAGGAATTGGGGTCCTTACCTCATAGTGCTGGTCTGAACAGGAAAAGGTCAATGTGGTCCTAGTTATAATTGCAATGTCTGTCATATCTTTTAAGTAGATAAGTATTTCTTCTTTGCTTTCTTTATCTTTAAAAACTAGCCTATCCCCATATAGGGTCATACTACCTTTTAAGAGAAGTTTGTTTTTATCTTCTCCTTCATAGGTATATAGAATTTGCTCATCATCTTTACAAATTTCAAGATTAGTATCTTCTTTGTACTTATCTACATTTTCTTCTACCCATTTTCTTTGCCAATTATCCCATTGTAAAACTGTCTTAAAAGGAAAAGGCTCTTGACTTCTTGATTCTAGGGTACAATTTTCCGTATATTTTAGGTCCATACCACATACCTTACAGGTAAAGTTATCTTTTTTAGAGGTATAGCTGGCAAGAGATTCACACTTAGGACAAAGAAAAAGAGCTGTCTCTAAATACTCAGCCAAATTTTTTCCCTTGAACTTGACCTTTTTGCAGATATCTTCTGAGTTTACATAAAGGTCTTTTACAATGGCCTCATAAATCTCTTCTACACTCATGTTTTCAAGTTCTTCTGGTTCATAAATATGGCCTACAGTACCAATAATTTTTCCTCTTCTATGACTTCTTGACCATCTTGGCATGGAAGGATGTCCACCATCAATCTTGTAGGTTATTAGGGCAACATTGGCTCTTTTTACCAACTTAGCTGTAGATTGAATAATATTTGAGGTCTCCCCATTCCAAGTAGAACTACCTTCAGGAAAGACAAATACATTATGTCCCTCTTTCAAGGTCCTTAGCATATCAATAGCAGTTCTAGCCTCTGTCTTAGCCTTCATCCTCTTAATGGGTTTTAAGAAGGTTACTAAGAGCCAAGAAACAAATCCCATCCTAAAGAGCTGTTCTCCAGCAACAAAGTACATATGTTGCCTAAAGGGAACACCTAAAATCATACTATCTAGAATATTAGTATGGTTTGCCATAGCAATAAAGTTGCCCTTTTTGTAATTCACCTTTTCATATTTGTAATTGAATCTTAATTTTAGATATGGAACATAAAAAATTCTAGCAAAATTTATAACCCCTCTATGAAGTATAGTACCACTCATAAAAAGCCTCCTTGAAATTTGTCATTAGACACATTAATTATATCATGCAAGTAATTGCTTTTAACAGGAAATACAATTTGTATTTAATTTCATATAATTTACATATAATTTTTAGACTAACCTTAAAATAGAAAATCTAAAATAGTCTTATTGAACTTCTCCACTTTTATTATTAATATCATAAAGCTCAACCTTATCTTCTTCTTTTAAAGATCTATTCATCAGTATAGCAATTATAAATATACCTACGATGCTAATACCCAAACGGATTAGCATAAAGGGTAAACCCAAACTAGCTGCTTCAAAGGTTAACATGGGTATTTTTGTAGCTGACCAAGCACCTACAAATATGAATATGTTAAATATACTTGAGCCTTTTTTTAACATTACAGACGCTAGTGGAAATGAGGCATAAAGAGGTCCTGCAGCTGCTGAACCTATTAAAAAGGCAATAAGTATTCCCTTCATACCTGAACCCTTGCCCATATACTTTATCATGGTCTCTCTTTCTACCCAGACATCTAAAAGACCTAAAAGGATAAAAATAGGGGGTAGTATAGATAACATTTCTAAGGCATTTTTCTTAGTGATCTCTATGGATTTAAGACCAATTTCAGGAAGCAAGAGACCAATTATAATGTTTGCTGCTAAAAGAGCTAAAAACATCCAATATCTTTTTAAAAACTTTTTCATTTAAATATCACCCCAATTATTAATGCAGAAATAAGGGAAAAAACAAAAGCAAAGGCATTTCTCAAAAGAGTTGCTTTCTTTCCAAAGGTCTTAATTTCCAAAGGCATAGTTATAACCCCTACCATGGTTAAAGAGGATACAAAGGCTGCAATCTGCATATAGCCTGCTCCACTATGTAAAAGGGCTGCTGCTAAAGGAAAGGCTACAAAGGCTGGTATAAGGGTAACAGCCCCTAAAACTGATGTAAACAAAAGTCCCCAAACACCTGACTCATTACCTAATAATTTTGTAATTGTCTCTGGACTTAAAATGGCTAAGGCCAGTCCAATTACCACTAAAACTGCCAAAAACTGAGGCATTATATTCTCAAAAGCCTTCCAAGCCTTAATTAAGGATTTTTTAGTTTTTTGTCTATCCTTTATAAATGATAAAATTAGACCTCCACCTGCTAATCCATACAATATATATGTGAACATATATGATTTTTCCTCCCTAAATTTAAAAAGCTAAATAAAACATATATAGGCCAATTAATAGAATTAAAAAACCCATTACAATTTCCATTATCCGACCCGCCTTGCCATACTTTTCATTACTAGTTAGTTTTCGCACAAAACTAACTGAGGTTCCTGCAATAACTGCCAAGATGCCGTGGCCAATAGCATACATAATAAATAGAAAGCCACCCCAAAAGATATTTCCCTGACTAGCAATTACAGCTATCAAGGCTACAAGAACTGGAGTAGAACAAGGTGACGAAAAGACACCAGCTAGTATTCCTGCAATAAAAGCTCCTAACATACCCTTTTTGGTGTTTTTAGATAAGAGATCACCAGAAGGTATAAAGGAATAAATACCCCACATCTGTAAGGCCATTAAAACCATAAGTACTCCTAAAATAAGATACCACCAAGAAGAACTTGAACCTAAAAGTCTGCCAGCAAGAGCAGCCCCAACTCCAATTGCTGTAAAAGTAATAGCTGTACCTAATACAAAAACCAAGGAAAGCTTTAAGGCCTTTTTAGAATCCTTTTGGTCTGTCCCTCCTACATATCCAATAATTAAAGGAATTGAAGATAAGGAACAGGGCATAAATGAAGTTACAAGTCCTGCAAGAAGGGCAAGTAAAGGAGTGAACCAATTAACTTGTGAAAGCAAAGGAGCAATCTTATCTAGAATATCAGTCATATTTTACTCCCATATCTTTTAATATTGCCAAGAGCTGGGGTTCTGATAGGCCACCTTCATGAACAGTAAAAGCATGCTGGTCTGTAGATTTATAGCTGTATAAGGAAAAGTTTATTCCCATTTGTTTCATGGTTTTACTGGGATTATATGGGGTACCATCAGGGTTTATGAAAATCTGAGTAGGAACTACCTGAACTGGATATATTCTAGCTATTTCTGGATACTTGTCCACATCCACATACTTGATTATGGCTTTGCCATACATATCCTTGTGAACATTTTTTAAGGTTGGGAAAAAAGAAATGCAAGGTAAACAAGTATTAGACCCAAAGTCCAAGATTATGGGCATATTGTATTCACCTAAAACTTCCATATCCAAGGTCTTCGCATTAAGCTCAAAGTGCTCTGCTTCTAAGGGAGTCACCCCTTCAAGTTTTCCTTCAAACTTAGAGTCTCTTGCACTGTTTTTGGCAAACCAAATTCCAACAACCACTAAAACAATTAAAGAGGGTACCAATATTTTAATTAACTTTTTCTTATCCATATCTACCAACCTATTAAATATTTTCAAATCCATATATTAAAGTGTGTATCAAACTAGTATACACACGCAAGCATTTTATCTTTTTTCCTCTTCTTTTTTCGGTGACATTGTTACATTCTATACAAGAAGGAGAAGCTATTGCTTCTCCTAGATTATATATTTTTATTATTATTTATTATTATTTATTATTATTTATTATTATTTATTATTATTTATTATTTTTTTATTATTTATTATTTGTTTTTTAATTATTACTCTTTTTATAAATTAATTTATATTCTTACTTTAATCAGACTGCAGATCTACAAAGTAGTCTTGACCATCGCTTTCAAAGGCTAAAATGTATTTACCATTTGAAACTGGATTTAGAACAAGCACTAAATTTCCATCATCTTCAGTCATAACCCTAACACCATTGTCCTCTGTGTTGGACAATCTGAGCATGTCACCATAATAGACTAGATACCTGTCATCGTGAGAAATTATGTAGCCCTCTTCATCTATGGTCCAATAGTATTGGTCCCCAAACTGTGCAACAGGTTGGTCAAGTTCCAAATCACCAAAGAAGGTATCAATTGCTATAGCTAGATATACCTTGTGAGTACCAAAGTCATTGGTATAGCTCTTACTAAAGCTAATAATGCCGTTGGTTACATTTGCAGTCCAAAGGCTGTCAGGGCCTAATTCTTCTTCTGGTACCACCTCTAAGATGTCAGTGTATACCCTAAAGTCCACCTTTCTTGTAACTCTTTGTGTAACAGTGTTGTCATTGGCATACTGAACATTAGGAGCAGTATCACTGTCTGTGAAGGCATAGAAGTTGACACTAGAAGCCTCATCATCTTCAATCAAGGTCCTGTTCACCTTAATCATTAGATAGTCTGTAGGATTGTCAGGACTTCCCTTTATAAACTGAGGATATATATTACTTTGATACCATTCATCTGAACCAACATATGCAATGGACATATCATCTATCTCTCCAAAAGCAAAGTCTATTGTAAATACGGTATCATAACCCATTCCTTGAACTTCTCCTTCTTCTGCTAATGGGTTGTTGTCTATGGAGATATATGTAATAGCATATGAGCCATAGGTAGAGCCTAGATAATATACACCAGGTTCTTCTACCACATAGGTATGGGCAACATAGTAATCTTCTTGATATGGAGCATGGCTTAGAATATATGGTAGGCCATCAACCTTGGCATATGAAGCACCAGATGCTTCAGTTCCATATCTATTGGGAAGAGGAATTGCTGCATAGGGTTTCATTCTTTTATCCAAGAAGGTATGTACAAAATCTCCTTGCTTGTCCCCTGGCATATCTGTGTTTTCCAATAAAGCGCTTGCTAGCCCTTGTTCCAGATCTATGTTTCCCATCTTCCATAAGGCTAAATAACGTTTAAATTCTTCATTATTTGTTGATGTATCAAACTCTGTAGAAACAATTACATTTACAAATACAGGAGCTTCTGGGCTTGCTTCTTCTATTACAAAAGAGGACATACCGGTGGGTACATAATATTCTATATCTCTAGGTGTTGTTACACCTTCAGAATCTGTATAGAAGGTGTTATGACTTACCCCTATAAACTCATCATACATTTGGTCAAACTGGTCTGAATTTTTAACTCCTTCAGACAAGAAGATAGATGTATAGGCTTCTTCTAAGATTTCATTAGCTTCATACAAGGTCCAACCAGGCTGACTTCCTAGTACTCCTTCATAGCCCATTCCATATTTCTTCAATTCAGGCATTAACATTTTGGTAAAGTTAAATTTTGAAAAGTCTATTGAGCCATCTACAGTAGTTAAAGGCTGAGTGTAGTAGGTATAAGCTAATTCCCCTTGTCCTGCCTCGAGGTTGATTCCTGTTTCTCCTACGTTGTATATGGTGATAGGAATGTCTGATGGATAAGTCTTTAAAGAGAATCCTTCTAACACATCAAAATGTAAATAATATTGGCCATTAGTCAATTGATTTTGATTGAAATCATAGACAAATACGGAGTCTGAATTTAGCAGGTATGTGCCGTCAAATCTCCTATTTTCAAAATTCAAGCCAGTACTTGGGTCATTAACTTGTTTCCATAAATACTCACTATTAATGGACAAACTATAGTTATTATTATCATCTATTACAAAGTTTCCACTATAATATGGATTTACATCTACATAAGAGTATTGGTTGGAAAAAGGTGCTAGGGCATAGTAGTTATTTCCCTTTATAGCCATAATTAAGTATTCACCTACAGTCAAGGTTCCATGCTCACCTTGTATTTGTTGATACTGTATGAAGTCACTTTGAAGCTCAACCTTATTTATGGGATAAGATAAGATTCTTTCACTTTCATAATCAACATCAATTACAAAGGAACGGAAAACTGGCTGGTTGACAGATTTTGCAGCCAATTGGTAAATAGTTACATAGGACTGAACATTTGCTGCTGTCATGTAGTTATCAGTAAGTTTAAAGGTCAAAGATGAATAATCAAAATACATGTAGTAGTTAACATCAATTCCTCCAGTTGAGTCGGTATAACCTATGAGGTTGACAATTTGTCCTGAAATATCAAAGCTATAAATTCTCCAAGTATAATTGGTTAAATCTGGTGGATTTTCATCTGGGATGTATTCAATCTTTGGTTCTCTTTCAGAGTAGTTTCCTCTTAAACCTGTTAGATAATATGCGCTTTCAAAGCCCTTATTATCCAAAACCAAGTTTAAATCGTCTCCTTTATTGATCCAAACACTCAAATCGAAAAGTGTGATGTAGTCACTTTGTCCAGACAAGGACAACTTCATAAGCTCTGTAACATCCATAGGATGGGCATTGTAAATATCTAACATAGATAAGGCATAATATTTGTCTATTGCTCCATCATTGTCAGAATCTACTTGGGCAACTACTAAATATTCTCCAGATTCTAATAAACTTATTGACGCTGCTACCTTAGCCTTACCTGCAAGCATGGAAGTAATATCTGTAACATCATCCAACTGAGAACTTTTATCCAGTCTAAATAAATTTAAGTTTGTGGTTGAATTGTTTATAGCAGTAAATCTATTAGTGTTTACTTGAGTGTATGTATGAGCCCAACTACCATCAGCAGAAGGTGACATATATAGTCCATCATTATCTGCCCTTAAATAGTTTCCATTTCTAGACAATCTATTGTTATTAAATGAGAATATCATATCAGGGGTTATATCCTCAGGATACACTCCCCAGCCCATTTTGTAGGCGATTACATGGGGATTGGCGTCTTTGACTACATAATAATCTCCATCTTGGTATATAACAATTATATAGTCATTGTTGTTAGCTAAAGCAGCTCTTTGTAAGGTTAAGGTGTATTGTCCATTATTTTCAGTTACTCTATATACAGTGACTTCAGCATTAGAAGAAGAAACTCCAATAAAGTTGTTACCTGTTACATATAACTGTTGTGAACTTATGTTATAGTTACCTACAGTGTAAAGTCTGGACATAGAACCACCTTGACCATCAAACCTATATCCCCATTCAGAAGATGGATTTACTGACCGTGTTAAATTGCCTCCACTTTGGTGCAGATAACCTGTATCAGTAATAAATCTCAACCTATAGGCATTAGTTCCCATAGATGCTCTCATGTGATGTAAATTGGGGTCAATGCTGTCTTCCCATCCAGCTCCAAGCACCTCTCCAATAAAGGTTCTACGAATAACACCATTTTGCATTCCAATGATATAGTAGATGTGGTCATCTTTTACTAAGAGGATATAATCTTTGCCATCTTCTAAACTTTGAGCCAGTGTGTAATTACCATTATCATGTTCGTAAAATAGTACATCCATAGCAGAGCCAACTTGATTAGTTGTATTATATGCATAGTCTGCTTTGGGGGTATATGTATTACCTGAAGAGTAATATATATACCCGTCTGTATCTGCATTCCAATACTTTGTGGAAGTAGAAGTAGAAGTTAAAGAGGAACCATTTTCTGTAATGTACCTTGAATACTGACTACTTCCAAAACGTACTGCATTACCACTAAGGTTTGTAGTATAAAAAGGATAATTACTTAAGGAGTTGGATGTTGTAATGACTCCATTATTGCTTACAGACACACCTGTCAATGTTTGAAGTGCTAAAGTGCTCCTATTGCTATTACGCACAACCTTGTATGTATTGGTATCATAATTTATCAAAACCAACACACGGTTAGAACCTGCCATGGTTGCTAAAGTTGTTGGTGTAAGTGTTGTAATATTATTAGATCTTTGGTATGTGTACACCCTAGCAGCATAACTGCTATTATTTGAAAAGCCAGTTGCATTACCATTTCCTGTAGAATAGGGAACATAAGGATTTGTTGTATATGATAACTCACCACCATTACCCAATTGCCATCCTCCATCAATAGAAGATTGTCCAACTATTTCAGATGCTGCATTAGTTACTAAGTAGGTACCTTGTCTGCTTAAGGTGTACCTTAAATTGTTTTGACCTAGGGTCCATTGAGCATCTTGATTATTCTTTAAAGTACTGTAAGCTTGGAGGCTTACAGTATTTCCTGCTTCTTTTTTAACAGCAGCCAAGTTTCCACTAGCATCTCTTACAACAACCATATAAGTGTTTGAAACTACAGGTTGTGTCACAATATCTCCATTAGAGTCTACTAAGTAGAAATTGCTTCCTGAACCGGTATAAAAATAGTTAGCACCTGCAGCTAGGTATCTATCAGGTCCAACACCAGTGTCACTAACTCTTAAGTATCCAACTTCTTTACTAAAGCTAATACCCCTTGCATTTCTTCCTATACTTCCATTTACCCTGTCATTTCTCAAGGCCCAAAGACCATTGGGATTGCTCATATTCCAAATCATGGGGTCTGCTCCTAGGTCCATACCCCGTTGGGATACATTATATATAACTGTAAATCCACCGCCGGTTAGATAAGAGAAGGGTTGAAGATATTGAGTTTGAGCATTGCCATCATATGTAGCCCCAGAAAAGTCATAATATTGTTGCTTCCAAATATAGTTTATTATTTCCTTATACTCAGTTTCTGTTAAAACCTCTTTTATATACTCGGTAATATTTCTTTCGGTCAAGGAAAGCATATCATCATGTATTCCAAAGGCTGTGTAACCACCAACATCTCTTCCTGCAATAATAAAGTCACCAGACTTCAAACTATCGTTTTGAGCATTGGTTACAGGAGACATTACATAGGTAGGTTTAAATCTATAGATATAGATGTGGCTAGCATCTTGTTGATTGGTAGTAAGGGTGAAAAGATCAGTATCTTTTGAATATTTTAGATAATACTTAACATTATTATCAATAAAAAACATGTACTTAGATATGGCATCATAGTACCAATCTTTTGGCTCAGTAGAAGACTGAACATTTATACTTTCTATATCAGCCTCTCCTTGAGACTCAGTTAAATAATCTTTTACACTATTTGTAGACAAAAGGTCACTATAGAAGTTTAGTTCTTTTTCACTACTTGCTTGATACCAGTCAGATTCTTTAGGAACCATTATCAACATGTCGGTACTGCTTATTTCAATGATATTGCCAAATTCATCTAAAATATTACTATTATTAATTGCAATAGCTTGAGAGGTAACATTTGCGCCCTTAATAACCTTATTATTTAATTCATCAAAATCAGCACTTAAGGCATAATAGGTGTCAAAATTATCCTCTTCTACAAGAGCAGTTATCATATAGTGGCTGTCTGGCTCTAAGTTGTCACCAGCTTCTGCAATCTCTGAGATTAAAACATTTATTTTATAGCTGGTAGCTTCATATACATAAGAGTAGGAATAACCTGTAGGCTTTTCAGCATTAGTTCTGTGTAAGGACAAATCAAAAACGCCTGGTGTAGGGGTCTTCCACATAAAGTATTCAAAGTCATATTTTCTTCCCATTATAAATAGGGAGTTACCAATGTATTGGCCTTGGTTGTTGGTTCTATAAAAAGGACCACCATCTCTACCACCATTACCTCCGAATAAGCCAAAACCAGTTGGTGAATCTCCATCACCGTTATACTCTAGGCTGTTGGTAGTGCTTGTATTATTCCGGTTAATATTTGATCTTTCAACAATAACCAGGTTACGAGAGTTAGGGTTATTAGAAGCTCCAAGATATTTTTTAGTTAAGTCATTTACAAACTGGTAGCCAGTAGGAAAGGGTTGATAATTTGGATTCTGGCTAGTACCTGTATTACGATGTTTTGTATACAAAAGCCATCTATAGGCAGCTAGGTCTGTAGTAGTTTTAAAAACCTGAGTTCCAGCATTATATGTTGAGGATGGAGCCAAGTTTACTGACTCTACAGGAGACTGGTCTACTGTTCCATAAGATCCTAAAATGTAAGGGGCTGTAGTTTCAATTTCTGAAAGTGGTTCTGTCAAGAAGAAGTAATATTTTCCTGTACCAGTATCATTAAAAGGTTGATTATTTAGAGAAATCCAGTTAATTACTCTTGTTGAGTCTACTAAGTAGTCTACATTCTGTGCAGGCTTCATATTTGCATATTCGTACTCATAGGTAACCCTATACAGCCTTATTTTATAGTCATAAGCAGGATTAGCTTCATCAGAAGTAACCACAAAGTTATTGCCATTTCTGTTATATGCTAGGTAATAGGTTATGAGATTGTTTTCATAATAAAATCTTCCAGAAATTGCATCATACATCCATTGTTCTGATGCAGCAGATGCTTCTGGGCTAGTATTTGCCCCATTTCTTGATAGATATCTAGCAGTATATTTAGCATTTTTAAAGGTTGGTTTTGCAGAGTTTGTTTCTACCAACCACTTATATCCTTCATTGGCTTCTCCAGCGGTAAGTTTATTTAATTCAATCTCGTCTGCTATGCCATTTACATAATCACTTATATTGGCAGTGCCTAAATTATTGTTGCCAGTCATGGTAATAGCTACATAACCAGTGTTAGTTTCTACACCTATCATGTACTGTCCTTCTTGGACAATGGAGCTGTCAGAGGTAACTAAAGAAGCACCTTGGTAAGTGTTATAATCAGGTTCTTCATCATCTGGAACCAATCTATAGATGTAAAGGGTATAAGGTGAATTTGATAAATAATAGCCTGTGGAGCTTTGTGCTGGACCAGCAAAAGCCAAATATCGTTGTCCACTTGTTAAGGTTCCACCATCAAGGCCTTGATTTTGAGTATAGGTCCAAATGCTTCCTGTACCGTCTAAAGCTAGAACTCCAGCATTATTTCTTAATAACAAAGAGGCACTTAATTTTTCTCTAAAGGACACACTGGCCCCAGAAACACTAGCAGCACTCCATACAAAACCCTTATAGGTCTGGTATTCTGCCAAAGACCAAATACCATCAAAGGACTGCATTGGCATATCAAAGGAAAAACTACCATCTACTACATATACTCCGTCTTCTCTTAAGGTAGTGCCTGCTCCTAAAAGATAGTTTTGTTGATTATGTCTTGCAACTATAATGTAGTCATCATTAACCGTTAAATCGTCAATAGAATCTACCAATTCAAAGGAAAAACCATTGGAAATTTGGTACATTTCAATTTCAGAATCATTGCTTTGTGAGAAGTAAAACTCATAGGTAAGAGGATTAAAGTTCAAGTAATACTTTGTGGTTACAAAGCCGTCCCCTTCTTGTACGCTTACTGTGTAAGTAAACTCACTTTCTCTAACATTGTATCTAAAGTTAGTAGCAAGGGCTTGGTTTTGTACTAAATTTAAATCTACTTGTGAAATACCTGGATCAAAGTTTAAGTATTCAGGTGAAAAACGAGCATTTTCAAAGCTGGGTGTAACAGTGTCTTCATGGGTTACCCAAATTGCACTGCTGTAAATACCAGCTTGGCCTTGGCCGTTTATATAGTCTGTAACTTCAATTTTAGATGAAGTATCAAACCTATGATAAATAGAGCCATCTTGATTTATATCTGCAACAATTTTTAAAGCATAATAATTTCCTTGATGCAGGGCAACTATTACGTATTTACCCTTATCAATTAGGCTACCAGATGCAGAAAGAGGAGTAATTCCCCCATATCTTGTTTCATTAGAAGAGGCTCCTTCTAAAATTAAGCCCCCACCTTCTTGTTGGGTCTCACTGTATCTGTATTCATTAGATGCAAAAAGAACAGATTTTGTTACTTCAAATCCTTCTTCATTTAATAGTTTAACAATACCCTTTCCATTCCAGATAGAACTTATGGTATCGTCTTCATTGGAAAGAGCAAAACGGAAAATTCCTTGGGAGAAATAGTTTTCTCCTGGGTAAACACCACTCCAAACACTCTCTTGTCCATCAATATTTTTAAGTAGTTTTGTAGTTCCATCAGGATTTACATCCAAGGCATAAATTGAATCTGCAAAAAGTGTTCCGGACAAATAGCCCATTGCACTTCCTTCTTGTGTGAGTTCAGCAAATAGCCTATTGTTTATGAGGGCTAAGTCATCAATATAGCCTACAGTGGTAAAACGAGAATAGGCATTGACATCTTTTGCATCAATTTTTATGATTGTTTCTCCACCAATAGTTATATTCTTTACTGATCCATCAATGTGACCTGCAAAAATCCCTATATGACGCTCATCTGTTTGCTCATCTTTATCAGCAAAGATGTGGCCAGGTATTGCTTCTAGAATAGAATCCCAAATAGCTTGAAGTGCTGCTTTTACCAAACCTGGACTTTCTTCTGTAGCCTCTATTGTAATGTTATAAAGGATAAGGTCATGTACATAAGATCTATCAACAATATTTTCTTTGGTCATTAAAACATTGCCATCTTGGTCGGTCTGATTTCCATATTTTCTTCCTATATGGGAGAAAAAGCCTATATCAATTTGATCATCAGGTACTTTAACTGTGGCATTAGCAATAATCTGTGGAACTGGAGCTAGTTTAGCAAGAGATATGTAGGCATTTCCTTCACTATCTACAATACAGTCATCTAACATAAGATCCTTATAAAAATGAGGAACTTTTACATAATCTCCATCTTCTATGGTTTGGCCTGGAAACTCTGTAGCTGTACCATTTACTATAACTATTCCTTCTTTATGGCTGATAGAAACTTCACCACCAGCACTTAAATAGACAAACTCATCATCATTTATTATGTGAGAATAAAGAAGACCTGTAAGATTATCTACAAAGGGATAATCATTGTTTCCTACTGAACTTTGAGTAATTCCTGTTAAATCTAGAATTTGAGGGGTTTCTTCATCTGCAAAATTTAGGGCAAAGTAGAACTTATCTGTCCCATAAACAGTTTTTGCACTTTCTAAGAATCCTTCATTGTTTAGTACAATGAGGTTATTCATACGAATTTCATTGTCAATTATGAAGGGGTTTTCAGGACTTACTCCGTAGCCATCATCCTCAATATCTCTGAAATCTTCTTCTAAATAACCAAAGGCATCAAACCTTATGGTTCCATTTGTATGAACTATGGCACTGTATTTACCGTAATATTCATAGTAAGCATAGACACCATATGCCAGTGCCAATATTATTAAAATAATAGTGAATATTAAAATACTGCGCTTTTTATTCATGACAATCCTTTCTTTTTATGTAAATCATTATATAAATTGTATGCATTCATTTTTTCTCTTTTTTCTCCATCTATTAGATAGCCACCAAGATCTCCTTCTTCTAAAGGCTTATAGGGTACACTTCTAAAACTAGCGGTAAACCTATATAGATTTGCAGTTTTCATTTGAAGAACATGCAGTCCACCTTGTACATTCTCTACACTTTCGGCTATATGTGTTTCATCACTTTTTACTCTAATATATATTACCAACCTGTTAGAAACGTCTTCTAGAGTCCTATAGACATATTGATCTTCATCTAAATCAGAAAAAAGTATACTAAGCTCATCATCAGCCATAAAATCTTCATCCATTCCTTCTTGGTCATAATCATAATCAATACCGCCTAAAAACAATTCTGTATACTGGGCATTTCTCATGGTACTTATAATATTATTCTGCTCTGCTGGATCATCTGGGTCAAGGTCAGCATCGGACCCAACCGCATACTCTATAGAGGTAAACAAAATCTTTGTATTAGCTTCTAAATCTTGATTAAAGCCTGACAATAATTCTATCCTTATACTGGCCTCTAAATAGCCATTGGTGAAGTTGCTGTCTGGATAGGTTAATATTAAGATATAGTAGTCTTCCATATCATAGGCCTGATAAAAGACACCACCCCATTCAATAAAGGTTGCACCTTCTGGAGAGGAGGCTACAACCTGTCCATCATCAGCCTGACTTTTAACAAATTTTTCTGTTGCTTGATCCCAGGTATATAACTCCACATCAATTTCATGATCTGTATCTGTATAAATTGTAATAGTTTGAGCATTGGGAAAGAAAAACCAAGCATAGGAGATGGTAAAAAGAAGGGTTATTAAAAGTATTATGCTTAAAGCCATAAGAATTAAAGTCTTATTAAATCTATTTTTAATTCTAAATCTCATAATTTAACCTCCTACCTTTTTTAATCTCCACTTACCTTGTAAAATAAGGCGCCTGCTATTTCTATAAAGCTATTCATTTCATCATTTTGATTAACTTCTGTGTCTATATACCAAATTGGTATTAAAACCAATATATCTACCTTTCCAGTCTCATCTGTTTCCTCAGGATACTCCATGTTTTGAGGTAAGGTTAAAAGCATATTTGCTACTAAGGGAGACTCCACTGGATTTTCTTCCTTGTAAAAATAGTCTACTTCAGTATTTTCCAAACCTTCATCTACTCCATAGAAAGCTTTACCTTGTTGGTTATAAAAAAGTTCATGAAGGTATACATCCTCTAGTTCTTCTGAATATTTTCTTTCTAGCATAGCCACCATTACAGTATTTTCTTCTATACGAAGGTTACTGGCAAAGGCTATAGCTGTTTCTATGTCTGAATTATCCAAAACTCCTACTTCCATACTATCTAGCTCTAAATTATATAGGTTTCCTTCTCCACTGATGTCCACATCACTTATAACAAAGGTGTAGTAAAGGACGTCTCCAGGTATAAACTTTTGTATAAAATCTCCTTCAATAATCTCATCAAACTCAAGATCATCATCAAAATCATCCTTGTTTTTAAAAGAGGCCACGTTATTAGCTTCCCCTTCGGTCACTGAGAAAATGCTGTTTCCTCTCAAGTAGGTAGTTCTAGTTTCTTTAAACCAGGCTTTTGAAGGTGCACTAAACCATTGGACGATAATGAGTGCAAACACCACAAGGATATAAAATGTCAATATTAACTTTTTAGAAGCTTCTCTTGACAATTAACTCACCTCTTCTTCATTGGGTCTTTCAGCCTTGTTTTGTGATAAAAGTAACCTTTCTTCAAATCGCTCCCTACTTATAATTAAAGCCATTCTGACTATTTGGATGATAATAATAAGAACAAGAGGTAAAACAATAAGCAATATAAAGCCTAGCCTTGTCCTTATAGCCTCTAAATAGGCTCCTAATCCATATAACTGAAACTTACTCACTCCAATCACACTTTTTTTGGAGACAAAGTAAGCATTTCTACCTTGGGTACCTTCAACAGTAAAGGTTGAATCCTCTTCTTTTAATACTTTCCTAATATTATAGCTAACTCCCTTGCTATCTCTTGAGAGTAAAACTATATGATCTCCCACCTTAACCTGGCCATATCCCAAGTCTGTAACTAAGGCACTACCCTTTACTATGGCAGGAAAGAGATCATTTTCTTTAACACTAACTAAAATATAATTTTTAAACTTTGGTGTAGCATATTCCTTATTAAAGGTAAACATGAGAATACCAGCAATAACTGCTGTTATTGAAAACAAGATGGCTAAAATCAAATATATAATTCCGGCTTTACTCATTTTTCTCATTTAATCACCTGCTTGTGAATCATGCACTTCAAACTCTATATCAAACCCAAAGCCACCACCTGCAAAAGGATAGATAGCATGAGGATTATTTCCTTCAAACCATAAACGAATAATCACTTCTTTAACATATATAGTGTCGTCTTGAGCAAGGGGTAATTTTAAGGAAAAATTATCCGGATCTTCAAAGTCGTGCTCTCCCATAATTAGAGAAGGATCTATGGCCATTTGGCCTAGAGCATTTTCTGCAGGAAAAGCATCTCCTTGTGTGTCTTGGTCATCTTCTGCATAACGATATATTACACTATATACTTCTTCATTTTCATCTATTGCACTTATGGATATTCTAACAGATTTATACAACTCATTGTTTGTACCCAAGCTTTTTATATCAAGATTTTTTAAATAAACATCTATAGAGGTCTTGCCATCATGAACTGGGCTGGTAGTAATCATATACAGTACTTCTTCTACGTAAAAAGATGTCTTTTTTGTTCCATCAACCTTTTTAAACATTATGTCATTGCTATCTAATTCTGCACTTCCATCTGATTTAACTTTAGTGGCATACCAAAAGGTATAACCATCAGGGGTTGATGCAGGGTAAAGAGCTTCACCATGACTTACTTCATGCTGGTCAGTAAAATTGTAATTATTCAATTCTTCTTTATCTATCTGAGAATTATTATATAAATCTTCATCTTGTTCAGCTGTAATATATATATTTAAAGGCACAACAGTTTTTAAATCCATTCCATTTCCAACTACTCTGGTGTTTTGGGCAAACCAGGCATCAGAAAGCCACCAATAAGAAATGGCTATAATAGCGGCAAAACTTATCGCAAGTGTTATAATAATTGGAATAATTTTTTTCTTCATGCCATTTCCTCCTAAAAAAATAAGCAACCATTTGCACAAAATGCAACTGGCTGCCTTCAATTATTACGGCCCTTTAGTTTTGCGTCACACCCTTTCGGGTATTTTGCCTTTAATTCAATATTTATGCTATCATATTGTAAAAGTTTTGTAAACATGTATTATCTCTACTTTTCTTCATTATTCAACTTTTTTCTTGCTTTTTCTCTTTTTTCTCACACAAAAAAACTTAAAAGACACAAAACTTTCTAACTTTTAGCAATTTCCTGGATAAACATGGTTTAAATGCTTCTTAGCTAGATCCACTAGCTCATAAATTTTTGCAAAAGAAGTTGCTTTTTTATCTGTATATTTGTAATTAGGGAAAAAAGCACTAATATGGTAAACAATATTCTTGTCTAAAGAAGCTAACCATTTAACCAGCTTCTCAATTTCCTTTTTATCATCATTTTCACCAGGTACTATTAAGGTTGTAACCTCCACATGACATTTACTATAGCTAACCTCTATAGTCCTCTTTACACTTTCTAAATCTCCTCCAATATTCCTATAAAACTCATCATTAAAGGCTTTTAGGTCAACATTCATAGCATCAATTAAGGGTAATATTTCTTCTAAAGGCTCTTTGCAAACATAGCCATTGGTTACCAATATATTTTTAAGGCCCTCTTTTTTTGCCAAGACAGATACATCCATTACATACTCATAGGAAATAAAGGGCTCATTATAGGTGTGGGCTATACCAATATTTTTAGCAGGTCTAAGCATCAAGGCCTTCTTAACCAATTCTTCTGCTGACACATAGGAGCTTCCCGCTAAAGCGCCTTTTGCCATAGAGATTCTGTGATTTTGACAAAAGGGACATTTCAAATTACAGCCCCAGCTTCCTACAGATAAAATCTTTGTACCTGGAAAGAAATGATAGAGAGGTTTTTTCTCAATAGGGTCTAGAGCTATAGCTGTAAGGACTCCATAATTCATACTTTTAATAGCTCCCTCTTCATTGGTCCTAGTCCCGCAAATTCCCACCTTGCCAGGTGCAATTCTACATTTATGAGGACATATTTCACATACAATTCTCATTGATACCTTACTACCTCGAATCTTTCCAAACTATACTTTTCTTTGCTGCCAATACCAGCCTTTCTTAGGGCAATTTCAACTTGGGTGTCTACATCATTAATTCCTTCTAGCATGGGTAAGAGTAAACCTTTTTTAAAGGTAGTTGAAACAATAACCCCATATTTATTTACATCTAAATCCTTTTTACTTTTAATCTTTTCAGGTTTGGATAAAACATCCACACTAAACTCTAAATCTTCTAATTCATCTATTCTTACTGGATGAAACCTAGGATCTCTTGAGCAAGCACTTATTGCATTTGAAACAATTTCTAAAGCCAGATTCTCTTTATCAGGTAAAATCGTACCAACACAGCCCCTAAGAGACCCCTCAATCTTTAAGGTTACAAAACAAGCCTTTTTAACCTCTAAAAGCTCCTTTGGAGTATCTAAAGGCAAAGAAGGTACTACTCCTGTTTTTGTAAAATATTCTATTGTATAAGTTGCTAGGGCTATACGGGGGTCCTTGTTGTCAAATATATTCTTAGTCATTTTCTTTATCTCCTTTAACCATAAAGCTGGCTACACCATAACCTACTCCAAAGGTTTTTTCATAGGAAAGTACCTTTGAGGTAACCTCTAATCCCTCTAAGGCACCTTTCATGATAATAAAGGTTCTAAGACCACATTCAGCTGCCTTTTCCACCCAAATTGGGTCAAAGGAGGTGAAAATGGAAAGATCCCCTTTTTCAATCCCCTCAATTAGTTTATCGTCAAACTCTTCTCCTTCTTTTGCATAACCATAGGGGCCACTGGCTTTAAGCTTATGGGATAGGTCTCCACTGGCAATAATAACTGTTTTTCTTCCTAATTCTTTGGATACTCTAGCAATAACTCTTCCTAAACTCTCATGCTCATCAAAGGGTAAAAAAGATATTCCCATACGGACCAATTTAAAATCCTTGTATACTTCATTTAAAAAGTAAAGAGGAATAAAGCTACCATGGTCCATATCCCTCGGCTCACTACCTAGAGTACCTGCCCTAATCTTTTCTTTTTTAGCTTTTTCTTCTAAAGCACTTACAAAAGCCTTATCATAGGTAGCCTTTATCTTTAAATGACCAGCATTAAATCTAGACATAGTCCCTTCATAAAAATCTCCAGAGGCTATATGGATATAGTCAGAATAAATTGAACAATGGGAAGATATTAGTACAATGGTGTCTGGTTTAATAAACCTAATCTTATCCATAACCTCTTTGTATGCATCCACACTGGCTGGAATTTTTCTTTCTTCTCCCCTTCCAATATCAGGAATTATTAAAGGAGGATGGGGTAGAATAAAAGCAGCTTCTATAGACATAAAATCACCTTTTTCTTTTCTTTTTTAAATTTTCTTTACTTTTTATTACCTTCAACCTAAATTATATTATTTTTCTATTAATATTCAAGTTAACCACCAATAGAAGACAAATACCCTTTTAAATATTACTAATTATATCTTAGAAAAAGGATAAAAAGATTTTAAGCTATGGACAAGTAGCTTTCAATATAGTAAAATACGTAAGGCGCCGGGGTGTAGCGCAGTTGGTAGCGCGCATGGTTTGGGACCATGATGCCGCAGGTTCAAGTCCTGTCACTCCGACCAAAAAAGGCCTTGTTTAGAGGCCTTTTTATATGTTTTACTTCAATTTTGACAAGTGGCCAAATTCTGTCCCATCATTTGTCCCATATGACCTTTTTTTTGAGGCTAAAAAAAGGCGTAAAATCCATCGAAAAGGGATGCAAAAAAAGCTTTCGAAACATTATATTCAACCACCATTTACCATACAAAACCCTCCAAAACAACAATATGTAGGGTAAGAATGGGATCTGCAATTCCCTTTTATTTTATCTAGCAGGTAATTATTGTAATAATTAATAATAATGTATATACTATAATCCTAGAATATAAGTGCAAAAGGGACAAACTTCATTACTCTTAAAAAGGTTTTTGTTGTTAATACCTATTAGGGAGGTTGTAGTGACCCATAAAGACAATAGGAATAGAAAAAAATCTTTGCTATGGGCCTTTACAATTGTTGTGGCGGTTCTTTTGAGTTTTTCTTCTTTTATTACTATGCTAACCTTTGTATTAATTCAAAGGGAAAATCAAAGAATCAGTGATAAGTATAGGGACTTAGAAAGAAACATTGAGAGATTCTTCTACTCTTATCTTGGTCTTTTGCAAAACTTTGAAGCCTATATCAAAACTCTTCCCTCCTTGAATGAGCAAGCTATCAATACATATTTTGAACATGTCTTGGCTGAGGACAAAAATTACATCTTAAGTATTAATATAGTTGAAGATACAACAGTTTTATGGTCTTTTCCCAAAGAAACTAATAGGGCTTCTTTAGGGATAAATTTGGCAGAGGTAAAAGACCAAAAAGAAGCAGTGTTAAAAGTAAAAAGAGAAAACACCAATACCCTCTATGGACCTTGTGAGTGTATAAATGGATGTGAGGGCTTCTTTTTAAGAGTGCCTATTTTAGAAGAAGACAATTCCTACTGGGGCCAATCTTGTATAGTCTTTAAAAAAGATGCTCTTATTGACCTTATTAGGTCTTATGCTGAAAGTTCAAACCTTAATCTTTCAATATATAGTGGAGCGGAGGCCAGTATTCCTTTTGTTACCAGTGATAAAAGTTTTAATAGGTATATGGCCTTTAACATAGATCCATCATTAATTAACTGGAAGGTACACATTGACCTTACTCCTTCATATACTTTTATAACTATTATTATTCTTCCACTTTTATTACTAAGCCTAGTAATAGCTGGTCTTACAGGATTTTTCACCTACAGCTATGCATACAACTACTACAACATTCTTAATATGTCTAAAAGAGACTATTTAACTGGCCTATATAATCGCCATTATTTGGATACCTATCAAAAAAAGATTATGAAAGAAGCAAAGAATAACAAGGAGAGAATAGGGTTTTTAACCTTAGATTTAAATGGATTTAAAGATATAAATGACACCTATGGTCACGAAGTTGGAGATAAGACCTTGGTAGAATTAACTAGGATTCTAAAAGAGGTTAAGACAGAAAAAGAGTGTATCTTCAGATTAGGTGGAGATGAGTTTTTAATCATTGTTCCTAACCTAGAAGAAGAAAAGGATTTATTAGACAAAGTAGTTTACATAAGAGAAAGACTTTGTGGTTATTATAATATTTCTGGAAACTCCATTTTAGTAAAGGTAGGCCTAGGTCATGCTATCTACCCCGATGAAGGCAAAGACTTTGAAGACCTTTTAAGAAGAGCTGACCAAAGAATGTATCAAGACAAAAGAAGAACCAATAGAAGCTAAAAAAATCTAGGTGATAAATCTTTGTGCTCTTTATTTGCACTTAATTTATCTTCTACCTAGATTTAAGAATAGGGCTATTTAACTTTATTAATCTCCAAAATTAATCTTCAAATGTAGCTATACTTTCAATATGATCTAAAACTTTTTGTACCAAGGTTGTAAGCTTAAGGTAGTTCATACCATAGACTTCTTTAAAGTCTGAATAGTTATCAGTATCCATATATTCTTTAAAGTAGTTATCCACATCCTTATCAGTGGGAACTATTTTTTCCTGCTCTCCAATGGCTTGTATTATGAGATGGAGGTTTGCTACCTGATCATTGCTTTGTCTATTTTGTTCTAATAGTTCTTCCTTACTTTCTATACCCATATAATTTCTTAGAAAATCATTTAAGGTCATTTGGTATTGACTAGCATAATTACTATAAATTAAAAGCATATATTCATCTTGATAGTTAGAAATAATGTGAGGAAGCTCCTTTATTTCTGAGTTTTCTAGAAGATAGGTCTGAATAAATCCAGAAATTTTATCAGCTCTTAAATCCTCTTTAATATCACTTATGACCTGGTCTTTAGTTTGCCAACCATTAACTTCATAGAAGTTTTCCATTACAAACTCATCTGTCAATTCAGGATACACAGATACTAATAGGTGCATTATGGTTATGGTAAAAACAGCATCTTTTCCTTTTAAATCTTCATTGTGGTAGTCTGTGGGAAAGGTTACATTTATATCAAAGGTCTCACCTGGATAATGGCCAATCAATTGGTCTAAAAAGCCATCAATGTAGTTGGTTACACCAATAGTTACTTCCGCCCCCTCTTCACCTGTTGCTCCCCCTTCAAAAGGAACTCCATCAACCTTGCCTACATAAGCTATCTTAAGGGTATCTCCATCTCTAACCTCAATAGCATCTGTAACCTCTTCTTTTTCAGAAAAGCTTTCTAATATCTCTTTTACTTCCCTATCAATCTCTTCATCAGTAACTGTGTGTTTCTCTTTAGGTATTAGTAAATTAGAATAATCAGCTAAGGTTACATAATCTAAGGCCTTAACCCCTCTCCAATATCCTTTACTGTTCAAATCTCTACTGTAAGTAAAGTTTTGGTCCTTAGATGAACATCCAGTAAAAATTAATGATGTTAAAAGTATTATGATTAATAGTTGGCTAATGTGTTTTTTTATTTTCATGTTTCCTCCAAAGCCTTAATACAGGGCTATTGGAATTATAACATTGAAAGGTGAAAATAATATGAAGTTTTCTTGATTCCCATAAGAAAACCCCCAAAATTCGAAGTTTATCAAACTTTGGGGGAAAATATTTTTTCTTTCTCTTTCTTCTAACCTTTTATTTATCTCTTTCTACAAAGTCTGTTTCTACCACAGTTTTCTTGGCAACATCAAATCTTAAAGATTTAACTTCATAGGCCTTAAGGTCAAATTCTTGTTCAAACCTTAACATAGGTAAGGAAAGGGTGGTACTTCTCTTTTTATTTGTAGGATTAAAGAGACGGATTATATAGCTTTTTCTATCTTCACTTCTTTTAAATACTGGCATGGTTATGACATCATCAGACAGTTGGGCAAAAGGCTTAACTCTTTTTCCTTGACCTGATGGGAAGAAGGATAAGGCATAAGGTTTTTCGTTACAAACATCTGCTTCTCTTTCAATCTTTTCAAATCTACTTTCTGTATCAGAAGCATTTAAGTGGAATTCGTAGGATCTTTCACCTTGGTCAATATAGGGGGAGAAACGATCTTGAGGCATGATATACTTGTTTCTAACTGAAAAATCAGACTTACCAGCAGAATAGCCAGGAGATCTCAATAGAGATATTCTCATTTCATTGTCTAATACATCAGAACCATAAGTTCCATCATTTATTACTGATAAAGCATTTTCTCTATCATAAAGTAGATTCCACTTGTGACTAACCATTTCTTCACCATTAGTTTCAAGGTCTTCAGAACCATAGGCTTGTTGTCCCTTGTAAAGAGGAGCATTTAAGGTGGTAGGAATAGAAAGTTTTAACATTTTCATCTTTTCATTCCAATATACTTTAACAGTAACCTTAACCTCTGTTCCTTTTTTAGGTAAGTGATATCTTATAACTAAGAAGGAGTTATCATACTTCATAATAGCTTCGATAATGGTTCTTACTGGACCATCTTCAATAGCTCTTACACTTTCTAGTTTTTCATCAGCTAATATACCTGAGAAAATATTTCCTTCTTCTTTTTCCATAAGTTTGAAGAAACCTTCTGTATTTCTAAAGCTTCTTTCTTTATGGGCCCAAGAGTTCTCATCATCCTTTATAACTACTGGTAAGAAACCTTTGTCTTTAATATAGTCAACACCATTTACCATGTACTTATCCATGGTTCCAGTATGCTTAGAAATGTGTACAGTCATTTCTTTATTCTTAAAGATAAAGTAATTCTTGTTTTCTTTAACCTGCATATCAGGTTTTTTATCTATCATTTCAATAATGGTATCAAATCTATTAATAGAGCCAGGTTTTAATTTAGCATGGAATACTGATTTTTTTCTCCAGTCTACATTAAAGTTAGATGCTTCTTTTTCTACCTGACATGGAATCTTTTTGCCATTTTGATAAACAACAGGATTAGCAAAGATTTCACGATTCTTGTTTTGGTCTGGTAATTGATATTCACATTCAACAATGTATGAAACTTCATAAGGATGTGGATTGTAGACTAAAAGAGGTATTTCACCATCTTTAGCTACTTTTTGTCCAGAGCATAAGGATAAGAAAGCTTGGGTTTTTGCCTTATACAATTCTTCTAGTCCATGACCTGCCAGGGATATGGAATAATCTTCTACAGGTTGTATGGCTGAGCCTGGTAAAATATCGTGAAATTGGAAGAAGAGCAGATCCTTTGTAGCCTCTCTTATATTATTCTCTGGATACTTCATCAACTTCAAAGAAGATGCATGAGCTGCCATTTTTTCTGTTACCATCAATTCATTTTCCAACTGTCTATTTAACTGCTTAATCTTAATCTGTGAAGTGTAACAACCAATATAGCGAGGATTTAGGGTTTTTCTAAATACACCTAATTCCTCTTGCTTTAATTCAGCAAAGTAGGCCTCTGGTGTGGAATGAAGTATTTTAAAGTCCTTGCTTTCTTTTGATAGTTCAGTTATCTTTTCAAAGTCAATTCTAGATGGTCCGCCTCCGTGGTTTCCAATACCCCAAAGAACCATACCAACTGACTTGCCCTTGTTTTGTTCCATCCAACCCTTTATCTTAACGTCTACTTCGCCTCTATGAGATTCATATGAATTAAAGGCCCTGTGAACCATAATAGTGTCTCCACTAAAGCCTTCCCACAAGAAGTCCTCTCCAGGTAAATCAATCATGTCTGGCTCAGGTCTACATAAGAGATAAGAATCATAGCCACTGTTTTTTAGGATATCCACCAAGCCTCTTGTATGCCCAAAGGCATCAAAGTTAATACAGGTGGTGGGAAAGGTTCCAAACTTTTCCATAAAATAGTTTCTGCCTTCTAAAATCTGTCTTACAAAGCTTTCACCAGAAGGAAGGTTACAGTCAGGTTGAATAAACCAACCACCCATTATGTGCCATTTTCCTTCTGCTACTAATTTTTGAATGCGTTTAAAAAGAGCTGGTTCATACTGTTCAACCCATTGATAAAGTAATGCTTCATTGTGATTAAAAACAAAACCGTCATAGTCTTCACAAAACTCTGCACTAACCCTGTAGGTGGATAGGGTTTCAGCAATTCCTTCATCCAATTCCCATAACCAGACCGGATCAATGTGCGCGTTACATACCAAATGCAAATTATTCATTTAAAAACTCCTTGAATTATTTTCAATCTATATTTTAATATATAAACCAATAATATGATAGTCGATATTTTATAATAACTTATTATGTGGTATTATATTTACTATTAGATTTTCAATTAAGGTGGAGGCTAAATGAAGCACTTATTCATTATAAATCCAGTGTCAGGAAGTAAAAAAGCCCAAGACTACATTCCTTTTATAGAGGAATACTTCAAGACCCATGCTACAGATGATACTTACGAAATAGTTTTTACCGAGTATGAACGTCATGGGGTAGAAATAAGCAGAAAGTTTGTAGAAGCAGGGGGAAAAAGAGTCTACACAGCTGGTGGAGATGGCTCTTTAAATGAGGTTATAAATGGAATAGCAGGAACAGACTGCGAAGTGGGGATTTTACCTGCTGGAACAGGAAATGACTTTATAAAGGTTTTAACTGATAAGAAAGATTACAAAGATATTGTTAGAAGAACTATTGAAGGTGAAGTTATTAAGGTTGATGCTATGAAAATCTTTGAAGATGAAGTATATGACTACTCGGTTAATATTTTGTCTGTAGGCCTAGATGCAGAAGCTGCCTATAACTCTAAATACTTTACAGAAAAATTTAAAATCACAGGCATGGCTTCCTATCTCTTAGGTTTTGCAAAATCTCTCTTTAATAAAAAGACCAGCATTGATATAAGGGTTACCTTGGATAAAAAAATAATTTTTGATGGTAAAGCTTTGATTGCAGCTTGTACCAATGGCAGATATTATGGGGGAGGCTTTATACCTGTTCCCCATACCAAATTTGATGATGGTATTATTGATATTTGTATTATAAAAGAAAAAAGTATTCCCTTTATGCTTAAGGTCCTACCTCTTTTTATGAAGGGTAAACACCAAAATCAAGATGGAGTTCTTTTCTTCAAAGGAAAAAGCATTTCCTTAGAAAGTAAGGAAATGCCTTTTAGAGTTAACATCGAAGGTGAAATAGTGGAAAGAAGTAAGGTTGATTTTGAAATTATACCTAAGTTTATAAATATGATAAAACCTAAACCCTTATAACTATATCCTTGTTCGAAGACTTGTATTGTATATACTCAACACCAGCGGCATCTAACATTCTTTTAGATGCCTTTATATTATCCATATGAGCATATTTGTCTTCCATATAAATAATAGTCTTTATACCTTTTTGAATAATTGCCTTGGCACATTCATTGCAGGGAAACAAGGTTACATAAAGTTTGCTTCCTCTTAATCTATAGCCATCATAGTTTAAAATTGCATTTAGTTCTGCATGGGAGACATAAGCATACTTTGTATCCAAGCAGTCTCCATCTCTTGCCCAAGGAAATTCATCATCAGAACAGCCAATGGGCATACCGTTGTAGCCTAGGGATAAAACCTTGTTTTCTCTGTCCACAATACAGGCTCCTACATTGGTATTAGGGTCCTTGCTTCTTTTTGCAGATAACAAGGCAATACCCATGAAATATTCATCCCATGAAATATAGTCTTTTCTTTTACTTACCATTTATATCACTTATCCTTTTTTTAGCAGATCTCTAATTTCAGTAAGAAGTACTTCTTCTTTTGTTGGCTCTGGTGGAGCTGGTTCTTCTGCTGGTTTTTCCTCTTCTTCTTTTTTCTTAAGACTTTCGGCCTTTTCTCTAATAGATGTAAAGAGTTTAACAATAATAAATACGCATAGGGCCATAATTAAAAAGTCAATAATATACTGAATAAAGGTCCCATAATTTATAGAGGAGGCAATGTTTCCTTCTTCGTCTAAAGACAAGACCCACTTAAGATCGTTAAAGTTAACCTTACCCATTACTATACCAATTACAGGCATTAAAATATCAGCAACTAAGGATGATACAATTTTACCAAAGGCACCACCAATAATTACACCCACAGCCATATCTAGTACATTACCTTTAGAAATAAAGGCTTGAAACTCTTTAAGAAGTTTTCCTTTTTCTTTTTTCGCCATTACATTTTCCTCAATTATATATTTTATCTATATAATACTACGTTTTAGGAAAATTTCAATTATCCCTTTCATCCATAGTGTAGACTTGTTTGGGGATTTGATAAAACAAAAGAGAGATACCCTTTATATATTTCTATAAAAAGAAGAAAGACCATCAATCCAACAGAACGCCGATATCAGATCTTTCAAAGACTCCGCCGGCCAAGAAAAAGGTTTTTCAACCTTTACCAGCTTCATAGTGACATCATTATAACACTTGTTTTTTACATTTCAACATACTTAACAAAGAATTCAGAGATTATTCACATTCCCTTCACAATTATTTTCTATTACTGAATATTAACCGATTTGTCGTGTAAATATTGAAATTTATTTCAATACTCTCCCTATCTTTTTTTGACTTTTTCTTTCTTTTTCTTTAAAAATCCTTTTCTCAACTTTATACTTTCTAGCCTTTGATATATAATGTTCTTTGTTGGTAAAATAAAAATATATATGTCAGTTTTTATCAAATGTTTAGCTGATATAAAATCAAAAGAGGTGTGGCAGTATGAAATACTATGATATTAATGTGGCTGGTCTGGACAGAAAACTTCCCCTTTGCAAGGTAACCGATGATCTATATATAGCAGCCTTTGTTGTCTTTGGAGATGTGGAATTAACAATAGCCTGTGCTAAAAGACTTTTAGAGCTGGCTCCAGAATATGATTATGTAATAACTGCCGAGTCTAAGGGAATTCCCATTGTTCACGAAATGGCTAGACAAAGTGGAACCAATAAATATTTCCTTGCTAGAAAAGCTCCTAAGTTATACATGACCGGAGTATTTGAGGTGGATGTAAAATCCATAACCACAGAAAGAAGACAAAAACTTTATCTTGATACTGCAGATGCCAAATTAATGAAAGGCAAGCGTATTTTAATTGTTGATGATGTTATTTCAACAGGTGGCTCCTTAGAGGCAGTTGAGTACCTAGTGGAAAAAGCTGGAGGGGTTATTGCAGGGAAAATGACCGTTTTAGCTGAAGGTGATGCAATTTACAGAGACGACATTATTTACATCGCTCCCCTACCTCTTTTTAATGCTGATGGTAGTATGAAAGAATAGTTAGAAAAAGATAATAGAAAAAAGGCAGAATATAAGGTGAAAGACCTAGAAAAGATAAGAAAAAATCAGGGGAAAAGAAGAAAAATAGCCCTAATGTTGGCAATTTTAGTCTTTCTCCCTTTTTTAAGCTCTTGTAATACAGAAGATAAAATAATAGTAAGAGAACACCAAGGTATGCATACTACTAGTTTTTTTGCTATGGATACCTTGATTGATATAACTATTAATCATAGAGGCTATAAAAAAAGTCTAAAAGATGCTTTTGACCTCATTATGGACTATGCATATAACTTTGCAGCCTATGAGAAAACAGGAGATTTAGCAGATATTAATAAGAGAACTAGTGACTGTCTAGATATAAGTGGGGACATTAAAAATCAAATAGAAATAGCAAATTTTGTATCTCAACTAACAAAAGGAGCTTTGGACATTACTATTTATCCCCTTGTTGAAGCCTGGGGTTTTCCTAGTAAAGAATTTAAGGTGCCTAGAGATGAAGAAATTCAGGAACTTTTGAGTCTAGTAGATTACTCAAAAATTAATCTTAAAGAAGCTATATCTCCTAGACTTTGCATGCCACAAGATATGAAGATTGATTTAGGGGCCTTAGCTAAAGGCTATACAGGAGATATGGTTGAGAGTTTACTAAAAAGCCAAGGTGCAAAAGGGGGCTTAATCTCATTAGGGGGCAACATCCAGGTCTTTGGCTTAAAAGCAGATAAAAGTTTGTGGAGAGTAGGACTACAAGATCCCCAAGATGAAAAGGAGTTATTAGGCCTTTTTGAAATCACAGATAGGGCTATTGTTACCTCTGGCTCTTATCAAAGAAACTTTATTGAAAATGACTTGTTTTATCATCATATTTTGGACCCTAGAACAGGCTATCCCGCTGACAATGAGCTCTTGAGTGTAACCATAGTAACAAAAAGTGGCACCTATGCAGATGCCCTTTCTACTGGATTATTTGTGCTTGGTATGGAAGAGAGCTTAAAAATCTGGAAAGAAACCCAAGACTTTGAAGCAATATTTGTTACAAAAGACAACTTAGTATATATAACTGAAGGTCTAAAGGAGTCTTTTACAAGCTTATCTGACCTCTATGAATTTATCATTATCCCCAATAATTAGTAATTGTTTGGTTTACAGTTTCAACCCATTTAGTTAGGTTGTCTCTTTTGTTGGCTATGGTTGAGATATCTTTTAAGATAAACTCAAAAGGAGTATTGTTTTTCTTACAAGCTTCAATAATCTTTTTAGTTTCCTCTATTACAGGTTTTTTATCAAAATTAGTTTGGGATACAAAGGCAGGATTGCTTTTTGCAGACAATACATAGTCTCTACCCATAGCCTCAGATGCAATATTTACATCAGCCCAAGGGGTTATGGATATTCTTCTTAAATTTGAGAATTCTTTTAGTATGTGAATCTTTCTATCTAATGGCTCACAGCAGCCATAATAGGTAAGCCCACACCTATCAAAGAGCCTTTTCATGTACTTAATATCAAAGTCATAGTGCATCTGTGGAGATACCGTTGAAAAGATTTGTGCCATTCCCCTGCCCCAAACATCCTTAGCTCCAATCTTTTCTTTATCCATATCCTTTATGGGTAATTCATAGGTGCAAGCTGGGGTGCAGTGTAGATAGTAAGGATCTGTTTCTAAGATATTTAGTTTTTCATAAAGGTCTAAGTGCTTTTCCTTGTAAGTGGTAAACTTATCTATTAGTTTATGTACAAACTCTGGTCTATCACTTAAATCCATAAGGCTGTTGGTCACTCCGTGAAATCTAGGTATTTCATCCCACATGGCAAAGTATGCCTGAACTCCACCTCTTTTCACTTCCATTATTCCGTCAAAGACTTCATGGGCTGCCTCAAGAGCCCTATTTGTAGCTTCTTCATCAATTTCTAAATAGGGGTCTTGTATCATTTCAAGAGCTTCTTCATCTGGTAAAATGTCATGATATTCATGGGCAGCTATGTAGGCGCCAGTTGTAGAAGATATAACATTTTCTTTTACATTAAGACCCATTCCCCTATCAATTACTCTGGTCTTAACCATGTAATAGGGGTGGACTGCATAGTCTCCTCCAAAATACTTAAACTGAAAAATATCTCTTCTAATAGCATTTTCTATTCCTCTGTATAGGGGGCTTTCACTTCTTATCCTTAACTCATCATCATAAGCCATCTCTCCCCAAGGAACTTCAAAAACCAAAACAGGAGGTCTTACCATCTTAAGACTGTTAAGCTGTCTGTATTGGTCTGGTGTTTGGATGTTTTTATCTGAAAAAGCATACTCAGCATATACTTTTGCTAATTCTCTTAACTCTTTTAATTCATTTTTCATATTATCTTCTTATCTTTTCTAAGATCCTTCTCATTTTTTCAATTTCTTCTTTTTTGCTTGCATAACTTGTTACAAAGCGAATTAAATATCCTTCTTCATTTTCTCCTAATAATTCAAAGGAGACATTTTCTAAGAAAACTTCATATTCCTTCTTATCGACCAAGTAGAACAGCTGATTAGTTGAGCTTGGATAAAAGGTGTAGTAACCAAATTCTTCCATTATATCTTTTAAAAGTTTTGCTGACTCTAAAGATTCTTTTGCCAATTCCATATAAAGACCATCTTTAAAGAGCTCATAAAACTCTAACCCAATAACAAAGCCCTTTGCATACATGCCCCCTTTATTCTTAATGTGGTATCTAAAATTTTCTTTAAAATCTTCATTGACTAAAACCATAGCCTCTCCTAAAAGGGCTCCATTTTTAGTGCCACCAATATAGAAGGCATCAAAGAGCTTGCATAAGTCAGACCATTTTATATCATTTAGACAACTTTCTAAGGCTACACCTAATCTAGCCCCATCCATATAGAAATAGAGGTCATACTTTATACATACCTTTTTAAGGGCCTTTAGTTCTTGTAGAGTATATACACTTCCTGTTTCTGTAGCATTGGAGATGTATAGGGCTTTAGGCTTTACCATATGTTCATCTGTATGGGCTTTACAGATAGCTTCCACTTGGTCAGGCAAAATTTTACCCTCTTGATTGTTACAGGTTAATATTTTGTGACCTGATCCCTCTATGGCTCCAGTTTCATGAACATAGATATGTCCTGTGTCTGCGGATATAACTGCGTGGTAGGGTTTTAAAACATGGCTTAACAAAATCATGTTAGCCCCAGTGCCATTCATTAAAAAGTGCACTTCTACTTTTTTATTCTCTAATAATTCCTTTATTTTCTCTTCTGCCTTTTTTGACCAAGAATCTAGTCCATAACCAAGATACACATTATCCTTGTGCTCTAGTAGTGCCTTTAACACTCTTTCATGACCTAAGGTGGAATAGTCATTTCTTAAATTAATCATTTCTTCCCTTCCCCCTTTAATATAGCCATTATAGCAAAGAAAAGAAAAAGAAACTCAAGCAAATTCAAAAGCTTTTTATCTCTTATGCTATAATCAAGGCATCTAGTAATTAAAGAAAGGACTACTCTTATGAAGGATATTAATATAGGACTTATAGGCTATAAATTTATGGGAAAAGCCCATTCCAATGCCTTTTCCATGTTACCTATGTTTTTTGATACTAAGGACAGAATTGTAAAAAAGGTTTTGTGTGGAACAAATGAAGAAGCTCTGGCTAAGGCTCTTGTTAAATTAGGATTTTTAGAATACCAAACTTCCTATTACGACCTAGTTAAAAGAGATGATATTGATGTCATTGACATAACAACCCCTTCTTTTCTTCATAAAGAACCTGCCCTTTTGGCTGCATATAATAAAAAGCATATCTTTTGTGAAAAGCCCTTGGCCCTAAATTACAAGGATGCAAAAGAAATGTACCAAGAGGCAGAAAAAGCTCAAGTTAAACACCAAGTAGGCTTTAATTATCGCTTTGCTCCTGCTGTGGCTTTAGCTAAAAAGATGATTAACCAAGGCAAACTTGGTAAAATATATCACTTTAGAGGGGCCTTTTTACAAGATTGGGTAATGGACCCAGATTTTCCAAAATCATGGAGGCTGGATAAAAAAGCTGCTGGCTCAGGAGCATTAGGTGATTTGGGAGCCCATGTTATTGATTTAGCCAGATATTTAGTAGGAGATATAGATTCTGTAACAGGTATGTGGGAAACTTTTATAACAAAAAGACCCTCTGCCCAAGATATGGAAGGCTTATCTGCTATGACTAAAAAAGAGAGTGTAAAACTTGAAGAGGTGGATGTGGACGATGCTGCCATCTTTATGTTTAGATTTAAAAATGGCTCTTTAGGCACCATTGAAACTACCCGTTTTGCTGGAGGACATAAGAACGATATGAATTTTGAAATAAATGGGGAAAAAGGCAGCCTTAAGTTTGAATTTGAAAACATGAATGAACTTCTATACTTCAATAAAGAAGACCCCCAAGAATATCAGGGTTTTAGAAGGATAAAGGCAACTGATCCCTTACACCCCTATGTTAGTGCTTGGTGGCCACCAGGCCATATAATTGGCTATGAAAACACCTTTGTTCATCAATTCTATGAGTTCTTCCAAAGCATTTCTTTGGATAAGCCTACAAATCCCAGCTTCTATGATGGTATGATGGCCAGCAAGGTCTTAGATGCAGTTGAATTATCTATAAAAGAAAATACTTGGATTAAGGTAGATGATGTAGAATAAGTCTACTTAATCTGGTATAGTGCCATATAAGCAAGAGGTTAACTTATGGTTATTGATATACATACACATATATTTCCAGATGAATTAGCGCCTAAGGCCAAAGAAACTCTGACAAGAAATATTAATTATGCTTTTTTACCCTATACTGATTTGACTAAAAAGGGTCTTTTAGAGGTTATGGACATCTGGGGTGTAGATATATCTGTAATCCAGACCATAATTACAAAGCCCAGCCAATTGGAAAAAACTAATCTGTGGGCTCATAGTGTAGCCTGTGATAGAGTGATCCCCTTTGGTGGAATCTTTCCCCACAGCCCCACCTACAAACAAGATATTGATTTTGTAGCCAGTCTAGGCTTAAAAGGTATTAAGTTTCATGCTGAATACCAAGACTTTTATGTAGATTCTCCCCAAATGTTAAAAATTTATGATTATGCCTTTAGCAAAGGTCTAATTATAATGCAACACGCTGGTGAAGATATAGGTATGCCTGGCCCATATAAATCCAATCCTCAAAGATTCGCTAGGGTAGTAGACCAAATGCAAGGGGGAGTTATGATATTAGGACATCTTGGAGGACATAGACAATGGGACCAAGTATATGAGCATCTTATGGGAAAGAATATCTATTTAGATACATCCATGGGTTTTTCCTATTATTCCCCTGAAATATTCTTAAAGATTGTAAATGCTCATGACAAGGATAAGATACTTTTTGGTTCTGACTCTCCTTGGTCCAATGGATTAGAAGAAATTAAAAAATTAAAAGAACTGATTAAAGATAAAGAAAGACAAGACCTCATACTATACAAAAATGGGGCAAAGATTTTAAACCTAAAATAAAAAAGAGGTGGAAAAATGGAAACAACAAAAATTGACTTTTCTTATGCCTTTAGTGAACCTCACAGACTTTGTGTCTGTCTGCCAAACTCCAGTCATAAGACTCTTTTTGATTGCAAAAAAGATGGCTTAACAATCCAATGGAGTGATGGCTCTGCTAAAACCAATCCCTTAGGGGCCTACAAAAGAATAAAACTGGATTGGAAGGTAGAAATAAAAGGATATTGTGACAAAGAGCCTATGGTTGGCACTAATTGGTCACGAATTGAGGGCTATATCCCTGCCTTGCATTATGAAATGGAATCAGAGGACAAGTTAGTAAGTGTAAGCCTAAAAGCAATTGCCACAGATCTAGGAGATGTAATAAAGATTCAAGGGAAAAACAAAGATAGTAAAAGTAGAAACCTTAAGATAAATGCCCTAGTAAGAGAAAATACCATAAACACTAAATGGTTTGACTTTGACTGTGATTATAGTGTGGTAAATCCTATCTTTGGTGATGCCTCTAACAGAATAGTCATTATGGATGCAGAAAAAACTACCACTATTCCTTTTTCTCGTGAGTCTGTTACCTATGATATAAGCTTGCAAAAAAATGAAGAAGTAGTTAAATATCTCATTAGACCCAATAAAAAATATAGTGAAGACCTAGAGGACTTGATGGCTATAGACTGGGAAGAAAAAATTCAAACTGGCCTTAAGGCTTGGACAGATCTAGTTAAAGATGCCAGTCAGTTTTCTTTACCTGACTATCAAATAGAAAATGCCTACAAGGCAGGCTTTTGTGACATCTTTGTCATGAGAGAAGAAATGGCAGACGGTAGAATGGCTGGTATGCCAGGCACTGAAATGTATAGGTCTGCCAATACTGGAGAGCCAGCCTTTCAAGCAATAACTTTAAGTAAGTATGGATATTTTGATGATGCAAAAGAAAATATTGAATTCATATCTCAATTCCAACTTGAAAATGGTTCATGGGAAGATGATCGTCAATGGGGCAAATATATGTGGTCTTCTTCTGCCTGGAAGAGCCAAGCTACAAAAGAATACTATATCAGGTCAAAAGACAAGGTCCTTTTAGAAGAAAACTTCAAAAGAATGTATAAAGCATCCTCTTGGTCTAAAGAACAAAGAGATAAGTCTAAGGAAAAATATGAGCCTTCTCACCCTAATTATGGTCTAATGCCAAGGGGCATGGGAGACTGTGGCCTTAAAGACGGAGATGACCTATTTGGTGTTTTTTATCCCCATAACTTTCTCCACTATATGGGACTTGCTGTTAATGCTTGGGCAGCTAAAGAATTAGGTTTTAAAGATAAGTATGAAGAATTGTTTTTAGATAGTGAAGAATACAAAAAAGACTTAATAAATTCTCTAGAGATTGGCCATATAAAAGATGAGGACAATATTTGGATTGGATCTTGTGCCCATAACAGGGCTGGTAGTAGATGGGGTGTTGCAGATGTTGCCTACCCTTCAAATGTTCTAGATCCTAACCATCCTTTAGTAAGTGGAACCATGAAAAAACTTCAGTCCAATATATCTCTAGGTGGCCTACCTAAAAATCTAGGCTGGATACCAGATGGTCTTTGGGTTGCAATTGCTCTAGACTCTATGGCCTATGTAAATATCTTAAGAGGTGATGCAGATATTCCAGCGGGCTTTTTAGTAGCAGCTCTAAACCACGGAACTCCACTTTTAACCTGGAGTGAAGAAAGAACTGAAGAAAAAGGATCAACTCGGATTACTGGAGATTTACAACATGCCTGGACTCCCATTTCCATAACCCAATTTGTTAGAGATATGTTGGTAGCAGACAGTGTCTTTAAAGATAACTTTATTCATCTAACCTGTGCAGTTCCTCGATACTTCTATAACAACCATCAAAAGATTAATGTTGAAAAAGCGGTTACTACAGATGGAAAACTATCTTTTAGCATTGAAAGAAGAGATAATACCATATTGTTTAAAGGAAGCCTTGAAGATTTCAATAAAGAAAAAGGCCTTAAATGGCATGTAAGGTTAGAAGAAATGGATAGTCCCCTTGTAATAAAATCTATTAAAGGTGGAAAAGCTTCTATTGATAAAGGCATAGTTACCCTAAGAGATTTACAAGATAAAGTAGAGATAGAGATAGAAATAGGATAGAACAATGACACCCTTTTGTTTGGGAAAAGAAAAACAGGAGCAAAAAAAATGAAGAAAACAAAAATAGATTTTTCATATGCCTTTAGTGAACCCCACAGACTTTGTGTTTGTCTACCAAACTCCAGTCACAAGACTCTTTTTGATAGCAAAAAAGATGGCTTAACAATCCAATGGAGTGATGGCTCTGCTAAAACCAATCCCTTAGGGGCCTACAAAAGAATAAAACTGGATTGGAAGGTAGAAATAAAAGGATATTGTGACAAAGAGCCTATGGTTGGCACTAATTGGTCACGAATTGAGGGCTATATCCCTGCCTTGCATTATGAAATGGAATCAGAGGACAAGTTAGTAAGTGTAAGCCTAAAAGCAATTGCCACAGATCTAGGAGATGTAATAAAGATTCAAGGGAAAAACAAAGATAGTAAAAGTAGAAACCTTAAGATAAATGCCCTAGTAAGAGAAAATACCATAAACACTAAATGGTTTGACTTTGACTGTGATTATAGTGTGGTAAATCCTATCTTTGGTGATGCCTCTAACAGAATAGTCATTATGGATGCAGAAAAAACTACCACTATTCCTTTTTCTCGTGAGTCTGTTACCTATGATATAAGCTTGCAAAAAAATGAAGAAGTAGTTAAATATCTCATAAGACCCAATAAAAAATATAGTGAAGACCTAGATGATTTGATGGCTGTTAACTGGGAAGAAAAAATTCAAGCTGGCCTTAAGGCTTGGACAGATTTAGTTGAAGATGCCAGTCAGTTTTCTTTACCTGACTATCAAATAGAAAATGCCTATAAGGCAGGCTTTTGCGACATGTTTGTTATGAGAGAAGAAATGGCAAATGGAAAAATGGCTGGTATGCCAGGAACTGAAATGTATAGGTCTGCCAATACTGTAGAAGCAACCCTGCATGCCATAACCATGAGTAAATTTGGCTATTTTGAAACTTCTAAAGAAAATATGGATTTTATAGCCCAATTCCAGTTAGAAAACGGTTCTTGGGAGGATGATCGCCAATGGGGTAAATATATGTGGTGTACATCTGGTTGGAAGAGCCTAGGAATAAAGGAGTATTATATAAGGTCTAAAGATAGAGATTTTTTAGAAGAAAACTTTAAAAGGATGTATAAGTCAGCCCTTTGGTCAAAAGAACAAAGAGAAAATACTAAGAAAAAACATGAACCCAGTCATCCTTTCTATGGACTAATGCCAAGAGGTATGGGAGATGGGGGCTTAAAAAATGGAGAGGATCTTTTTGGGGTCTTCTACCCCCACAACTTTATGCACTACAAAGGAATTGAAATAGCTTGTTGGGCAGCTTTGGAGTTAGGACTAGAAAAAGAATATACTGAACTGGAAGAAAATAGAAAAGATTTTAAACAATGTATCCTTGATTCCTTAAAGATAGGCCACATTAAAGAAGATGATAATATTTGGATTGGCTCCACTGCCCACAATACAACTGGTAGCAGATGGGGTGTAGCAGATGTGGTATATCCAACAAATATTTTAAGCCCTGATGACCCCTTGGCTGTAGGTACCATGAAAAAACTTCAGACCAATATATCTCTTGGCGGACTACCTAAAAACCTAGGTTGGATGCACCAAGGACTTTGGGTAGCAATAGCCCTAGACGCTATGGCATATGTAAATATACTAAGTGGTAAGGCAGATATTTCTGCTAATTACCTAGTAGCTGCCCTAAACCATGCAACCCCAGTATTTTCATGGTGTGAAGAAAGGTCAGAAGAAAAGGGCTCCCCTAGAATTTCAGGAGACCTACAACATGCTTGGACCTCTGTTTGTTCTGTACAGTTCATTAGGGACATGCTAATAGCAGATAGTGTTTTTGATGATGATTGTGTTCATATAACTCCAGCTGTTCCTAGATATTTTTATGGTAATAATGAGCTTATATCCGCTAAAAACGCTGTAACTGTAAATGGAAAATTATCTTTTGTCATTGAAAGAAAGGACAATTTACTTATCTTCAAAGGAGATTTTTCTGATTTTGATAAGAAAAAGCCTCTTAAGTGGCATGTAAGATTGGATGATTTAGATAAAACAATTAGGGTTAAAAGTGTAAAAGGTGCTGATGTAGATATATCAGATAGTCTAGTAGTATTTTCAAGTATTGATTCAAATGCTAAAAATGATGATGAAAACACAGCAGGACAAGTTGAGCTGGTATTAGAGATTATATAGAAAGCCTAGCAATGCCCTTAGTTACTCTGGTCTTTATATTTGCCTCTTCTAAGACAGCCACAAGTTGGCTAAAATCTATATCCATTGAAATATCCAAAGAATCTGTAGGTTTTTCTAGGCCAAGGGCCTGATACTTTTCTACTGGAATAGTGTTAAATATCTGTAGTTCAACTGCAGATATTTTTTTTAGGCCTTTTACGAAGTCTCTTATTTCCTCTATTTCTTCTTTTTGGTCATTGACCTCTTTTAATAAAGGAATGCTTAAAACTATGTCATTGGCAATTTCATTTAATTGTTTAATATTATTTAGCACCTTATTATTAGAAAAATCAGTTATCTTCTTGTGCTTCTTTTTATCTAAGCTCTTGATACTGTAATAGAAGACATCGGTAAAAGGAACAATTCCAATATATTTATTAAAAGCAACATTTCCTGAGGTTACAACTGTGGTATGAAGATTATTTTCCTTACAAGCAGACAAAATATCCTTAATAAATGTATCTTGCAAAAGGGGTTCTCCTCCGGTTAACACTATAGAGCTTGGAGGTTTACCCATCTTTTTTTGCATAAAAGAAATCTCTTCAATAATCTCATCAGCTGAGATGTTTGTACCAGCCATTATTCTTGCTTGTCTGTCACAGGCTTCTACACAATTTCCACATTGAACACAAAGATCTCTTGAAAAAATTACGCTATTTCCGTTTTTCAAAAGAGCATTTTGTGGACAGACATAAATGCATTTTTCACAGTTATCACATTTTGCAGTTATATATTGGATTTCTTTTTTAAGATTGACAGCCTCGGGCAACTCACACCAATAGCATTTAATATTACATCCTTTAAAGTAAATATAAATTTTGTAATTATTTTCTTTTTTGTCTTGGATACTCTGTATATCCAAAATACAACCAAGGCTATTGGCCATTTTTTCCCCCATCTTCATCTTTTACAGATGCCAAATTCCCATTGTAACAAATGAACAAAAGTTCTTATCTTTGTCTAAATATTCTTTGGTGCTGTCCGTTAACTATATAATAATTTGAATTGCTTTGTCAATTAGTTTTCTTGCAAATTGTGGCTTTTTCAAGACAAATTTTACCTTTTAAAACAAAAAGCAGGAAGGCTATAAAAAAACTATAGAAAAGCATATTTTAAGGGTAAGAAAAAGTCCCTGGCAAAAGGGACCTTTCTTTATTTTGATTTAATAATTTTCCATTAGCTCAGTGAGCTTTCATAAACTTTTTAAATTACAAGGGGGCTGGCGCCTTTACTATTAGTATTTCTAAAGTCTCATCATGCTTATTAGACACATTCATTTTTGTGTTATTGGGTATCTTTAACATGGTTCCTCTTTCATAGACATTGGCCTTTTTATCATCCAAACCTATGGTTAATTTACCTCTTAATATGGTCATGTAAACATTGGAGTTAGAATTGTGTTCTGGTAAGCCATCCTCTTTATTAAATACCAGATGAATATAGTGTATGTTTTCATCAAATAAAACTTTTTCAATTGCTTTTTCGTCACCAGTTGAAAATTTATATACTTTTTCTACCATAGCCATCCTCCTAAATTTTTCTCTTTAGATTATAGCATAAGTAAGCAAAAAGAGATATATACCCTTTTTCATGTCTCCATACCTTTCTCTAGATAAGTCAAACATTTGCGACACACATAGAGGAATGAAGTTTAAAATATCTTTCAAATTAGCCCAAACTCATATTACTAAAATCAGCTAATGATGATATGATTTAGCAAGAAGAAAAAGAAGAGATAAATAAATGAATTCAAAAGAAAGTAACTTTAGGAATACTTGCAAAAGAGGGCTTTTTCAAGCTTTGTTTAGTAGATACTAAAGCTAGACTTGTTCGTATTACTATAAGAAAATAAGGAGGACTATAATCACATGACTGAAAAGAATGAGACAATAGAAGATGATATTGGCTTATCTAAAATGACAAGCCTTGGAGAAAGGGTCAGTTATTGGTCATATTTTGTTGGACAAAGTATGTCATATACCATGCTAGCTGCCTTTTTAACCAGTTATATGCTCTTAATAGGGGTAGATTTAGGAAAAATTGCCCTAGCCATGGTTGTAGTTAAAATATGGGATGCTGTTAATGATACCCTTTTTGGAATCATATTTGACAAGGTAAAATTTAAGAGTGGTAACAAGAGTCTACCTTGGTTAAGGATTAGTAGTGCCTTAATTCCCATAACTACTATTTTAATTTTCATAATACCAAGAGGCTTAGATTCTAGTTTAAAATTAGTCTGGGTTATTGTTGCCTATGTTCTTTGGGATGCAGCCTATACTCTAAGTGATGTTCCCATTTACTCCATGGCAACCACAATGACAGCCAATGTGCAAGAGAGAAATAAGCTCTTATCTCTTTCTAGAATTTTTGCTTTAGCGGCAGCCTTTATACTTTCAATGATAGCAACAGTGCTAGTAAGTGAACAGGTGGGCATGAGCTTTCCTCTTGTGGCTATTCTTACCTCGGTAATAATTGCTCTTACTATGTTACCCATAAGTATAAAGGGAAAAGAAAGAGTGGATTTCACAAGAGCTGTTGAAGATTCCTATACTATTAAAGGATTATTTAAATATTTAAATGAAAACAAGTACCTTCTTTTGTATTATAGTGGCTATATTGTCTTTGGAATAGCAGCTACAGGATCAGCTCTAGGACTTTTTGTCTCCTATTATCTATTTGGAAGTGCACTTTTTAGTGTAGTACTACAACTTATACAGGCCTTACCCATGATATTAGTAACTATCTTCATAAATATGGTTTTAAAAAAGGTGGATAAATTTGCCCTTTTCTTTTACTCAAATATAGTATTTGCCCTTATGAGCTTTATCATGTACTTTGTAGGCTATAAAAATATAACCCTATATATTATCTTGTTGGTCATTAACTCAATACCCTATGCCACCATATATATTCTAAATCTTACCTTTACTCCAGACTGTGTAGAATATGGTCAATACAAAACCAAGGTAGATGCTAGAGGAATGGCTTTTGCCATACAATCCTTTGCAGCTAAGTTTACATCCTTAGCCCAACCCCTAGGGCTTTTAATATTAGGCTTTTTTGGTTGGAAGACAATTGAGGCTGAAAGTTTTGCCCACTTAGATAAGTTGGTAAAGACTGGAGAGGCTATCCAATCCAGCCTAGCCTTAAAGGGACTTTGGTTTACCTATACTCTAGTACCTGCCATAGGTGCAGTTTTAGCTATTGTCCTTTATTCTTTCTACAAATTAAATGACCATGATGTACAAATAATGGCAAGATACAACATGGGTGAAATATCTAAAGAGCAAGCTGAAAGTCTTTTTAGAAGAAAACATTAACAAAGGTGAACAATTATGACAAGCAACTTAGTAAACATCAATAGATATAATCCTCCCAACTGGTTTAAACAAGCAGATTTAGGCATCTTTATACACTGGGGTCCCTACTCTGTTCCAGCCTATGCTCCAATTGAGGAAGATGATTTTGACCAGATTGTAAAAAAAAGAGGACTGGAATACCTTTTTGTACATACCCCTTATGCTGAGTGGTATCAAAATAGTTTAAGAATAAAAAACAGCCCTGTATATGACTACCATAAAAAGAACTATCCTAATTTAAGTTATGAGGATTTTGTAAAGGACTTTAGGGCTAGTGCAAAAAATGTGGACATAGAAGCCTGGGTAGACCTTTTTTCCAAGGCTAAGGCCAAATACTTGGTTATTGTGTCTAAACACCATGATGGCTTTGTCATGTTTGATAGTAAGCATAAAAACCCTAATATAGATGACTATTGTTTAGACTTTGACTTTGTAGGAGATTTAGCTAAGGCCTGCAGAAAAAAAGATATTAAATTTGGAGTATATTACTCTTCTCTTTTAGATTGGACCTTTACAAAAGAGCCTATTAAAAGCTCTACAGATATCCTTTTAGGTAATGATAAGTCTAAGACATATGCAGACTATTGCTATAACCACTGGATAGAAATCATAGACAGATACAAGCCAGACATACTTTGGTCGGACATTGGTTATCCTTGGGATCAACGTTTAGAAGATCTTTTCGCATACTACTACAAAGAGGTTCCAAATGGCCTAGTAAATGATAGATGGGGTCAGTGGCCAAACTATATTAGAAACCCCTTAGGAAAGCTTCTTTTTAGCATGGGAGCTAGAATTGTAGAGAAAAAAGGAGGTTCTGACCCAGCAGGTACTAAATACTTTGACTATAAAACTCTTGAATACACTAGTAACTGGACTGAGTCTCAAATATATTTTGAGGTTTGTAGAGGTATGGATAAGTCTTTTGGCTACAACAAATACTCTAGTAAAAAAGACTATATAAGCATAGAAGAGATAGAAAAGATTATTAGTGACATCTACCCTAAAAAAGGCAGACTTCTTTTAAATGTGGGTCCTGATATGAATGGAAATATTCCAGATTATCAAGAAAATATCTTAAAGGATTTAGAGAAAATCCGATAAATAGTTATTGACATATGTCAGTAAGGGAATATAATAAAAGTATCTGACATATGTCAGAAATACTTTTGGAGGTATCAAAATGCCTAGATTTGATGGAAGAGGCCCTATGGGCTATGGACCAATGACAGGAAGAGGCATGGGTTATTGCGCAAGACCTGGCAGAAGACCCATGAGAGGCGGAGGCTTTTATGGTAGAAGAGGTGGTTTCGGTAGAGGCTATTATGGCTATAGTGGACCCTATTACGATGAACCATATTATGCTCAAGCTCCTAACAAGGAATTCTTAGAGGACCAAAAAAGATATTTAGAAGAAGAATTAGAAGCCATTAAAAAGCAACTAGATGAACTAGCAGAAAAATAGACTCATAAGATGAGAAAGGTTTTATATGGCAAGACCTAGAAAATGGCGCACAGTCTGTGATTTACCCCAAAAAAGCCGATTTGGTCCCTACCCTCCTGGTGGTGGACCCTACGATAGGGTAATCATGGGAATAGACGAATATGAAACAATCAGGTTGATAGACTATGAAGGCTTCACCCAAGAAGAATGTGCCCAACAAATGAATATTGCCCGTACAACTATACAGGGTATTTACAGTGTAGCAAGAAGAAAACTTGCAGATGCCATAGTAAATGGCAAAATGATCTTGATAGAAGGTGGTGACTATGTCCTATGTGATGGTACCCAAAGAGGTTGCCAGACCAGAGGTTGTGGTCGCCATAGACAGGGTCAAAGGTTTCAAAGATAAGCGGAGGAAAAAATGAAAATAGCAATACCTGCTGAGAAAAAAGACTTAAACTCTCCAGTATGTCTTTCTTTTGGGAGAGCTCCTTTTTATTTAATTTATGATACTAGTAGTGATAGTCATGAGTTTGTGGACAATGAAGCTATGAAAGCCCAAGGGGGAGCTGGAATAAAAGCAGCCCAACAACTTGTAAATGAAAAGGTCCTTTTTGTTATAACTTTTAGGGCTGGAGAAAATGCAGCTCAGGTTCTACAAGCTGGAAATATAAAAATTTATAAGGCTTTAGAAAAAAGCCTAATAGAAAATGTACAAGCTCTAAAAGAAAATAAATTAGAAGAACTGACAGAAATACATGCTGGCTTTCATCATGTGGAGTAACTTTTATGAAAATAGCAATATTAAGTGGCAAAGGTGGAACAGGCAAAACCTTTATATCTGTTAATCTAGCTCATATTAACAAAGATTCCATATATATTGACTGTGACACAGAAGAGCCCAATGGTCATCTTTACTTTAAAAGCAAAAGAGAAAAGAAAATACCGGTAAATGTAAAAATCCCCACCTGTAACCAAGACTTATGTGATGGTTGTTTAGAATGTGTAAATTTTTGCAGATACAATGCCCTTGCCTATGCCAATAATAAATGGATTCTTTTTGATAAAATTTGCCATTGGTGTGGTGCTTGTACCATAGTATGTCCTAAAAAAGCTCTTACAGAAATAGATAAATCCATTGGCTACTACAGCCATGAAAAGGTGGACCAGACATATATTAGAAGTGGATTTTTAAATCCTACTGAGGTATCAGGAATTCCCATTATACAAGAACTCTTAAATGAAGATAACTTTAAGAACAAAGCAAATACCTTAAATTTTATAGATTGTCCTCCAGGTTCTTCTTGTGCCGTTATAGAAAGTGTAAAAGGTGCAGACTTCGCTCTTTTAGTAGCAGAACCCTCTACCTTTGGAAGTCATAACCTAGAAATGGTTCACAATCTTATTAAGCTATACAATATTCCCTATGGTGCTTTACTAAACAAGGTAACAAAGGGAGAAAATCCTTCATATGATTATTGTTCTAAAAACAAGATACCAATTCTAGCATCCATTGATTTTGACCCTAAACTAGCCTACATAAATTCTCAAGGGCTAATAGCCGCAAAAGAAGATCCTAGATACTTTAAGATATTTGAAAACTTATGGGAAAGTATTTTAAAGGAGGTGGCCAAATGAAGCAACTTTTAATATTAAGCGGTAAAGGTGGCACAGGAAAAACCACAGTAGCATCTGCCTTTATTGAATTGTCTAGAAGTAGAGCTTATGCTGATTGTGATGTAGATGCACCTAACCTTCATTTACTTATGGAAATAGAAGAGCCTCTTTTAAGTCAAGAATTCTATGGTCTACAAGTTGCCCATATAGATAGAGACTTATGCATTGATTGCGGGATATGCTATGAAGCTTGTAGATTTAATTCAATTTTAAATGAACCTTTTCATACTATCGACATAACTTCTTGTGAAGGTTGTGCCCTTTGCTATCTTGTTTGCCCACATAAGGCCATAAGTATGCATGATAACTCTATTGGCAAACTAAAACTATATAAAGATACAAGACGAGTATTTTCCACAGCCCAGCTTTATCCTGGAGCGGGAAACTCAGGCCTTTTAGTTAGTGAAGTTAAAGCAAAAATGAAAGACCATCTTTTAGACTATACAGATTTAGCCATAATTGATGGCTCACCTGGAATTGGGTGTCCTGTAATAGCTTCTTTAAGCGGAGTGGATGCAACTTTACTTGTAGCTGAACCTTCTATTTCTGGAATTTCAGACCTTAAAAGAGTTATAAAGACGGCTAAAAGTTTTGATCTTCAAATACTGGTTTGTGTGAACAAATACGACTTAAACCTAGAAAAAACTAAAGAAATTGAAGAGTTTTGCCAAGAAAATAATTTAGCTTTTGTAGGTAAAATTCCCTATGACATAAAAGTACTAGACTATGTAAATAAAAAAAGAAGTCTAAAAGAGATTGATAGCTTAGCTATACGAGCTTTGAAAGAACTATACAAAAAAACTATGGAAGCCTTGGGATATTTTTAATGATTATTAAAGTCCTATCTGAAAACATCAGCAATAGTCCCCTTCTAAAAAAAGAGCATGGCCTTTGCCTATACATTGAAACAGAGAACAAAGAATATCTTTTTGATTTTGGTGCTAGTCAAAATTTCTACTATAATGCAAATCAAATAAATCTAGACTTAAGTGATGTTGATTATGCCATTTTATCCCATGGCCATAATGACCATGGAGGTGGCTTGAGTAAATTTATGGAGATTAATAAAGTAGCAAAGATTTTTGCCCATAAAGAAGCCTTCTTACCCCACTTTTCCTTTAAAAAAGAAAGCCCACAAGATATTGGGGTAAGTATGGATAGTATAGACCAAAAAAGACTTATCATTGTTGAAGATAGACATAAGATTAATGAAAATGCAGAGATTTTCAGGAGCATAAAAGAGCACTTTTCTCCCCTTTCTAAAGATTATCACCTCTTTACAAAGGATAGTAAAAACAACTTTATAACAGATACTTTTAGCCATGAAATCAATTTACTTATTAAAGAAAATGAAAAGACCTTTCTTTTTACTGGTTGTGCTCATAGAGGAATTAGAAATATCTTAGAAGGATACAAGAGGCTTTTTAATACTTATCCTACTTATGTTATTGGAGGCTTTCACTTAAGCAAAATAGATTTGCAGGATAAAAATATATTAAAGGGCTTAAATGATTTAGTAGATTATATGAAAAAAACAAAAGCCTATTTCTATACAGGTCATTGCACTGGCTATATAATCTATGAATTTTTAAAAAAGAAATTAGAAGACCAAATTAACTACATTAGTACAGGAACAAATATAATAATATGAGGAGAGAAAAAATGAAACTATGTATAGCAACAAGCGACGGACAGGTAGCAGAACACTTTGGATATTGTCAAGAATTTACCATATTTGACATACAAGATAAAAAAATCGTAAACAAGCAAGCTATAGAGAACCCAGGACATAAGCCTGGCTTTTTGCCAAATTTTTTGCACCAGCAAGGGGTAACCATAATGGTGTCTGGTGGTATGGGACAAAGTGCCCTAAACATTTTTGAAAGTCATAATATAAAAGTAGTCACAGGACTTAAAGGCTCTGTAGATGATATAGCAAAAAGCTGTATAGAAGGAAGCTTAGAAGGCTCATCTTCTGCATGTAAAGATTAAATAAGGAAATAAAAAAAAGAAATTAGAAAAACAAGACAGTCTTATCCCCTATCTCTAACCCATTTAGAGGTTATTACCAAAGAAGCATTTTTTTAAAACGCTTCTTTTTTTTTGACAGCCTTAAAGATTAAACATATAATAAAAAATGACTTATCTTTTTCAAAAAGAATTTCGGGGGTAGCAAATGATAAAAAAATCTTTTAAAGATATGCACTTATCCTATTTGGGAATGGGTAATATGAGACTTCCCATAACAGACGATGGCAAGGGAAATATAGACTATAAAAAAGCAGAGCCTATGATAGATTATGCTATGAAAATGGGCATAAACTATTACGATACAGCTTACACCTATCATAACAAGGAATCAGAAACCTTTTTAGGAGATGTTTTGAGCAAATATGAAAGAAGCTCTTATCATTTAGCTACCAAGTTTAACATTCATGCTGGTACTAATTATGAAGAGGTCTTTGAAGAGCAATTAAAAAAACTACAAACTGATTATATAGACTTTTACTTAATCCACTCTTTAGCAGATAGTACTTTTCAAAAATATATAGATATTGGAAGTGTAGACTGGCTAATAGAACAAAAGAAAAAAGGAAGGATTAAGCATTTAGGCTTTTCATCCCATGCCAGTGTTAAGGTTTTAGAAACCTTTGCAGACTATACTAAATGGGACTTTGCCCAAATTCAGCTAAACTATTTTGACTGGCTTTATGGTACAGCAAAAAAAGAATATGAAGCTCTTAGAAAAAGAGATATACCTATTATTGTTATGGAACCAGTAAGAGGAGGACGACTTACACAATTAACAAAAGAATCTAGTGTTCTGTTAGAAAAAGCTCATCCTGATTGGTCTTTAGCTAAATGGGCTTTTATGTGGCTAAAAAGACTAGATGGCTTAAAGGTCATATTAAGTGGTATGTCTAATCTTGAGCAATTAGAAGAAAATATTGAAATCTTTTCTGATGAAATAGCCTTAAAGGATGAAGATACAAAAATACTACTTAAATCTGCTAAGATTCATCATTCTTTTGTTACAGTACCTTGTACAGGCTGTGGTTACTGCATGGATGATTGTCCTTCAGATATAAATATTCCAGACTTTTTAACCGTCTATAACAAGTATAAAACTGATGGACTTTGGCATGCTAGAAGAGAGGCTCAAGAGATTATAACAAAGGGACTTCCCATAGATTGCATATCTTGTGGCAACTGTAACAATGTATGTCCCCAAAATATAGATGTAGTTTCTCTAATGGAGCTTTTATCTAACCTAGATATTTATCAGTAGTACAAATACTAAAAATTTAAATAACAAGGTAACAAAACCAAAAGTAAGTAGCAACTAAAGGATCAATTGATGGTATAATCTATATGTTGTTGCTTAATTTTTGCGACAATTCATTTATTTTTTAAAAACTTTATAGGGGGTAATTTAATGAAAAAGGTAGAAACACCTAACATTCACCGTTACAATCCACCGCAATGGTTCAAAGATGCTGATTTTGGTATCTTCATTCATTGGGGAGTTTCCAGCATCCCTGCTTTTGCGCCTGTAGATGTGGACGATTATGGCAAGCTTATGGCTGAAATGCCCATGAGTTACATCTTTGCCAACATGCCATATGCTGAATGGTATCCAAATGCAGCTAAGTTTCCAGGCAGTCCTGCTCAAATCTATCATGAAAAGACCTTTAATAATCAACCATATGCAGATTTTGCTCCAGTATTTAAAGAAAGAGCAGCACAAGTTGATGTGGAAGAATGGGCTGACTATTTTCACAAGGCAGGGGCTAAGTATTTGGTGGTTGTAAGTAAACACCATGATGGTTTTGTAATGTTTGATACTAAGGTTGCTAATCCTAAAATGCCTGGCTACAATTTGGACTTTGACTATGTAGGAGATTTAGCCAAGGCTGTTAGAGCTAGGGGTATGAAGTTTGGAGTATATTATTCTTCTTTAATAGACTGGTCTTTTAAAGATAGAAGGATTGACAGTGCAGGGTCTCTATTTATGGGACAAGACAACTCTAAACTTTACAGAGACTACTGCTATAATCATTGGGTTGAAATAATAGATCGCTACAAGCCAGATATTCTATGGTCTGATATTGGCTATCCAACAGATGATAGATTGGAAGATCTTTTCGCATATTATTATAAAAATGTTCCTGATGGTCTAGTAAATGATAGATGGGGCCAGTGGCCTAATTTTCTTAGAAATAGATTGGGAGAAGCCTTTATAAACTACTCAGCTAAAAAAATGCTGGAAAAAGATTCTGCTCCAGTGCTAGAGACCAAGTATTATGACTACAGAACCTTAGAGTATAATACTGAGTGGAATATTGAAGATATATATTTTGAAGTTTGCAGGGGCATGGACAAATCCTTTGGCTTTAATCAATTTAGTAGAGAGCAAGATTTCATTACATCAAAAGAAGTTAGAGATATTATAAATGAAGTGTTCCCTAAAAAAGGAAGACTTCTATTAAATGTGGGCCCTGATTCTTATGGAAAGATTCCTTCCCACCAAGTTAAGGTATTAGAAGAATTAGGTGGAGCCCATGACTAAAGAGCATAAGAAATTTTTAAAGATTCAGGTTTTACTTTCTCTTGTAATCAACTTTTTAGGAAATGGTGCCATTGCCTATTTTACAAATACTAAAAAAGCCTATGAGCTCATAAGTAAGCAGCAAAACTTTATAGATATCTTTTTTGATATTGCTATTACTGCTATTATCTTAGCCTGGCTCATAGCTTGGTCAGTAAATGCAGGTGTGAAAGACAAGAAACTTTATGCAAGTTTAGAAAGAAATACTAAGTTTAAAGAAAAAGTGGGTGATTTTTTTAGATGGCCTGCAACATATGGATGGATTTTATGCATAGGCATAGTTCCAATTTTCTATGGCATAAGCCTTCTTATCTTCACTCTTACAGGTTTTGAACACTTCACTCTTTGGACCTATACCATATACAAGGCTAGTTATGCTGGTCTAATGGGTGCCCTCTTTTCTTTCCTCTTTATTCTCACAGCCTTTCATGGCAATCCTAAGAATATAGATATTAAAAAGAAAAAAAAGAGCAAGGCAATAAAGGAGTAAGGAAAAAAAAGGAGTAAAGAAAAATGAAAAGATATGCCTCAGTCATAAGAGTTAAGCAAGAAAAACTAGAAGAATACAAAAAGCTTCATGCCAATGCTTGGCCTCAGGTTCTAGAAACCATAAAAAAGTGTAATATAGAAAATTACTCTATCTTTCACAGAGATGGTTATCTCTTTTCATACTTTGAATACACAGGTAGTGATTATGAAAAAGATATGGAAAAAATGGCCCAAGATCCCATAACCCAAGATTGGTGGAAGCTTTGTGACCCTTGTCAATATCCTGTAGAAAGTGCCCAGGGTAAGGAGTGGTGGGCTCAAATGGAAGAGGTTTTTCATTTAGACTAAAGTAATAAAAGGAGAATTCAATGAATTCAAGAGAAAGAATACTTTCAGCTATAAATCATGTAGAAAGTAAAGTGGTGCCTGTTGATTTGGGGTCTACCCCCTCTTCTACCATATCTGCCATAGCATATAACAAGCTAAAGGCTCACATGGGAATTAATAAAGGTGCAACCTTAGTTTATGATGTGGTCCAGCAATTAGCACAACCAGAAGATTTCATCCTAGATGCCTTTCAAGTGGATGTAATTGATGTAGGTAGAGCCTTTAATCAAGGAAAAGATGATTGGTATGAGGTCAAACTCAACGATTCAAGCAAGGCCTTCTACCCTGCTTGGTTTAGACCGGTTAAACAAGAAGATGGTTACGCCTATTTAGACCAAGATGGAGACAAATTAGCCTTTATGCCAGACAGTGGTGCCTTTTTTGACCAAACTTTCTTTCCCTATCTTGATGGATACCCTAATAACTTTAAGGATTTAGGCAAGGCCATGGATAAGGTTCTATGGCAAAAATTAGCGTCTTCTCCTTGGGACAATGCCCATAAGCCCAACTTTTTCAAGACACTAAGACAAAGGTGTCTCCATTTAATAGAAACTCAAGATAGAGCCCTTATGTTAGGAGCTGGCTGTAACCTCTTTGAGTGGGGAACATTTTTAAGAAGAATTGATAACTTTCTTATGGACCTAATTCTAGAACCCTTAGAAGTTGAAAGACTTCTTGATGCCCTAATGGAAAAGCACTTAAAATCTCTTGAAAATATCTGCTCATCTGTTGGTGATCTAGTGGATGTAGTTAGACTTGGAGATGACTTAGGAACCAATGAAGGGCCCTTTATGTCTCCTGAGCTTTATAGGAAGTTTTTTAAACCTAGACACAAAATATTATGTGACTACATTAAAAAACACTCTGACATGAAGGTTTTCTTACACTCTTGTGGCTCTATTCGATTACTATTACCAGATTTAATTGAGGCTGGTTTTGAGATTATAAATCCGGTACAAACCAGCACTAAGGGCATGGACCCTAAAGAGCTAAAAAGAGACTTTGGTAAGGATTTGACCTTTTGGGGAGGTGGAGCTAACACTAGATGGGTTCTAAATAGAGGGACACCAGAAGAAGTCTATGACTATACCCTAAATATTTTAGATATCTTTATGCCAGGAGGGGGTTATGTTTTTAACACAGAACATAACATTATGCCTGAAGTTCCTCCTGAAAATATTGTATCCATGTTTAAAGCAGTAAAAGATTTTAGCCAGACTTAATAAGCTAACCCCCATAAGTTGGACCAAATCAAATTTATGGGGGTTTTGTTATACCAATTTATCCCCTTTTCTTTTTCTAAAGAGTATACTAAATACAAGAATACTAGGATAAATAAACTGATATTTAAATACTCCACACTAAAGAAAGGATAAAAGCTATGAATGATACACAAAACAAAGTAATACTAAGTGACAAACTATTAGAGGTTATACAAAACCCACCAGACAGCGCCTTAAGTATAGTGACAACAGGAAAAGATGGTGGACATATAGTTAATTCATGGAATTCATATATAACACTAGTAGATGACTATATTATCCTACCAGCTGGTAGAATGAATAAAACTGAAGAAAACCTAAAGGAAAATGACCAAGTAGAAATGACCATCTGTAATAGAGAGGTTCAAGGAAGAAATTACAAAGGAACTGGTTTTTTAATAAGAGGAAAAGGTTTTATGCAAACACAAGGACCCTACCTGGATAAGATCACAAAAACTTATCCTTGGGCTAGGGCCGCTTTGGTTGTTAAGATAGAGTCTTATGAGCAAACTCTTTAATATTATTTAAAGGTTGCAGACCTATTTAGGATAAGAGCACTGTACAAAAAGAGTACGTCCTGATTTTCAAAATCTATAAATCTGCCAATTAAATCGCTGGCAATGTAACGGATATCCACCAGGGTAACCTTAGAATAGCCTTCCAAAAATAAGGGGGAAATGCTGGAGCCAAAGGAATCTCTAAATATAACTAATTCTTTATCACTAGTGGCGTGGGGGTTTTCGACCACCAATAATGCACTGGCTCCAGATAGGAAGATATCATAAGGGTCATTACCCTGGAGTCTATCCATATCGTAAACAGAAGTATAGGAGTTATTTTCCAAGTTAAAAACCTGGGAATCTTGTGTATGTATATTTGTTAAATAATATATTTTTTCAGGTTTTAAAGGTAAAGCAGATTGTCCGTAATAGACGCCATAAAAATCTATTTCAGCCATCTTCTTTTCATAGTCAAAAGCAAAATAGTCTAGCATATTCATTTCTTTTAGAATCTTTTTTACTGTAGGTAAAAGTGCTTCTTGCTTCCAGTGAGTATCTGTTTTATAAAAGTCCTCAAGTTTCAAGGTATCTCTTATATCTATAAACTGAGCAAATCCAGTTTCTCTTTTTATTAACTCAAATAAAAGGTCATAATCCATGGAAGGATAGCCATTGGGTTTAGCCAAATAGAAGTTTTTGTCTGGGATTATTGAAAGATAGTTCTTGGTGTTGGTATCTTTTAAATACTTCTCATAAATCTCACTAAACTTCTTACCTGCTAAGTTAATAGAACTTTCACTCATGGGAAACTCTAGTTTAGAGGCATACTTATCATGTATAAATATGTCGTTATTATCACTTTGTAAAAACACATAGTATCTTAATAAAGACTTTATACTCCTAAAACCAAAACGAGAAGGAAATTGATCTTTAGCATATTCTTCAAAGTCTTTCATGTACTGACCAGAGAGAATCTCTTTTACCTCTAAGGCTGGCAATTGCTCTAAAGGCCTTCTTTCATGTTCAGAAATTGAATCTGCTGGCCTAGTCCAAGCAACTAAGGTAATTGATAGCCAAAATATTACTACTAAGCTTAGTGAAATCTTACTTTTTATACCTAGCATAAAATCCTTAAAGCTTCTTTTGGTTTTGCCACTAGTCTTCCTTGTTTCTTTTTTCTTATTATTTTCTAAATCTAACTTATTCTTTGTATCCATTTTCTTTTCCATATTTATATATTTCTAAATAATACTTTTATCCTTACACCCTCAATATCCATCCCCTAAAATCTAAAGTACAAGAAGGGGTTGAAGGATGAATCTATTAGGTAAGCTGTTACAGCTACAAGCAAGATTATGGTAACAATGGGGCTTAATATATTAATAGCTTTACTCCAGCCTTCTTTCTTTTTAGCCTTTTCTACAAGGTTTTTAATCATAGGAGTTGCTCCAATAATTGCTACAATAAATACAAGAGCATAACTTCTTAGGTAATAAAGGGAGTTGGAATTCCATAAAGGACTATCACTGGCTCCAAACATAGCTCCAATTCTTTCAAAGGCTAAGTTCATTGAAGAGGCATCAAATATTACAAAGCTAATTATGACAATTATCAAAAGGTATATGTGAGAAATAAAGGAGGGTAGCTTTTCTAAAAGTTTTGAGAGGAACAACTTTTCTAAAATTAAGAGCACTGCAAAGAATAAACCCCAAATTATGAAATTCCAATCTGCTCCATGCCAAAATCCTGTAAGCATCCAAACAACAAATATATTAAATAGCCACCTAGAGGTTCTTACCCTATTACCACCCAAGGGGATGTATAGGTAGTCTCTAAACCAAGATCCCAATGACATGTGCCATCTTCTCCAAAACTCTGTAATACTTTTTGATATAAAGGGATAGTTGAAGTTTTCTAGGAAGGTAAATCCGAATATTTTACCTAAGCCTATAGCCATATCACTGTATCCAGAAAAATCAAAGTATATCTGAAGGGCAAATGCAAGGGCATACATCCAATAAAAAAGCACTGACTTATCTGTAGATTTAACAAAGATATCTCCTAGTTCTCCTAAAGAGTTGGCAATTAGCACTTTTTTTGCTAAGCCCATCACAAATCTTACTAGGCCCTCATATACCATTTCTACACTGTGGCTTCTAACCTTTAGCTGCTTGTATATATCAATGTATCTAACTATTGGTCCCGCTATAAGTTGAGGGAAAAGCACAATGTATGTGGCTAAATCAATTAAATTTCTTTGGGCTGAAATTCGTTTACGATAGACATCCACTGTATAACTTAGAATTTGGAAGGTGTAAAAGCTTATTCCCACCGGTAAAACTATTTTTAAAAGTGGAATAGACATACCAGTTGCTGCATTAAAGTTGGCTATGAAAAAGTCTGTGTACTTGAAGTAGCCTAAAAGTCCCAATGAAAAGCCTACTGATAAAACTATAAATAACTTTGCTAATCCCCTACCTGAATATTTTTCAATTAAAAGACCTAAAATATATTGAACCAATATGGACAAGGCCATATATACCACATAGACCGGCTCTCCCCAACCATAGAAGATAAAAGAGGAGATTAGGAGCACTAGGTTCTTTGCCTTAAAGGGAACCACAAAGTATATTAAAAGTACAAGGGGCAAAAAATAATATAAAAATGTAATACTGGAAAATAGCATTTTCTATTCCTTTTTTCAAACAATAGCCGATAGGATTTCCCTTAAGTCAACCATATCGGCTATTAATCTAATTACCTTTCTTTATCGCTAGCTAAACTCTATTTAAACACCACATCTGCAGTTCCTAAAATTTCTTCAAAGGCATCTACAGCTTCTTTTGATGTTAGGCCATCTTCAAAACTCTGGGTCATAAAAAGCATTACAACATCATCTTTTGCAACAACTTGCATATCGTCTGCTCCTACACAGACCCATTTTCTAACATCCACATTTTTAAATATATCTTGTGCAGTATCTTTAGCAAACTTTGCATCCTTTACTCTTAACATAACTAGAGAGTAAGCTTGAGATCCAATCATAGTCTCTGATGCTATAGCTTGTTCAACATTTTCAAATTCTGTTAATCCTGTATAGTATTTTACATTATCAGGATTTTCTAAGTCAATTTCCATATCTCCTAACATAAGGCCAGGATCTTTTATTCCATATATTGCTTCAATAATTTCAGAAAGTGTCATATCTACTTTGGAAGAACCTTTATCATCTTCTTTGTCTTCATCTTTATCTTCATCTTTATCTTCATCTTCATTATTATCAGGATCTTGAGATTCAACTGGATCTTGGGTCTCGGTTGGATCAGGATCTTTTGTTTCTGTTAAGCCTGGTGTACATGAGGCCAAAATTGCCATCATTAGTGCTGCTACTATTATCAATATACCTATTCTTCTTTTTTTCATTAAAACTTCCTCCAAAAATATCTTTAATAAATAATCAACAAATTTGTTTTCCTTTTCTTTGACGGCCTAGGTCGCATATAGGTTCCAATCTTTTAAATTGTTAACATATTATTCATAATTGAGAATAAGTCTCAATAAAAAGACTGCCTATAAAGACAGTCCTTAATTAATATATTTTGTAACAACCTATATAGCTTATCTAAAACTTTCTTGAAGAGCCTCCATGGGTTCTTCCTGAAGAAGATGTATGAGTAGATGATCCACCCTGTCTTGAAGAGCCTTCTTGTTGAGCCCTTTTAGTTCTAGTTAAGGTTGAATAGAGGAAAAGGTCATTCTTTCCATATATTCTCATACTACCAGGCAACATGTAATTTGTAGCAGCTTTTTGTTTTGCTACTGACTTTAGTTGATTTCTCATTGAAGCAGTTATGAAAAATGCAATTAAGGCCCCACCCAAAATAGCTAATAATAGATAGGTAGGTTGAAAGAAATCTCTTTTAGAACTTATTGTTTCAATGTCATAAGGATTACCACTTCTAGCCGCTTGTAAATAGTCATCACTAAGCTCTGCAAATTTTAAAAAGCCAGCATAGAATTGATTGTCGCCAAAGTCATCTACAAGTTGGTCTTCAAGCATAATCATGCCTACATCAGTAAAGGCATAAATTCCATAACCACTGGTAGAAAAAGCCATTTCTCTATCTGAGATACTAACTAAAAGCAATATTCCATCTCTAGTGTCCTTTGTTCCATAACCAAAATAGTCAAAAAAGTCATCTGCATATGCATTGATATTTGCTCCGTCTAAAGACTCAATGGTAACAATTACAAAATCAAAATTATACTTTACACTCAAAGTATCTAGCTTGCTTAACAGATTTGCATTTTCACTTTGACTTAGGATGTTCGCATTATCAACAAGTCTAGGCAATAGTCTTTCAGCTTGAACTGGAAGTAATACAAAAAGGCTAATAAGCAAAAGAAAAGCAATTACAAGACTTGGTATTTTAAATATCTTTTTCATATCTTTGCTCCTTATCCTAAAAATACTGCTAGCACATAAATTACAAGTGCTGCTATCCCAGTATATGAAAGAAAGTACTTCCAATAGATTTTCTTATCCATGGGTAAGTCCCCAACGAACTTGCCAGTTTGGCCATTCATTGCAAAGGTATACTTATTACCCTCCCAATTTGTATTTAAGACCCAAACAGGATAAAGAGCATATTGGGCTGACCCATCTCTAAGACTCACATTATTGCTTTCAGGTACCACTGTAGAATAACCTTCTACAGTGGACATAAAACTTTCTTCTATACTTCTTTTTATTCTCTCATTTGCCCTATCTACACTTTTTTCTTCTGTTACATCATACTTATCTGCTAAATAGCCGGCAAGATAAGCGGTCTGAAAGTCAACAGCATCATTAAAGTTGTAGGGTTCTATAGATTCCATTAAATCGTCATCCATTTTCACAGAACCATCTACAGGCACCTTGGCAAAGGCTGCGTCACCTTTTCTTGTTACCGTATAGTGATCGGTTTTCACATAGTTATATTGGCTATCACTATAGGCGGTTACCCTAGTAGCCCTATATCTCATATTTCCATCTGCCTTAGCATCAAAGAGCCAAAAGGGAACATAAAGTCCCTTAATCTCTTCTATCTTATTCTTATCTTTAAAGACCTTAGGTAGTAGTTTTTTACCTTGAAGGTGCTTATTAAACCTTTCAACGGCATCTTTTTTATCCAGTTTAAAAGGAATTATGTAGTTAGGACGTAAAGTCCCTCCTACTCTTCCAGTTAAAACTACTGGGTTATCACAAAAGGGACAGGCGGTTGCTGATGTGGTATGTTCTACTACAATTTCTCCACCACAGGACTTACAGCCATAGACATTTAAATCCTCAGCATCTTGCCCCCAGTCATCTTTAGATGATTTATCCCATTCCATCTTGTCAGGTTTATCTTCTTTTAAGACATCATCATAGGCTTTTAGGGTTTCCATCTCAAACTCAGTATCACAAAAGGGACACTTCATTTTTTGTACCTGGCTATCAAACTTAATTGCACCACCACAAGACGGACATTTATATTCCAGTATTTCAGTCATTTTTCTCTCCTGTTTTTGTAGTCTTTCTATTCCTTAAAGTTTTTTCCACATTCAGGACAGAATTTTGGAGGATTGTTTGGATCTTCAGCAGGAACTCCACAATGTGCACAGGCTACTTTTTTCTCTTCTGGTTTTGGTTTGCCACAATTAGAACAGAATTTTCCTGTATTTTGCGTTCCGCATTCGCAGGTCCATGTATCAGGCTTAGGTGCTTCTGGTTTTGGTTTTCCACAGTTAGAGCAGAACTTTCCTGTATTTTGTGTTCCACACTCACAGGTCCATGTATCAGCAGCTGCAACAGCTCCTACAACAGCTTGAGCTTGTTGTTGCTGTTGACCTTGTTGAGCACCCATATTGTATAGGTCTTGGGTATTCATACCCCCTGCTTGAGCAGCCATTCCTAGACCCATAAAGCCCATCATGGCACCTCCTTCATTGCTTGCAGCCCCTCTCATAGCATCTGCTTGAGCACCTGCTAGGGTTGCTGCTGCCATGGTAGGATCTCTTAAAATAGCAGCACGTTGTGCTTGCTTAATAAGTTCAGCATCTTCATCTGGTAAGGTTATGGGGTTTAATCCAATAGATACAACCTTAAGACCTCTTAGGCCTCCCCATTTTTCTGTTAAAGCTAGGTTCATAGCATCTGCTAGTTCTAAGGCATAGCCTGGTAGAGCACTTGGTCTTACTCCAAGTTTAGAAATTTCAGCAAAGGCTGGCTGTAGAGCAGAAACAAATTCAGTCTTTAATTGGCTATCCAGTTGATCGCGGGTATATTCATGCTCCACATTACCTGTAACGTTTGTATAAAAAAGTACAGGATTTTCAATTTTGTAAGAATAAACACCAGAGCATCTAACAGCTACATCAATGTCTAAACCAATATTTTGGTCTACTACCCTAAAAGGTATAGGATTTGGAGTACCAAATTTGTTATCCACTAACTCTTTTGTATTAATGTAATAAACTCTTTGGTCTTTCCCTGTATCTCCACCATAGGTAAATCTTCTTCCCATAGTCTTAAAGGTATCAACAATGCTTTTTCCTAAAGGTCCTACAAAAATACTAGGCTCTGTTGAGTTGTCATATGTGAACTGTCCAGGTTCAGCACATATTTCTACTATTTCACCTTGCTCAACTATAATCATACATTGTCCGTCTGCAACAGCAATACCTGATCCTTGAGATATTATATTGTCGTTTGCTTTTACGTTGGATGATCTGGTGGTTATACGTTTTTCACCTTTTGTTATCATCACTTCTTTGGGCATTGCTTCACAATAGAAAAACTCTTTCCACTGGTCAGCTAAGGTGCCCCCTAATGCGCCAATACCGGCTTTAATTAGTCCCATATCTGTCCTCCTTTTAATAACTCGTATCTTTTTACATAATTTTATTTATATTTTTCTATGACTTCTCTATCTTACCATTTTTTCTACTACTTACTCAATTATCCTTATTCTTTTATCAAAATCATATTCAATTTTATGCTTGCCTGATAAAAATTCTACTAAAATATCTTGTGAAGCTGTGGCAAGTATTCTAGGCTTTTGATTCTTTTCAACTTCCTTTGGGTCTAAATTGAAAAAAGAATCAATATTTAAAAAATGAAAATGCTGAAGTCCAACAGTAAATAATCTTTCATCATCAATATCTTGGTCTTCATATTTAGCTTCTAAAATCTTCTTTTCAGATTTTGAATATATAAAAGATACATCGTCAGATAATTGATAGTACTCTGTTGTACCTAAGAAAGCCTCATCTCTTAGCATAAACCTTACCATTTCTTTAAGTTGAGAGCCCTTAACCTTTACCATATGAATGGCATCATTATATGGGAAGATTTCCATAAGATCCTTGTATTCTACAATAGGGCCAAAACTCTCTTTTCTAATACTGCCTGAGCCTAAAAACATAACATCAATGCCTAAAGCATCCTTAAAGATGTCAGAAAAGAAAGAACCTAGAGAGGTTTCTGTATTTCTTTGGGGATGAGTCAATCTTTTGTGGAGTCTAGTTATGATTCTTTGATACTTCCTGTCTGTTATATCCTTATACTTATTAATAACCTCCTCTAGTTGAAAGTCACGTTGGGAAGTAATATTATTTATGGGAACAAAATCCCAAGTGTATGAATCAATACAGTTGTCATCTGTGTCCACCACAATATCAAATCTACCAATATGGTCTGTTCCAGCCCCTGCTTGAGCAATAACTATATTGTTTTCAATAATTGGCTCATCCATAAAGGTGTGAGAATGGCCTCCTATGATAAGGTCCACCCCCCATTCAGGGTCAAGAAGCTTTGCCAATTTTATGTCCTCTTCAATTCCAATGTGAGTAACTAAAACAGTAAAATCAATATCAATGGCATTGTAGGTATTACAAATCTTTCCTATCTCATCTGCTGCCTCACCTGTATCAATAAAAGAGCCTACCAAACCATCCACCTTGGCTTGTTCCAAAATCTCTTCGGTTATTATGCCTATGAAAAGAATCTTCATATCATCCATTTCAATAATTTCAAAAGGAGTAAAAAGCCTGGTTCCATTGGTTTTGATATAGAGGTTGGCGTTGATAATGGGAAATTGAGCGCATTTCTCAATAAAAAGCAGATGCGCAACCCCATAATCAATTTCATGATTACCTATGGTTACAACATCCGGTGCCAACATATTCATAATCTCTATGGTGGATATACCCTTAAATTCTGAGTCAATAACAGAGCCTCTAAACATATCTCCAGCTATAACATAAATCACGTTTTCTTCTTGTTCACGGACCTTGCTTACATAGCCAGATAACATGGAAACTCCACCAATGTTTAATTCTTCTTTTTGCTCTTCCAAAAAATCACCATGCAAATCATTGGAATGCAAAATGGTTAGCTTTTTTAATGTTTTCATATGCTGCACCTTAAAATTAGGCCCAAGGGTCATCCTTTTTGGGCTTTCTAATATCCATTACAATAGCAGGATATTCCCAGATGTACCAATTATCATCTTTTTTTCTCATTTTAATAGCTCTTTTTGAATCTGCTCCTGCTGTTTCCAGATATAGTCTAAAATATCCTTCTTCAGTATCTTGAGGTCTTGGGTCATCATACAAATTCAAGGTGTAGGGTTGGTCTGGAGTATAATTATTATCCGGTCTAGCTCCTGCAAAGTATGCTAGAGGAAGATAGGATTTATCCATAAACCTGTCCTTAAGAAAATTAATCTCATGAGAATTTAACTCAACTGGACCTTTCAAAATGTTAATGGCTGCTACACCTGTATCTCTATCTTTTACAAAAAGATTCAAGGCACAAAGAAACATAAGGCAGGTGTTTTCAGCTTTTGTTAAATCCATCTCTTTCATTTCTTTAAACTCTTCTAACGTTTCTGGTAATCTTTCAATTATAACTTTCATACTAACTCCTTTATTGTTATTAAGCAGATAAAAAATATATAAATGGCTATAAAAAAGATAAACTTTTTTATAACCACACCTACTTCAAATTTTGAAACCAAGTAGTACTTATTTAATAATCCCTGTAGTACCACCATTCTATCAAAAAATCCCATAGATGTCATTACCTTTTGTTTGCGATTAATACATATATTTACCCCATATATCCCCCTTAAACACCAATTATTAGTTGAAAATCATTGTGACAATATCACAATGACCTTTTTATTATCTTACATATAAGAAACAAAGAGGCGTAGAATAGAAGTAGATAAAGAAAGGAGTTTTAAAATGGACTACCGTGAAATTGCAAAAGATATGTTTTCCCTTATGATAAAAGGTGAAAGTAATATAAAAAAGTCCTTTGAAGATATAGACTTACTTAACTTAGTTAAAATAAGAGCATCTCAAATTAATCATTGCTCTTTTTGTTTAGATATGCATACTGAAGAAGCTTTAAAACGTGGAGAAAGTGCACAAAGAATTTTTGCCCTTAAAACTTGGCAACAATCAGATTTGTTTACAGAAAAAGAAAGAGCAGCTCTCCACCTTGTTGAATCTCTAACTTTACTCTCTTTTGATACTCCAAAAGAAGACCTTTTAGATGAACTAAAAAAGCACTTTTCAGACAAGGATATTGTTTATTTAGTATATGCAACAACCTATATTAACAGTTGGAACAGGCTTAATATCTTTCTTAGAAAAGACTAGAAAAAGATATTTTCCTTCTCTTCTATACATCTAGGTTTAAGAAATTCATCCAACCTTTTTAAAGCTAAAGGTTCGATTAGTCTTGCCTTATGGGGACAGATTTTTATACATCTCATACAAGATATACAAAGATCATAATCGGTTTTTGATGGGTCTGTTTTAGGTATAGCAAAAACTGGACAGCTTTCTTGACAAATCCCACACCTTATACAATTACTATTGGTTATAGGCTTTGCAGAAGAACCCTTGTAATCCCTGTAGGGCTTCTTTCTTTTAATGTCTAAAAAATTTCTACTACTTAGATTATTTCTCAAACATTTGGCGTAATCTTCCAATTCATTAATATCTTTTGCATTGGGTCTACCTTTTCCATATTTATTTATCATAGAGTGCTCTGTAACAGCTAAAAGGGCTCCAACTACAAAAAGCCCCTTCTCTTCTGCCCAGTCATTAAGCTCAGATAAACTATCATCATAATGTCGATTTCCATAAGTGACAGCTAAAAGCACAGATACCTTACTCCATTTAATCCTATTTAATCTGTCTAGGGCAACTTGTGGAATACGACCCCCAAAACAAGGCATTGCGACAACACATAAGTAATCAGAAGTTATTTCTACTTTATCAAAAGCATAATCTACTAAGGAAAGATCTATTTCACAAATTGAGTCTAAACTAGGTGAAAGGGCTCTTGCTAAGCTAAGAGCCACCTTTTTTGTTCCTCCAGTAGGACTAAAGTATATGGTACAAACCTTCATGTTATCTCCTTAATAGTTAAAGTCTTTTAAATCCAAGAAAATGTATAGATTGAGGTTACTTAAAATTAATACCATCAATAGAAGTTTGGTAAATAAATTCTTTTATTATGTCCATGTTGCCTGACTCATAATATTCTATTAGCTTTTCAGTAAATTCTTGCTGAGCTTCAATTGGCACACTTATTATTCCACAACCATTTGCTATCATTATTTGATTTCCTGCAAGCATGGCTGTTCTTTTATTTCCATCAAGAAAGATCTGCTTTCGCATTAAATACAAGGCAAACGTGACTGCTCTTACTGTTGGCTCCTCAAGCAGAAGAATTTCTGAGATCTCTTCTTTAATTTGCGACTCTATAGGTAAATCAGGCTTCCATGATGTTCCACCGATAGATACTGGAACTTTTCTTACAAAACCTGCGTTTATTATTAAATTGTCACCGCCCATAATTTTGTTTAATTGGCAGATATAAGGATAATCTATGGAAACATCCAAATTATCAAGAAGGAATTGCCATGCGTATTTTAGATTGTTTACAGCAATAATCTCTTCTACTTTAACATTAGGAGCCCGCATTCCATTAATAATCGCTTCAGTATCGGGATAGGTAACACCTAAACCCTCAAGTCTTGCACTTTTCCAGATATAATCAATAATATTTCGTTTTGCCACGAATATATTTTCTTCTTTAGTCATTGAAAACTTTGGAAACATATATCTTTCACCCCTTATTTCATAAATCAGTATAAGTTATTGCCCTGCAAACCCTTATAAGTTTTTAAAGTCTTTATTTTACATCTATGAATTCCTTTTTATTATACAGCCCTATTTTTACAAATTCAACAAAGCCTAAATCCAAGTATCAAACTTCCTTATATACAATCTCTTTACAGCTTCTATTAATAGGGAGTAAGCTAAGAGGATACCCACCAACCACAAGAAGTATGTACTAGGTAGGGCTACTAAGCCAATATATGCTCCAATGGGAGTAAAGGGAATTAGAATACCTAGCACCATTATTATAACAGTCATTATCATAACAGGAGCTGAGGCTCTACTTTGAACAAAGGGTAACTTTCTTGTTCTAATCATATGGACAATTAAGGTTTGAGTTAAGAGTCCCACTACAAACCAGCCAGATTGGAAGAGAGGGGCCATTTCAGGTGTATTAGCCTTAAAGACAAACCACATTATGACAAAGGTTAAAATATCAAATATGGAGGAAACAGGACCAACATAGACCATAAACTTTCCTATTTGGTCTGCATTCCATTGTTGGGGTAAGTTTAAATATTCTTCATCCATATTGTCCCAAGGGATGGAGATTTGAGAAATACTATAAAGCAGGTTTTGGAATAGCAACTGTATGGGTAACATGGGTAAAAAGGGTAAAAAGGCAGAGGCAATTAAAACAGAAAAGACATTACCAAAGTTAGAACTTGCGGTCATCTTAATATACTTAATTATATTTCCAAATACCCTTCTTCCTTCTCTTGCTCCTTCTTCTAAGACATTGAGGTCTTTTTCCAACAAAATAATATCTGCAGACTCTTTAGCAATATCTACAGCTGTATCTACTGATATACCTACATCAGCCTGCTTGAGCGCTTGTGCATCATTTATTCCGTCTCCTAAAAAGCCTACTACATGCTTTTTATCTTGTAAAACCCTTATTACTCTTTTCTTTTGCACTGGAGACATTTTTGCAAATATTGAAGTGTTTGAAGCTAAGCTATATAGCTCCTCATCATCTATGTTTTCAATGTCTGAACCTAAAACAATATTTTGTGATGGAATTCCCACATCAGATGCAATTTTCCTAGTAACAATATCATTATCACCGGTTAAAATCTTTACATCCACTCCATGGTCATAAAGTGCTTTAATGGCAGGTTTTGAACTTTCTTTAGGAGGGTCTAAAAAGCCCATATAACCAATTAGCACCATGTTTGATTCATCTTCTACAGAAAAAGTATCAGCATCAGGCACATCATTTTTTTGAGCTACTGCAATTACTCTCATTCCTTGGTCATTTAAGTCATAGACCATTTGGTAAACCTTATCTGTTAGCTCTTTTGTTAGGGGCAAAACCTCACCATCCAATTCTACATAAGAACATATGGAAATCATTTCTTCTAAGGCTCCCTTGGTTATGAGTTGCCTTTTATCCCCTTCACTTTCAACAACAACAGACATTCTTCTTCTAGTAAAGTCAAAGGGTATCTCATCCACCTTACGATAAAGTGCTGTAGTCCTATCTATTTCCTTTTTCTTAGCCCTATCAATAACCGCTAGGTCCAAAAGATTCTTTAAGCCTGTTTGGTAATAGCTATTTAAAAAACCGTGTCTTAATACCCTATCATTTTCCTTACCTGAAACATCTAGATAACTTTCTAGAACAATCTTATCCTCTGTAAGGGTTCCGGTCTTATCTGTACACAAAATATCCATAGCTCCAAAGTTTTGAATGGAGCTTAGTCTTTTAATAATTATTTTCTTTTTTGAAAGAGAAATAGCTCCTTTTGCCAGGTTGGTAGATACTAGGGTTGGTAGCATTTCAGGGGTTAAGCCCACTGCAATAGATATGGCAAAGAGCAAGGCCCCTAACCAATCTTTTTTGGTAATTCCATTTACCACAAAAACAATTGGTACCATAACCAGCATAAAACGGATTAAAAGCATACTTACACTTTTTACTCCTTGTTCAAAGCCGGTTACTCCGTGGTCTGCTGTTAAAGATTCTGCTATGGAGCCAAAGTAGGAATTGTTACCAGTTTCAATAACTATCCCTATGGCGGAACCACTTACCACTATGGTGCCCATAAGGGCAATGTTATCTATATCTGAAACTCCTATATTTTCATTATCTTCCACATTGCTAGTAATGAACTTCTCTATAGGCTCAGATTCACCTGTTAATGAAGATTGACTAATAAATAAGTCTTTAGCTTCAAGAAGTCTCATATCAGCTGGCACCATATCTCCCGCTGCCAAATGAATGATATCTCCTGGCACCACATTGGACATCACTATTTCACTAGCCTTGTTTCCTTTTCTTTTAATAGCTGTTGTGGTTGGTACCAAATCTTTTAGATTATCTGCAGTTATCTGAGATTTGTACTCTTGGGTAAATCGAAGTCCCACACTTATGAGTATCATTATTGAAATAATAATTATAGTTTCCCAACTTCTTTCATTACCAGCAAACATCACATCGGTAAAATATGATAAACCAACTATTGCAAGTAGAATCAATATGAAGGGATCTAAAAAAGATTTTAGAAGATAAATGTACCAAGGACTTCTTTTTTCATAAGTTATTTCATTAGGCCCATAGGCCTCTAGCCTTTGAGCTGCATCTACTGGCGACAAACCTTCAATAGATGAGTCATAATCATCCATAATTGTTTCAGCCTTTAACTGACTTACTAATCTTAAATTCTTAACTATCTCATCAGTAGTAATAATCTTTTTCTTTTTAGCCATATCCACCTCGTAATACTAATAGAAGAAAAGCTTTAGCTTTCCCAAATTAAAAACATACGTATTATGTATAAATAAATATAATAATTCAAAGAAGATTATAACATAAAGAAGAAAATGGGCCTAATAAGAGGATTCGGATATTTCAATCTACTGCAAGATTCCTTTACAATATTTTAACCAATCCATAAAAGCTCAACAAGTATTGATAAACGAAATGAAATTTGATATAATAATAACATAATATTTATGATATATATGTAATTATTATATCATATATGAGGAGAATTGAGATTATGACATATATTGACTTTGTTACAGAACAAATTAAGCATATTGAGCCAGGTACACCTATTTATATTGCTGACTTAGCAGTTCTACTCGCTGAAAAGTTTGATTTGAAAATTAATAAAGCAAATGCTGCTACTAGCGTTGCTATGAAGCGAATTTTAGATAGGAAGTATTTTCCATACCTTCGATTTTACAAAAAAGGAATTTACTATTTTACAATAGATACTCCTTTTGGTGAGGTAGGTATTGACAAGGAACAGTTGATTCAACGTAAATATTTGTCTCATGACACAGGGTATGAAACTGAATATACTGCACTTTATCGTTTAGGTCTTACAACGCAGGTTCCAGCAGAAAGAGTTATTGTCACAAATAAGACAAAAGAAGGGTTGCGAATGGACAAAAATCTTGGTGTCTATACCCGATGTCCTAAAACAGAAATCACAAAGGATAACAAAAATTATCTTCAAGTGCTAGATGTCTTGGGGCTTATTGACAAGGCACCTATTGACGCTGAAGAACCATATATACTTTTGTCCAACTATCTTGTAAGTAGAAATTTACGGTATGATAAATTATTAGCTCTTGCAAACAGATATTATCCCCAAAATGCTGCCATAGAAATTGCTCGCATTGCAAACGCAGGAGAAGCCTAGTTATGAACCTGCATCTTGATTCAAACGCCTTTCGTGTTTTACTGAATAATGTCCATGACAAGACTGGATATCGCCTTGATGTATAAATACGCAGTGGCATTCTATCAATTTAATCTTGCCGCTAAGCTTTTTTCAATATCATTAATCAGTAGAAAATAGTTGGCAAGATTTCTTTTCATTTCTGGTAGATGGTTCAAATATTCAGTATGCCAAAAATATGGCCACAATCCAGCTGACCCTCCTGCCTCTTTTTCAATAATAAGGACTAGTAAGGGATCTTCTAAAAATCGTTGAGTACAGTCTTTATATAGGGAATTATCAGCAATTCTCAAAACCATTTCCTCATAAACTTCAACTGAAACAGGATATGCTGGTAATATATCTGGAGCAAAGTCAACTTCATCAAAAACAAAATCAATTGCATCTCTGGCAACCTGGTAGAAATATTCATAATATTCCTGTGTTCTTTGGTTATACTCATTAAGCATTTCAATTAATTTTGAATCGTCACTAAAAGAGGAAAAATATGTTTCATTTACTATTTTTCTCATATTTATTTTATTTTTAATCTCTTCAACTAGCAGAATTTCTTCTTCTCTTGAATCCTGATTATCAGGTTCTTTTACACTATTGTCGTATACAGTAATCCCTTTTGAGTAATCAATTTTCCACTCACTCGATTCATCTTCTCTTACAAAGCCAACTCCAATTGCATATTTATTATCAAAACCCTCCAAAGGAAATATAACTTCACAAATATTAATTTCATTTGCTTCTGCCAAATAGGCAGTATCTTTAGAGATATACAAAGGACTTTCAATATCATCGATTTTTTCAATCTTCTTGGCTTCAATAAAAGCCTGGTCTAAAACTAAGCTAAGAGTATCCTTAGGTTCTTCAAATAGAGGCTTTTCTCTATTAGCAATTAAGCAAATGGCCAATACAAGACAGGCCAGCGCTGCTATTGCACTTATCCAAAAGGCTGGTTTTCTATAATTTAAAAGGTTTTTAATTCTACTCTTTGTATTCTTTTCTCCAAAAGCAAGAGGAATTGGACCTATTTTCTTATTAACAAAAGAAAAACTCAATAAGGATTTTGAATATTCAGAGCGAATATCTTTGTCCATATGCCTAATAACGCTCTCATCACAAGACATTTCCATATCTTTACTGAATAAGAAAAAGGAAAGCCAAACCAAAGGATTAAACCAATGAATAGTTAACACTAAAAAAGCTAACATTTTTATTACATGGTCCAAACGCTTAATATGGGTTTTTTCATGTAAGATAATGTATTCTTGTTCTTTTTCAGAAAGACTAGACGGTAAATATATCTTTGGTTTCACAAGGCCCACTACAAAGGGAGAGGCAATATGGTCTACAAGATAAATATTGTCCTGCCACTTAACAGCACCAACCAACCTTAAGCGCAGGCGAATAAGCGAAATGATACTGTAAGATAAGATAATACCAATACCCAGAATCCAGGCCCACATTCCAATACCAATCCATATTTGCATGGGGTTTGCTGATGTAGCTGGTATTGCCATTTGTAAAGCCAAAAACTCATTAGCGGATCTATCAATTGCCTCTATTCCTAAACTTACCTGAGGGATTGTGGCAAAGCCAATGTCCTTTGGTATGGGATTAGAGTTAAGAAAAACTAGACTGTATATGCTTTCAAAAGAAAAGGGAGACACTAGACGGAAAAAAACTATACTCCACAGGGCGTATGAATATATCTTTGGTAGTCTTTTTATTAAAAGCTGCACAATTAAAAGAACTAGGATGACATAGGAAGCTGTTAAGCTCATATTTAAAATCTGTAAAAATATCTTTTCCATGTCTTACCTCTCAAAATTCTTTATCAATTCTATCAATTCATTAATCTCTTTTTCTTTCAGTTTTTTCCCAGATGCAAAGGCAGTTAAAAATTTTGGTAAGGACCCATCAAAGGTTTCTTCGACGAACTGTTCACTTTGCTTTGCTTGAAACTCCTGTTTGGATAGAATTGAACTAACAAGACCATTTTCGTTTTGAAATATCTGCCGTTCTACTAATCGTCTTAACATGGTATAGGTGGTAGATTTTTTCCAAGAAAACTCTTTTTCACATAACTTTACTAGGTCTCCAGAAGAAATTGGCTCATTTTCCCATATAAGATCTGCGAATCTTGTCTCCATAGCCCCTAATCTGTAATGTTTCATCATACAAACCCCCAATTCGATAGTTTAAAACTAGACTTGGTCTAATAACATTAAACCCAGTATTAGTCTAACACCATTAGACCAGCATGTCAATAAGATTTTTTCAATTAAGATTGAAAAGGGTTAAGTATAATAATTTATAGAATTATTTAAAGATTAGCCATAAAGGCACTGATAAACTTATTGGCTAGATTATAGTCTCTAGCTGTAAATTCTTTATTACTTAAAGATGCAGATAGGTAAAGAGCTCCGATAATCTCTTTATCCCTATTCAAAGGTAAAAGTATAACAGACTCCCAATTGGGAAGTTGAGAGACATGGTCTTTAGAGTCATATGAATTCCAGTCAACTAAAAGTTGACCTTTTTGAGTCTTTTTTAAGTTTGCTACTAAAGCTTTGTTATATCCATTTTTACTCTTTTGTACAGCTAAGTTTTTATTACTGGCATATACTTCTTCTTTATTATCATCAAAAAGAATCATAAAACTATTATCTGATTGAAGAGTATCAGAAAGCACCCTTAAAAATATGGATATCTTTTCTTCCTTGGATAAGTCTTCCTCTAAAAGACTTATGACATCCAATAGTCCTAGGGTGAATCTATTGTCCTCTTCAGCATTACCAGTTAAAACTTCTGTAGTTTTTACATGGGTTTTATACCTTCCATGCATGGACATTTTATATACTTCAACCCTGTTTCTACCTAAATCTTTGGCATGATAAAGGGCTTGGTCAGCTTTTTCCATAAGTTCTTCTTTGAACTGTCCATGTTCTGGAAAACTAGATATTCCTATACTTACTGTAATCTTATTTTTAATACTAACAAAACTTAAGGCTTCAATATCTTTTCTTATTCTTTCACTGATCTTTTTAGCTTGATTTTTGTTGGCATCCTCTAAAAGAACAATAAATTCTTCCCCACCATATCTTCCTAAGATATCTTGGCTTCTAAGGTTATCTTTTATACTTTTACTTATGGCAGCTAGGACTTGGTCCCCTTTTCTGTGGCCATGGGTGTCATTTACAATTTTAAACTTATCAATGTCTATCATAAGCATGGAAAGATTCTTGTTATTATTCTTTGCATAAATGAACATCTCATCAAAGGCCTTTTCATAGTATTTTCTAGTATATGAATTAGTCAACTTATCGGTATATGCCAAAACTTTATGCTTTTTAATTTCCCTATTCATATATATTAAAGGTAGGACCTTTTTAATCTTTTCTAATGTTTCAAGATTAAATTCATGGAAGATACTTTTTGTTTCTAAATAGATGTAACTTCCAATATCCTTACCATCTTGCTTGTCTTTTATATGATTATTACCATCTAATATGTTTTTAGCCATTAAAGGCCACACAATGACAGCAATTTTATCCTTGTTTAAAAGACCATAATGATTCATTTCCCTATGTCCATTTATTTTTACTAGTAAGCCTTCTTCTAGCAGTCTACTATTAAAGTGACTTAAATCTATATCAATTACTTCTTCTTCCTTTTTATTAGACAAAATAGAAGTATAAATATTTTGGCTAGAATCATAATCAAAAACTAAAGTTCTTTCAGCTAGAGATATTTTAGAGACATAGTTTAATAGGATTTTTAAGTTGCTGTCAGGATCTTGAGATAATCTTAATAAAATCTCTGGTAAATCCCCTTCTTCTAACTCACACACTTCATCTAGGCCTGTTATTAAAAAGAAGTTCTTCTTACCAACCGCTTCAATTATGGCAAAAGTATCACAAAAATCTTCTAGACTATCTAGATTCATCTGTTCAAGTCTTCTTATTTCCAAATCATTTCCATATTGATGTTTGATGGAATACTTGACATTAGTTTTTATCCTGTCTAATTCCATTGTTTCTAAAAATGGTTTTATGTATTTTTTCTTTTCTAAAGATTTAGAAAATTTAAAAAGCAAATCTAAGGTTATAAATGAGTATTTTAAAACCTTATCATATTGACCTAGCATAAAGGCAAGATCGGCTATTCCTTTATTTATAATTATTCTTTCATAGTTTTCTGTGTAGGTAAGTGTACCTGCAATCTCTATCAACCTTTGCATAGTTTCTTTTGGACCTTCTTGTGCAAAGGCCAATAAAGAATCTCTCAAATTGGTCTTTCCCCTATTTAAATAGCTTGCTTCTAAAGCTTCTTCTTCAGTTAGTATCTCTTTCATATAGGCTAAGTC
>CAZLVL010000009.1:0-112560 GCA_964563155.1 uncultured Clostridiaceae bacterium | reverse complement strand
CTTTTTCGATTAGAATTAATGTCAAAAGTGGACCCTTTTTAGAGTAACACTAACATAGCATATGAACCATATAAATATATGTTTTTTACTTCCAATTCTTTTTGTACAAGTTTGCCAAAAACTCTAGCAATTTCTTTCGCCATTTCTTTACTATTGAAAGAAGCCATGTTCTTAAATCCTTTATCTTTTCAAGCTGTTTATTTGTAAATAATAATTGTATTTTTATAGAAAAAAAGAATACTTATATGTTATCTATATCTATTCCCATATCTAACAGCATTTTATTAACATCATCATAAATTTTAGAATTATCACTTTTACACTCGTTTTCTGCCTCTTTTACAAGTTTTCCAATTCGTATCATCTCAGTCTTTGGATATATAACTACTGGGCGTAAAACAAGACAACCATTCTCTTCAGTTACTTCTAATAAATCCCCTTCTTTTAGATTGAGTTTCTTAAGAATTTCAGCCGGTATTGTTATTTGGTATAATTGTTCAATTTCAACTATCATATTTAAATCCTTTCAAATTTTGTATTCTCTAACCCTCTTATACCTCTTCTAAAGAGGCATTTCAAAGGTTTTTCTCAATTCTTAAATATGTAGCAGAAAGTTGGAAAATAAGTAGAATAAAATTTGAAATATAAAAGGTGTAGCCATTTCTGACTACACCCTAATTGTATTATATCAACTTGAAGCTAAGCTTCTTTTTCTTGTTCGGTTATTATCCCTTTGCAACAATAGCTGCTTGAGCTGCTGCCAATCTAGCAATAGGAACTCTAAATGGTGAACAAGATACATAATCAAGTCCTACATTGTAGCAGAACTCAACAGTAGAAGGATCTCCACCGTGCTCTCCACAAATACCAAGCTTGATATTAGGTCTTGTCATTTTACCAAGTTTAACTGCTGTTTCAACTAGTTTTCCAACACCTTTTTGGTCTAATCTAGCAAAGGGATCAGATTCTAGTATTTGCTCATTATAGTAGGCGGTTAAGAACTTAGCAGCATCGTCTCTGGAGAAACCAAAGGCCATTTGTGTTAAATCGTTGGTTCCAAAGGAGAAGAATTCTGCTTCAGTTGCAATTTCGTCTGCCAATAAAGCAGCTCTTGGAATTTCAATCATTGTTCCAACTGAATATGTAAGGTCAACCTTGTTTTCCTTTAATATTTTTTCTGCAGTTTCTGTAACAAACTTCTTAACAAATTTTAATTCTTTAAGTTCAGAAACCAAGGGAATCATAATTTCAGGTATAACTGTCATTCCTTTTTTCTGTACATTTATAGCTGCTTGAATAACAGCTGTTGTTTGCATTACAGCAATTTCAGGATATGTAACAGCTAAACGACAACCTCTATGACCCATCATTGGGTTAATTTCATGAAGTTCACTTATTTTTGATTTAACAGCGTCTAAACTAACACCTAGTTTGTCTGCTAATTCTTTAATTTCATTATCCTTTTGTGGTAAGAATTCATGTAGAGGAGGATCTAAGAATCTAATGGTTACAGGTTTTCCTTCCATAGCTTCAAAGATTTCTTCAAAATCTCCCATTTGCATAGGTAATATCTTATCTAGAGCTGCTTTTCTTTGCTCTTTAGTATCGGATAAGATCATTTCTCTAACTGCTAAAATTCTATCAGCTTCAAAGAACATGTGCTCAGTACGGCATAGTCCAATTCCTTCTGCTCCAAATTCAAGTGCTTGTCTAGCATCACCAGGAGTATCAGCATTTGTTCTAACCTTAAGAGTTCTAAACTCATCTACCCAACCCATAAACTTACCAAAGTCACCGGTCATTTCTGGAGTGGTTGTATCAATACGTTCTCCATAGATATTTCCTAGGGTTCCGTCTAAGGAGATCCAATCCCCTTCTTTATAGGTTTTACCATCTAATTGGAATATCTTCTTATCTTCTTGAACATTTAGTTCATGACATCCAGATACACAGCACTTACCCATTCCTCTGGCAACAACAGCAGCGTGACTTGTCATACCGCCTCTTGCAGTTAAGATACCTGCAGATATATTCATACCTTCAATATCTTCTGGAGAAGTTTCAATTCTAACCAAGATTAATGGAGAATCATCATCTTTAGCAATTCTTTTAGCATCTTCAGCTGTGAAAACAACCTTACCAGCTGCAGCACCAGGAGAAGCGGCAAGACCTGTTCCAATAACTTTTGCACTCTTTAAGGCTTTTTCATCAAAGGTAGGATGTAATAGAGCGTCTAATTGCTTAGGATCAACCTTTAAAAGAGCTTCTTCTTTGGTTAAAAGTCCTTCTTCTACTAAATCAACTGCAATTTTTAAAGCTGCATGAGCGGTTCTCTTACCATTTCTTGTTTGTAGTAAAAATAGTTTACCTTTTTCTATAGTAAACTCTATATCTTGCATGTCTCTATAATGATTTTCTAATTTATTTGATAGGTTAATAAATTCATCAAATACTTCTTTATTTGTTTCTTCTAAATGATCAATAGTTAATGGTGTTCTTATTCCTGCAACAACGTCTTCACCTTGTGCGTTCATTAGGTATTCACCCATTAATTTGTTATCACCTGTTGAAGGATTTCTTGTAAAGGCAACACCTGTACCAGAATCATCACCTAAGTTACCGTAAACCATTTCTTGAATGTTTACAGCGGTTCCCCAACTAGATGGGATATCATTCATTCTTCTATAATATATTGCTCTTTCGTTATTCCATGATTTAAATACGGCTTCTATTGCTTTGTATAGTTGAACCATTGGATCTTGAGGGAATTCTTCACCAGTTTGGTCTTTGTACATTTTCTTAAATTCATTAAGAACAAAAACCATGTCATCAGCACTTAGGTCGTTATCTTCTACAACACCCTTATCTTTTTTGATTCCATCAAAAATTCTGTCAAAGTGTAATTTTGAAAGTCCAATAACAACATCAGAGAACATCATTACAAATCTTCTATAGCTATCATAAGCAAATCTAGGATTTCCTGTTAGTTTTGCTAAGCCTTCTACAACAATATCGTTTAAACCAAGATTTAAAACAGTATCCATCATTCCTGGCATAGAAGCACGAGAACCTGATCTAACAGATACCAACAATGGATTGTCCTTATTACCAAATTCTTTGCCAACCATTTCTTCAAGAGCTTTAAGAGTTACTGCAATCTCTTCTCTTATCTCATCAGAAATTAATTCTCCATCTGCATAGTATTTAGTACAAGCGTCTGTTGTAACTGTAAATCCTTGGGGTACTGGCAAGCCTAGATTAATCATCTCAGACAGGTTTGCACCTTTACCACCTAATAGGTTTTTCATTGTTGCATTACCTTCGTTAAAAAGATAAACGTATTTTGTCATTTTTTCCTCCGTTATAATTTAATATTTTCATCAAGAAAATCCAAAATTTTATCAATTTGGATTCTGTCTTGTTTCATGCTATCTCTATATCTAATTGTCACACTATTGTCTTCTTTAGACTCAAAGTCATAAGTTATGCAAAAGGGTGTACCAATTTCGTCTTGTCTTCTGTATCTTTTTCCAATACTTTGAGTATCATCAAATTCCACATTGTACTTTGACCTTATGAGGTCATAAACCTCTAGGGCTTCTTCATTTAGTTTTTTAGATAAAGGAAGAACAGCAGCTTTTACAGGTGCTATAAAGGGATGAAATCTTAAAACAACCCTGGTGTCTCCATCTTCTAACTCTTCTTCGTCATAAGCTTCTGTTAATAGGGCTAAGAATAATCTTTCTACACCAACAGATGGCTCAACACAATAGGGAGTATATTTCTCATTGGTAACAGGATCGAAGTAAGATAAATCTTCTCCAGAAAATTCAGAATGCTGTTTTAAGTCATAATCTGTTCTATCAGCAATTCCCCAAAGTTCTCCCCAACCAAATGGAAATCTAAACTCAATATCTGTTGTAGCAACACTATAAAAAGAGAGTTCATTTTCAGAGTGGTCTCTTAAGGTAAGATTTTCATCTTTTAGTCCAATATTTAATAACCACTTATGGCAAAAGTCCTTCCAGTAAGCAAACCATTCTAAATCTGTTCCTGGTTGGCAGAAGAATTCTAATTCCATTTGTTCAAATTCTCTGGTTCTAAATACAAAGTTTCCAGGTGTAATCTCGTTTCTAAAAGATTTACCAATTTGTCCAATACCAAAAGGTATTCTTTTTCTAGTTGTCCTTTGCACATTTTTAAAGTTTACAAAGATACCTTGTGCAGTTTCTGGTCTTAAATAGATTTGGGCTGCAGTATCTTCATTTACTCCTTGATAGGTCTTAAACATACAGTTAAATTGTCTAACAGGAGTAAAGTCATGAGCTCCACATTTAGGACATGGAATCTTTTTATCTAAAATATAATCAGTAAGCCCCTTATTGTCCAAACCTTCAACTTGAAAGTCTATGCCGTTCTTTTTATTAAATTCATCAATAAGGTCATCTGCCCTATGTCTTGATTTACAATTTTTACAATCAGTTAAGGGATCCACAAAAGAAGAAACATGGCCAGATACTTCCCAAACTCTGGGATTCATTAAAATAGCGCTATCTAAGCCCACATTATATTTGCTTTCTGATATAAACTTTTTCCACCAAGCATTCTTTATGTTGTTTTTTAGCTCTACACCTAAAGGACCATAATCCCATGCGTTGGCTAGACCATCATAAATTTCTGATCCAGGAAAAACAAAACCCCTTCTTTTTGCTAGAGAAACAAGTTTGTCCATAGTAAGTAAATTTTTGTCCATAAATATCAATGTCCTTTAAACGTTTTCTTCTTGGGTTATTTCAACAGTTTCTTCTAATTCAATATCTTCAAAAAGTTCATCTTCTTGTTCAGCTGCTTCAACAACTCTAACTTGTCCGCTTTTTAATTCCATAGCAGCAATGGTTAAAGGATTATTTTCCTTTGTATCTATTCTAACCTTTGCACCAGATGCAATATCACGAGATCTTTTTGCTATGGCATTTGCTATTACAAATCTTACTGGTATGTCCTTTTCTAATTCTTCAACTGAGGGTTTGTTTATCATCTAATATCTCCTTATTTAACTGATAATATATTAACTAGTAAATCTAAATATATTAATTATTTTCCATTTCATCTAATACAAATTCTTCACTTGTACTTTTTCCTGATAACCTTTTTTCCAAGGTTTCTGGTTGTAAGGGTGAAAGAATAATGTGCTCACTGTCCGTAACAATGACCGCTCTTGTCCTTCTTCCATAAGTTGCATCTATCAAAATGGACTGCTCTCTTGCTTCTTGTACAATTCTTTTAACAGGGGCAGACTCAGGACTGAGAATAGCAACTATTCTCTCTAATGAAACCATATTACCAAATCCAATGTTTAAAAATTTCATTTTCTACTCCAAATTCTGTATTTGTTCCCTAATTTTCTCCAAAACATACTTCATTTCTAAAGTATTTTTTGTTATTTCTAAATTGTTTGCTTTAGAGGCTATTGTATTAGTCTCTCTAAGCATTTCTTGAATTAAAAAGTCAATTTTCTTTCCAGAGTGACTTTGTTCCATGTTGTCAACAAACTGAGATATGTGACTGGTAAGTCTAGTTATCTCTTCATCGACACAGGCCCTATCTGCAAAGAAAGCAACCTCTTGAGCTAATCTTGTTTCATCCACTTTAGAATCAGAAAGAAGTTCAGTCAATCTCTTTTCCAACTTTTCTTTATAAAGTTTAGGTAAATCAAGGGATAACTCCTTAATCTTGTCCAAATGATCCTTAAACTCTTCAATTTTTGAAATACAGTCCTTGTAAAGCTCCTTACCCTCTACTCTTCTAGATTCAGTTAAAGCATCTAGAGCTTGTTCAAAGGCAATTAGAACAGCTTCCAAAATCTTATCGTTGTCTACATCTTTTTCAACTTGATTTACAACTCCAGGATAAGAGGCAACTTGTGAAGCATAAATACTACTTTTTAGTTTGTATTCTTTTCTAATCTCTTCAAGTATGTTGTGGTAAGAGTCAGCCATATTTTTGTCTAACTCTAGATTAACAAAGTTACCATTTGTATTGCCAACAGTAACAAAACAATCCAGCTTACCTCTTTCTACCTTACTTCTTATGAGAGTTCTTACCTTATCTTCGGTAAATGAGATTATTTTTGGCAATCTTAAGTTTAGATCTAGATAGCGACTATTGACGCTCTTAATCTCAACTTTTAGCCATATTAACTCATTTTCATATTGGCTATATCCATAGCCAGTCATACTTAAAGGCATAATAATACTTCCTGAATAATCTGGAATATTATAACATAGTTATAAAATATATGCAATTTCCTTTTTTTTAAATCTCTACAGCTTCTTTACGCTAACTTTTTTAAGGTCATACTAATCTTGTGAATAGGTAGCTTAAGACAAAAGACTTGAATTTTGAGACTTTGATACAAAGAAACAATAGAAATATCTAATAATATATGTTATATTTAGATTCATCATCCAAAGGTAATTATTATGAATTTTACAGAGAAAAGACTTTTAGAAAATGCTGTACACATACCTACAATTATGGTTCCTTTAAACACAAGAGACCACTCTTTGTGGCCCTCTTTTTCCTATAGAAACTTTGATCTAAATGAATCTATAGAAGCCAGCTTTCAGCCTGGCTACTTGTTATCCTCTAAAGATTACTTAATTGACCCTGATTTGATAAATACCCCAAAAGAAAGAGCCATGAGAAGAAAGGTTCTAGCAAACATGAAGAGATCTCTTAAAACAGGTTTCTTTACTGAGCATAAGGGCTTTATTCTCACAAAAAGAGTCTCAAATACCGGCCATGAAAGGTATGGCCTATTATTACTTTTAGATTATGAAAGATATCAAAATGAAAGTGAACTTAGTATTAAAAGAGCCAAAACCTTTGATTATGACATAGCAAGTCATCAGTTAGAAACTATGAAAAATTCTCTTTTTGATTTTCCTTATGCCAGTGGACTTATTGAAGATGAAAGCCTTTCACTTATAGAGCCTCTTGTATCTTCAATTTTTCACTTTAAGTTAATTTACTCTTTTACAAACCCAATTTTTGGGCTTTATGAAGGCTATTTAATAAATACACCCCAGCATTTTACCTTGATTAACAATGCTATTCAAAAACTATTTAAAAATGCCACCTTAATGAAAAAACCTACCTTCATTATCCATGAAGGAATTGAATCTTTTGAAAGTGGCAGCTTAAATTGGAAAAGGTTAAAAGAAAAACAATCTAAAATTCCTGCAAACCACCCTGCTCGCTTTCAATTGGTTGAAATATTTAATATTTTTTCTGATTCCTTAAACTTAACACCCTGTAATTTAGCTTTGGCCAATACTGATTTGGATGAATTTGTTGCAGAAATAAGAAAAGAAACAAAAATAAAGGTAGAAAACTTTAAAAGCCTTGATGACCTCACTACAGCTATTAGTGGCAGGTCCATTAAATATGGTTCTATGTGTTATGGTTTGGTTGCCAATGAAGTATATAAGCTAATGACCTTTTTAGAGCCTGAGTCAAATTTACCTTTAATTAATCTTGAATCTTTTATAAGTCAATATCTCACAAAAAGGCCCTTTGATTTTAAGTATAATATTTCAATTGATGAGATTTCTACTAATTTAAAAGCTGATAAGACTTGCTATGTTATAATGCCACCTATAAAGAAAAAAACCTTCTTTGAAGATGTTCTTACCTTTGGACCTTTGAAGGATTATGTTTTTTGCTCGAATTCCCCTATTAATGAAAGATTTCTCTTTGAAAGCAGAAAAATTACCCTTCCTTAGAAAAGTAGGCTGAAGCCTCTCTGTTTTGACAAACCCTATAGTCACTTCTTATTAAATCAACTAACAAATGCCAATCATCTTGGCTAACATTATCTTTAATGTTCTTCTTAGCAAAATCATATAAAAGCATAAAAGCATGATGTTGAGAAAAAGATGCAATATGTTTATTTGCAAAAGTATTTAAATCTCTAAAAAAGGTAAAAGCTCCTTTGTTGTATAAACCAATCAATTTGTATAAGGAGTTTTGAAAATGAACACTATTTTTAAAGCGCTCAGTTAAAGCAGCTATTCTTTTTAATTCAAACAATTCATTATAAGAAAGATAAGTATTACTCAATATTTCATAAGGAGCATAGGATGAAAACTTGTATTCATGGTCTTTTGCATTTTCTCTAATTTTTGCACCTTTAAGAAGTTTTAAAAACCCCAGCTGTACCTCATGGGAGATGTAGAAAATATCATTAAAACCTTTTTCAATAGTCTTCATATAATCATAAGGGAGTCCAGCAATTAAATCACAATGTACATTAATATTATCCTGCTCTTTTAATTTTTTAATATTATCCAAGGCCTTTTTAATGTCTGATGGCCTATCAATGGCCTCTAAGGTTTGATAATTGGTAGATTGAATACCTGTTTCAATTTGTAGTTTATTTTTGGGAAACTTAGCTAACACATCAAATAGTTCTTGGTCTATTAACTCTGCCCTTATTTCAAGATGGTATACCTTAGTATATTTTTCATCTAAAAGACCTTCTAAAATACCTTTAGCCCTCTTAATATCAAAGTTAAAGGTTCTGTCTACAAACTTAATAACCTTAACCCTATCTCCAAAAGATTCAAACTCATATAAATCCTTTAAGGTATCCTCTATACTTTTAGCCCTTACTCCCCTGGTAAGAGAGGACATACAATAGGAACACTTGTAAGGACAACCTCTGGAAGACTCATAATATATGATGCTTCCCATAAATTTATCATCTATACTGTAGGGAATGCCAGCTTGTTCAAAGGACTCCATTTTGTGTCCTTTTATTATCTTATCTAAACTATTTAAACTTTGTTTATTCTTCTTAATCTTCTTTAAAAGCTCATAAAAAGCCTCTTCCCCTTCATCTTTAATAATGAAATCTACAAAGGGATTTTCCTTTAAAAAATTCTGTGAATCATAGGAAACCTCTGGGCCTCCGAATATAAAAAGGGCTTGAGGCAAAAGCTCCTTTAAAGCTTTTGCAAAGTAAATAACTTGATCTATATTAAAGATATATGAAGAAAAAGCATAGACATCAGCCTTTTTGTCATAAAGATCGAATAAGACTTCATCCAACCTATCTTTAAGATGCTTTTCCACAATTTCTATATCAAACTCATTTTCTTCTTGCTTTTCCACATAAGTCTTTAAGCATCTAACCGCTAAATTGGTATGAGAAAAAGAAGCATTTAGAGCAAATAATATAATTTTCATAAGGTGTTTCCTCTTTTAATAATGTTTTTATTAAACTTTTTATTTATTTCATCCATGGTAGTTTCTAACTTTTCATTACCCATCATATTATCAAAATCAAATTGAATCTGTTGGGATTTTTCCCTTAAATTACAGGCACTTACTCCAATAAGTCTAACAGGTTTTTCATTATCCCAATGAAGATCCAAAAGGTATGAAGCAGTTTTATATATTTCAGATGTTAGGTTGGTTTCTTCAACTTTCATCTGCCTTGTAATCATTTTAAAGGTATCATATTTAATTTGGATTTGAACACAATCACAAACTAGATTCTTATCTCTTAGACTTCTTCCCACATCCTCACAAAGAGGGGCCATTTCTTTTTTCGCTACTTCTAAATCACTAATATCTCTTTCCAAAGTGGTCATTCTTCCACAGGATGGATTTTTTATATCCTGTTCACCTACAATGTCATCATCAATTCCCCTAGCCTTTTCATAGAGATAATAGCCAACCTTACCAAATTTAGATATTAGATAAGATGAACTAAGTTCAGCTAGTTGGCCAATATTATATATACCTTCTACATTAAGTTTCTTCTCAGTAACTCTTCCAAGACCATACATTTTACCTAAAGGCATAGGATACATTATCCTTTCTATATCCTTTTTATATAGTTTTGAAATGCCTAATGGCTTTTTAAGGTCTGATGCCATTTTAGCTAAAAACTTATTCTCACTTATGCCAATAGAAGACCATAGACCTAGTTCATCTTTTAATTTGTTTTGAATACCTAAGGCTATATCATCAACAGAGCCAAATAAATCCTTACTTGATGTAACATCCAACCAGGCCTCATCTATAGAGTTTTTTTCAATTTGAGGAGTAAAATCATAGAGTAAGTCAAAAACTTCCTTTGAGCAGGCTTCATAATAGTCATGGTTTGGTTTTACCAGCCTTATCTCAGGGCACAATCTTTTAGCCTCTGTTACAGTCATTGCTACCTTCACCCCATATTTTCTAGCCTCATAATTTGCAGCTAGAATAATTCCTGTTCTGTATTGAGGACTTCCTGCCACAGCTGAAGGAGCATTTATTAAAGAAGGATCATTTCTCCCTTCACACATTATGAAAAATGCATTCATGTCTACTAAAAGTATATCTTTCAATTTACTATCCTTTTAAAACATAATCTCTATTGATTATATATGCAAAAACAAAATATGAAAAACTTAAAAGCCAAATCTTAAATTTAATGTTGACAGTGGGCTTATTTAATTTTAGAATTAGTTTTGCGCTTGTGCCATTAGCTCAGTTGGTAGAGCACCTGACTCTTAATCAGGGCGTCCGGGGTTCGAATCCCCGATGGCGCACCAAAAAAAGGATTTATCCTTTTTTTTATTTCTCAAAATCTGGTAATAGTACCCTTCTATCCAAAGAAAAGATGAATTTCTCAGAGATTTGTCCCTTTTCCAAGCTTTCATAAGCCTTATTAAAGTCATATACCCTACTATCTATCTTATCTATATGATGTAGTAATTCAGCCTCTATAAACATGGGCATTTTTGTACTTCCATGTTCAGGTATGTAGTGGTGGCTTAAAATCATATGCTTTAAAAGAGTTTCCTTGTTTGAAGATAGATTAACTCTTTTTCCCATTTCTCCCAGATAACATATACCCATTTCAATATGACCTAAAAGTTGTCCTTCGTCTGAGTACTCTGCAATTCCAAACTCATTAGAGTTTAATTCTTTAAGTTTCATAATGTCATGGAGTAAAACTCCCGAGTATAAAAAGTCGGTGTTGACATTGGAATAGACTGTAGACATAGCCTTTGCTAAATCCAACATAGTGGTTATGTGATAGAGATATCCTCCCATTATTGAGTGATGAAGGGCTTTAGCAGCTGGATAATAGCTTACAGCACTCTTGTTTTCATCATAGACCAATTTACAAAGGTCATGAAGTTCTTTATCTTCAATTGCATTAATATAGTCGTAGACCTTTTTTAGCATATCTTCAGCTGAAAAAGGAGCACTTTGCACATACTTTGATATGGTGTTTTGAATGGACTCTGGGGCTAATCTCATACTTAAAACAGTAAGTTGAAGGCTTCCTAGGTATTCTGAAATTCTCCCATTAACATAGTATAGTTTTGAGGTTTGAAGTAAATCATACTCATTTTGCGAAGTCTCCCATTTCTTTCCATTAATCTCTCCGGTACTATCTCTAAAGTACATATCTAAATAAAGCTTGCCATTGGAAGCCTTTTTTATATCACAAGACCAAAGTATATAAAGTTCATTTTGTGTATTCATTCCTGGTTTTAAGTCTGTGATTCTAAAATCTGCCATATTTTTTCCTTCTCTCTTTCTTTTTCTTCATCTTCCATTTTATATACATTCTTACAAGAGTAAACAATTTTGGCTGGTTTATCTCCTAAAACAAATATATCATTGGAAATATAAAAAGCTTCTTCTAATAGGTGGGTTACAAACAAAACTGTTTTTCTGTTCTTTTTCCACATATCCATAAATCTATCAATTAATTGCTTTTTTTGAGCTGGGTCCAAACCTTTAAAAGGTTCATCCATTAATAAAACATCAAAGTCTTTAATAAAGGCTCTTGCAATGGAAACCCTTTGTGCCATCCCACCACTTAACTGGTTGGGATAGTAATGGGAAAAATTCTCCAACTCTACCATTTTTAAGTAATTGTTAATATGTTTTTTCAAGTCCTTATGGTTAACTTCATCCTTGCTTAGGACAAACTTCATATTCTGATAAACAGTATACCAATCTAACAATCTGGGTTCTTGGAATATGTAAGAATATGATAAGTTGGTAAAATCAGATTCTTCCATAGTAAACTCTTCGGTTATTCCACATAAGACATTTAGTAAAGTAGTCTTACCAGACCCAGACTTACCAATAAGGCAGGTTATTTTATTCTTTTCAATTTCTAAATCGAAATTTTCAAATATTAAATTACCATCATAAGATTTAGTAAGTTTTTCTATTTTCAACATTTATGTGTTTGCCTTCCGTTATCTTTTTAAATATATATTCAAACAAATAGCTTAAAAGTAGTATTACAAAGGTCCAAGCAAAGACCTCTGCTGTGTCTAAGTTAATTTTTGCAACCAATAACTTTGTTCCTATACCAAACTTAGGATTTGCTAATACCTCTGCTGCAACCGCTACCCTAAAGGATGAACCAAGAGCAGTATTCATGCCAGAACTTAAAAATGGCATTAGAGACCCTAAATATACACCTTTAAATACATTAAACTTAGAAACCTTGTAAACTCTTGCCATATTTATGAGTTTTCTATCAGTATTCTTTATACCCTTAATCACATTGTCATAAATAGGGGGAAAACACATAATAAAGTTAACTGCTAAAGGTGCTAGGTTATATGAAAACCAAATAATAGCTAAAATTATGAAGCTCATTACTGGAGTGGATCTAATAACTGTAATAAAGGGAGATAATAGAATCTCAAAGGTTTCATTCAAGCCAGCAAATACTCCTAATATGAAAGCTACAAGTACAGCTAGTAAAAAGCCTCCAATTATTCTACCTAGAGAATAAAGTAGGGCCCAATAAAAGTTACTATGCTTCATTAGCTCTGTTAATCTAATAAAGGTTATATATGGAGATGGCAAAATCAGCTCCTTATTTATAATCAGTGCTAAAAAATGCCATACTAAAAGCCATATAACTATTGCAGAAGATTTAAGTAAACTTTTTTTCATCTATTTCTTTGCTGACTTTTTCAGCTTTTCCTTTTTTGGTGGAAATATTCCATCATCCACAACCACTTCTTCAGGAGGTTCTAATAATACAGCGGGATTGTTAATAATTTTTGCAAACAACCTCATACTGTATGCATAATAATATCCATCACAGATTCTTTCATCCACCACCATCTTTAGTCCAATAATTCTTTTTTTAATCAATTCACCTTCATCAGAAGCATGATACTGATACTCTTTTTTACCCATAGAAACAAATATGGAAGTTGTACCAAAATTAAAAATGTGGTGATAAACAGGTTTTATTCCTAAAGACCCTAAATTAGTTAAATATGCTGAACAATGAAAGGGTGAAAAATCAATAATAGACTTTGGCATAATTCCCATATTGTCTAACCACATTATAAAGTTGACCACTGTTCTTAAGATAAAAGGTGGCAAATGTCCAATAAGTTTTGCAAACTTATCTGTATCATTTTCTGCACCTGCTTGTTTATTAAAATCAACCTCTTTATTGACCAAGGCTACTACATCAGCTAAGGTAGCTTTAGGGTCAAAAATAGGTTTAATGTTTGTCTCTTCTCCATCATCTGTTAAGGTTCTTTTTATAGCCATAGAGACAGCAATTTGTCTTCTAGCATATATCTTGTTTCCACAAACGAAACGGTTAACTCTGGGCCTTAAGGCAAAAAGTCTAACCATGGCAGCGATAATAACATGATATACTTTTAAGCCAGGAATTTCTTCTTGATGTTCTCTAACGAATTTATCCAATAAAGTTGCATCAGCCACTTCTTCAAAAAATATTTGGCTGTCATCTCTTTTTTTCATTATATATGGAATCAAAAGGAAAAATGTATCAACATTTCTTAATCGGATTCCATCATATCTATCTCCAAATTTTCTTTTCATATATCCCCCATAATTAATTTTATTGTACCATAAAAGAATACATATATACATATCTCGTCCCTTGAGACTATCTACTTATATCCTTCTACTTTAAAAGGGTATTTTCATTTATTATACTCTTATTGTCAACCTATTTATGAAATCATCCTGTATAGACAGATTAAACATTAAAAGATTATAAGAAAATAAAATCAAAATGATTAAAAATAAAACAATGAGAGAAAAAAATAAAAGCAAAGAGAGAAAAAATGAAGGAAATAAAAACTAATATATTTTTTTTAATATCTAAGTCTAATCTTGCATTATAATATTAATAAGGCTCCTTACTTGACTTTATATTTTATGTTCAATAAAATCAAAAAGAATAAGTTGGGAAAGCGTGAGAAAATTAGGAGAAATATATGCAAAAAGTAGTGAAGTTCGGTGGTTCTAGTCTAGCAAGTGCAGAACAGATTAGGAAAGTTTTTGAAATTGTGAAACATGACCCTTCAAGAAGATATATTGTTGTATCTGCCCCAGGCAAAAGATTTAAAGAAGATGAAAAAATAACTGATTTATTAATTGAATTAGCTAATGCCTCTATTAATAAAGAAGATACTGATAAAATTTTAAATACAATAGTAAATAGATATGAAGAAATAGCAATTGGTCTTGAAATGGATTTGAATATTATTGAATCTATTAGAAAAGACCTTTTAAATCGTTTATCTTTCACTAAATCACCTAAAGATAGATATTTAGATAATCTAAAAGCAGCTGGTGAAGACAATTGTGCTAAGTTAGTTGCAAAATACTTTAATACCCAAGGTCTAAAATCAAAATATGTAGATCCCTTAGATGCTGGTTTGAGACTAACAGCAGAGTTCGGCAATGCTCAAATATTACAAGAATCATATGATAATCTTAAAATCCTTTGGGATATAGAAGAAATTGTTATCTTTCCTGGCTTTTTTGGATATTCTAAAGATAATGATGTAGTTACCCTTTCGAGAGGTGGCTCAGATGTAACAGGAGCCTTGCTTGCAGCAGCCCTAGAAAGCGATTTATATGAGAACTTCACAGATGTAGACTACATATATACTGTCAATCCAAACATCGTAAATGACCCTCTCCCCATAGACCACATGACCTTTAAAGAAATGAGAGAGTTGGCATATGCAGGCTTTAGTGTTTTTCATGAAGAAGCATTAACTCCAGTAATAAAGCATAGATTTACCCATGTAAATATAAAAAATACTAATAATCCTGAAGCCCCAGGCACTATGATTCACCTAGAGGTTAATGAAAATAGAAAGCACACAATAACAGGAATTAGCGGAGATAAGGGCTTTTCTTCAATTAACATTAGAAAATACCTAATGAATAGAGAAATAGGTTTTGGACGCAAGGTTCTTCAAATGCTAGAAGATGAAAATATTCCCTATGAGCATTCCCCTTCAGGAATTGATGATATATCCATTGTTGTTAGGTCAAAATATTTAAATGAAGCTATAGAAGAAAGATTAAAATCCAGAATATCTTCTGAATTACATGTAGAAGAGGTTGAAGTTGTTCATAACCAAGCTCTAGTTATGTTGGTTGGAGAAAATTGTCTAAACCACTCTAACACCCTCCATATATGTGCTGAAGCTCTTTCTGAAGAAGGTATTGTTATCAAGATGCTTAATCAAGGCTCATCCAAATTAAGTATTATGCTAGGAATCCATGAAAAAGATTTCGAAAGAACCATCAGAGTTTTATATAAAAAGTTCTATCAAGATAATATTGGAAATATATGTGGGTATAACAATTAGATTTGAAATTTTAAGATCTTTATACTAATTTCACATCTATACAAGAACCTGCAAGTTGATGAGTTAGAATTTTATGGAGGTTTTAAATGGATTACTTAAAATATGTCAATATTAAACAAGGAACCAAATCATCGGCAAGATTTTCCCATGGAAACACCCTACCCTTAACTTGTCTTCCCTTTGCTATGAACAATTTCACAGTTCAAACTAATGGAGATAATAAACCCTGGTTTTATGACCCTGATGCAAAGTGGATTGAGGGTATCAGACTTACCCATCAACCTAGCCCTTGGATTTCTGATTATGGTTCAATCTTGTTTTGTTTACAAAGTAATATACCTGGAACTGACCTAAGAGGTATCTGGTCTGGTTTTGACAAAAATAAAGCTATTATGACTCCTTATAGGTTATCTGTAAATTTTAAAAAGTCTAATTCCCAAATGGACCTTGCTCCAACTAAAAGAGGAGCTATTTTCAATATGCATTTTATGGATGTAAGACAATCATATTTTTCTCTTATGCTCTTTGGTATAAAAGATTATATTACTTATGATGAAAAATCAGGCTGGCTAACCGGCTATACCACACATGCTCACAGTAAGGACTTAGAAGAAAAAGAATTTAAAACATTTTTTGCAGTTAAGTTCAAAACAGATGATGTGGATAGTAAAAACATTTTAATATCTCAAAAGAAACATGAGCTTGAACTTAGCAATGTCGCAAAGGGAGACTACATTTCTATCCATATACCCATAATAAATAAGCAAGCAACCTGTAGCTTAAGCACCTCATATATTAGTCTAGAGCAAGCCAAACTAAACCATAAAAGAGAGCTTGAAGGTAAAGCCTTTGAAGAAATTGAAGAAATTGCTTATGAAGAATGGAATGAAAAACTTAATAGAATTCAAGTAACAACTGAAACCTTAGATGAAATGAAGACCTTTTATACTTGCTTGTATAGATGCTTTGTATTTCCTCATGTTTGCCATGAATATGACCTAGAAGAAAAACCAATTCATTATAGCCCCTTTGAGAATAAGGTTCTACCAGGTGTTCGCTATACAGATATGGGCTTTTGGGATACCTTTAGAACCCTCTTTCCCCTCTTTTCAATCATTGCAAAGGATGAGTATACAGATATGGTTACTGGCTTTATAAACGATTACAAGGCCTCTGGTTGGCTTCCAAGATGGACCACAATGACAGAGACAGGCACCATGCCTTCAACCTTGATAGATCCTGTAATTGCAGATGCCTATATAAAGGATATTATTGATGATAAAACAGCCCAAATAGCTCTTGAAGCCATGATTAAGCATGCTAATGTAAAGTCAAAAGATCCAAAGTTTGGAAGAAGTGGTGTAGAAGACTATGTCAAACTAGGCTATGTATCATATGAAAATGAAAAAGAAAGCGTCAACCTTACAATTGATGCAGCCTATGGTGATTACTGCATTTATCTTATTGCAAATAAATTGGGTATGAATGACATCAGCGATAAGTACTTAAAAAGATCAAAGAACTACATAAATCTATTTGATAAACAAAGTGGCTTTATGCGAGCTAAAGATTCTAAAGGTCAATTTAGACCAGATTTTAATATGTTCAACTGGGGTAGAGATTATACTGAAGGTTCTGCATGGCAAAACTCCTTTGGAGTCCATCATGATTTTGAAGGCCTAGCTGAGCTTTACGGAGGAAAAGAAGAGTTCTTAGAAAAGATGAATTTAATTTTTGAAACTCCCCCTCTCTATTATGCAGACTTTTACAATAGAGAAATTCATGAAATGACCGAAATGGCTTTAGCAGACTTTGGACAATGCGCCATATCAAATCAACCATCCTTTCATTTACCCTATATTTTTGCCTACTTTAATAATCAAGAAAAGACAGATTATTGGGTGAAAAAGATCTGTAAAGAAGCCTTCTCATATACAAAAGAAGGTTTTCCTGGAGATGAAGACAATGGCTCAATGTCTGCCTGGTACATTTTTTCAATGCTTGGACTCTTTCCAATATGTCCTGGTAAAGCAGAATATGTTAAAGGCCCAATGCAGGTTAAATCTGCAAAAATCTTAAGCAAAAAATGGAGTAATTCAACCTTTAATAACCTTATTCCCCACCAGGTCTTTAAAGAGTAATTAGTTTAACTCTTTAAAACCTTTATACAATTTTTACTTTACCTTTACACAGCTATTAATGAATTTTATTCTTGGTTTACAAAAAGACTTCACATAGGAAGTCTTTTTTTTTATAATTTTAAAGATCTTATCACTTACTTTATAATCTTATCATTTCTATAGTCATTCCAAACATTCTCAAACCAGTTATCTTCTCTAGGTATAGGTCTAATATCTTCCCATTCAAAGTTAACCTCTAACTTATCCACGTCAAATGATACAAGACAAGCTTTTTCCACTAGTTTTCCATCATCTAGAACAAAACGGAAACTTTCAGGCAAACCTTCCATAGGTAGAATTCCATTTTCATCCTTAACTAGGTATGAACCTCTTGACCTACCACCAGCCCTAATAAATTCTTTAATAGCTGAAAGATAGACAAATTGAGTTATTAAGATATCCCTATTTCTAAAAGCATTTGCTAAATTAGAAGCATCGTTTACAGAAGTCTTAACTTCAAAGTCCTTTAATTCATTTTTAACTGTAACTAAAGCTTGCTCAATTTCATTAATATCTCTTATGTGAGCACCTGCTCTGGTCATTGTCTTTTGATATTGTTTTCTTAGGGTAAAGATATTGTCTTCATCTTTTTTATTTAAAAGATTTTTAGAAAGATTATTAAATTTTTCAATATCTTTTGTAAAGGTCTTAGAAAATGTATCTATGCTTAAAGGATCATGTCTATAGTTGTTAGATATAAATTGTGCAGCTCTAAAAGAAGAAACTTGAGTTGAGTTCAAAGCAGAACCACCAGGTCTATACACTCCAAAAGAGCCATTTACCTCACCTACTGGGAAGAAATTGGATAAATTGCTTTCATACCAAATATTTCCCATTAGACCTCCATTATTGTGTTGCGCACATACAGCTATTTCTAAATTTTCCTTGTATAAATCAATTCCATTGTTCATATACAAATCAATAGCAGGCTTATTCATGTGCTCTAATCTAGCAATTGGAGTATCTTGAAATGCATTTGAATTTTCTAGATAGGTATAGGATTCTTGGTTTAAAAGAGAAAAGTCAAAGCCTTTTGGGTTTTTCCTAAAGTCCATGAATACTCTTCTACCTTTAATGGCTGTTTCATTAAAGACTAAAATATCAATAATTGAAGAACCTAAATCTTCAATCTTTCTTGGGTCAAAGGGCCATTGGTATCCCTTTAAGAAAATACAATCAAATAGTCTTCCCTTATCAGTAAAGTAGTCATCTAAAAATTCCTTTTCATCATTTCCTTCACTGTCTGTTGAAATGTATCTAGGTATAACTTGTTGGTAGGTTCCAGATAGGTTCCAACGAAACTTTGTAGAAGCTATTCCATATTGAGATTCTGTAAGGTTAATTCCCTTAGCACCTGCTTCATAGGCTATACCGGATGAACCACTATGACTTATGGGATAAACAGATGTGTCATACATGGCAGCAGGTCCACCTGTTCCATAGACCACGTTTGTACAATTGAAAATAGTTATACCATGATTATCATCCTTAACTTTGGCTTCATTTATGGTTATTAAACCATGAACCTTACTGTTATTTTCTAATATTGCAAGAACATAATAGCCATCAAATATTTCAATACCCTTGGCGTTTACCTGTTTTTCCAGCTTTTCGGTCATAAACTTAGAGGTTAAAGGACCAGCTGATGTTGCTCTTTGTCTGGGGTCATGATCTGTTTTATAGCCTATATACTCACCAAATCTATTGTGGGGAAAAGGCACTCCTATAGATGCTAGTTTGTAAAAGCCTTTAGCTGATAGAGCAGCTTCTGTTAAAGCTATATCGCCATGCATACTTCCTCCATCAAAAAGAGTTTTAGCCATTTCATAAATGGAATCATCTCCATCTCCTGCTAGAGTAAGTTTGTAATAGGTTTGCTTGTCAGAACCTGTATTTCTAGAGGTTCCCATTTTGACACCTTCTGTAACAATGCAAATATCTTTTTGACCTAAATCATAAAGACTGTCAGCTGCATTAAAACCAGCAGCACCGGTTCCTACTACAACAGTATTAACTGTAATTAAATCGTATTCAACATTGTTAATATTAATTTTCTCTTTTTTCATTCAATCCTCCTACAATCTTTGTATGTGGAAACCACCATCTACATTAATAACTTCACCAGTTGAAAAGGCAAATTTGCCTGACGCAAAGGCTGAAACTGCATTAGCAATATCCTCTGGATATCCCCATCTTTTAATAGGTGTGATACCTTCATCTATTAATTTGTCATATTTTGCTCTTACAACTTCTGTCATTGGTGTATAGATAATTCCAGGCCTAATTTCATAAACATTAATACCATATTCTGCAAGACGGTCTGCAAATAACTTTGTAACCATGCTTACACCAGCTTTAGATATACAATATTCTCCTCTAGAAGTAGAGCTGGTATAGGCTGACATGGAAGAGATATTAATAATCTTAGGTCTAGCATCTTCAAATTTTTCCATAACCTTAATCATTTGATTAGCCACTTCTTGACTTAAAAAGAAGGTTCCCTTTAGGTTAATATCCATAACAAAATCAAAGCTTTCCACTGTTGTATCAAGAATATCCATTCTTACCTTAGGTCCAACGCCTGCATTATTAACCAAAAGATCAATTCTTCCAAATTTATCCATTATCTTTTTAACAAATTCCTTACGGCTAGAATCTGATGCTAGGTCTCCTTTGAAGTAAAGAAAATCTATATCTAAATCCTCTATTCTCTTAAGATTTTCTAAAACGTCCTCATATTCAAACACATCCAAAATAGCTATATTATAGCCGTCACTTGCCAATTGAAATGCGGTTGCATTGCCAATTCCCCTGGCTGCTCCGCTGATAACTGCTGTTTTTCTCATCTTCTCCTCCTTAAAAATCTATTTCCAATATTTCTACCATTTTTTTTAAGTATATTTATTTAATATTCTTATTCTTTTACAACTTATTCTAGCTAATATTTACATACTAATCTATTTACCAATAGCCTTGTATAAAGGAAGATATACATCAGTATCCCTAATAACACAACCAGGTGTAGAGTGAGCTCTCATTAATTCAGTACATTTTCCACATGCAATACAAGATTTATTAGCATACATTTGATTGTCATTAAAGATATCATTGGCAAAGTCAGGATAAGCTAAAGCTTGTCTTCCAAACCCAATTATGTCAGCCATATTATTCTTTTTAACATAAGCTGCCACATATGGAGCAAATTGACGCAACCAAGTATAACCTGTTCCCATAATAACCATTTCTGGTACAGCCTTTTTAATTTTTGCAGCACCATCAATTAATCTTTCAATTCCTTCAAGAGGATGCTCAGATGGCATATATTCCCCTGTATCAAAGGGCCTATTTACATGAGGGTTATAGTATGGGGTTCCCATAGTTATATTTACCAGCTTAACTCCCTTATCATAAAGCCTTTTAACCAGTTCTGTTGGTTCAGTATAGTCTGGTTTTCTGTAATCTGTCTTATCTACTCCAAAGCCAAAAGGATAAGGTATAGAGTCAAATATATTTAAGCGAGTTGATATAATGAAATCATCATCATTAACAGCATTTTTAATCTTTTCTAAACTGTTAAAGAAAAATCTAGTTCTACCTTCTAAGTCTCCACCATATTTTCCTTCTCTAGTGTAGGCACTTAAAAGACCTGAATTTAAGTATCTATGGCAAGCTTTCATGTCTATACCATCAAATCCAGCCTTATATGCTAGCTTAGCACTGTAGGCAAAAGCATCTTCCAGTTTTTCAAGATCCTGATCTGAAATAACATTTAATTTTTGAAGCTTTTGATGCCTATCAAGAATATCGTTTTCACATTCTAAAACTGGTTCTAGCTTATCTGTAGGCCTAGAAAATCTTCCTGAATGGGTTAATTGCATAATATTTAAGCTTCCATTAGATTCTTTTTTTATCATGGTATTAACTTCTTCAAAGTTTTTAACGTTCTTATCAGTTATGATTAGTTGTCTTGGATTTGCTTTACCTGAATAATCTGCTGCTGTGGCTTCAAACCAGATTAAACCAGCTCCACCCTTTGCAAATCTTTTGTATCTTCTAATGGTTAAATCAGAGCAAGAGCCTTCTTCATTAGAATCACAACCTTCCATAGGATGTATTCCTAAAGAATTTTTGGCTACCTTATTGCCAATTTTCACAGGGCTTTGTAAAATGCTTAAATCATCTTCAAAACCTAAGTTTATTTTATTTTCTTCAATAACTTTTTCTAGAGATTGCCTATCCTTGAAGTTGAATCTTGAATATTTCATGTTACCTTCCTTTATAAAAAAATATAGGATACAATTTATTTACCAATAGCTTGTATCCTATACAATTTTAATTCAAATTAAACTTTAAAACAACATCAAGAGACTAATATGAGCTTGCATGCATCATACGAGCAAATTTTGTTAGCCCAACTTTTCTTTGATTTAAATCAATTCCATTGTCTTTCAATATTTCAACAGCCTTATCATATTCATTTTTATCAATTTCCCATTCTAGTTCATAGTCAACTTTACCATTATACTCATTTAAGTCTACCTGAACTTTATTCATTGATTCATCCAATACGATGTGACCTCTAATGGTCTTCAAACAACCTTTATATTTACTACAGTCAATATTAATATCTTTTATGTCTAAGTATTCATAAAGTGCATTTGGATTATTTTTAATAACTATGTAGTCTGCCTCTGTAATATCCATTGAATACTCATAGTTTTCCTTTAAAGCCTTACGACTTTCACCAAATAATTCTTTGTATTGCAAGAAGTACTTGTCTCTTAGTTTTCTAAGCCTTACATACATGTCATCATTTACTTTGTAATAATAGTTGGTTTGATTATATATCTGAGTAGCCTTACAAAAAAAGCCCTCATATTCTTCCTTTGAAATCATTACTTTAATTTCAGTTTCCAGCTCTTTTTTAAGTTGTGTCATTTTTTAACCCCAAAAAAAATATTTTAGTCATTATACCATAAAGAATATTGATCATGGGATAAAAGTATAAATAAATTGTAAATTAGTGAATATATTGTTTTTTCCTAAAAGAAAAACAAATATTTTAATAATCTTCAAGATCCACAAAAGAATTTGTTTCAAAAAAGTATATTATAGTTTTTTCCACAGGTATATTCATAGTGTTTCTTACTGCATCTTTATATATAGTCATCTGTTCTTTATATTTTTGAGCACTTTCCACTTCTTTACCTTTTTTAATTTTATCTGTTTTGTAGTCAATGATATATGCCTTATTATCTTTAATACACAAGCAATCAATTACTCCCTGTAAAAGGACTTTATGGTCTTTTTTTAAATTATGAGTGTCAAACAAGGAGTAATCATTTGTATTTACAGGATTGAAAAAGACTTTTTCCTTATACACAAAGTCACTTTGTTCTATTAGATCGTAAACACTGGATTGACTAAATTTTTCTACTGCCTTGTATAGGTCTTCTTCTATAATTTTTTCCTTTAATTCCTGTTTATAGATGGGATCTTTCATTTTTTTCAAATTAATTGATGCCATAATTTTATGTACCATTGTACCAAGTTCGCTGGCTGACTTTGATGCGCCTAACAAATTTAAAAATTGGGGCTTATTTAAGTTGGCTACCCTATATCTATCGTAAAAATCATCAATCTCATAGTTTTTACTTTGATATTTTATTAATTCAGTAGCTGAGACCTTTCTATTTAAGGTGGTTTCTTCTAAAAATCCATATTCAAAGTTAATTCTTTCAATTAATGTTTCTAGATCATCAAACTCTTTTGGCAAGATTATATTGTCTTTATTATGTATATTATCCTCTTTTTCTAAGTTATCTATTATTGAAAGAAGTTCATCAGCATCAATATCCTTAACAATCTCACTGGGAGTATTAGGTAATATCCAATCAAAGTAATTTTTACCTTCACTAGCGTAAGAATATATGGTTTTATTGGGGTCAATGCCTGTTATTACAAGCTTTTCCTTGGCCCTTGTCATGGCAACATATAGTACTCTTACCTCTTCTGATAGATTTTGCTTTAAAAGAGATATTGAAAGGGCATTTTTAGTAATATGATTGTGATAAGTATTCTTTTCTAGGTTAATATATCCACTTCCAATACCCAGATCCTTATCAATCAAGACCCTTTTTCTAATATCTACCATATTAAAGTTCCTATGAGCAGCAGCTAATATGACAACAGGAAATTCTAAGCCTTTACTTTTATGGATACTCATTATCTTAACTGAATTAATAGCTTGATTTTTCATTACATCTGAAATGATATCTAGGTCTTTTTTCTTTTTACTAGTTAAGAACTCTAAAAAGTCAGGTAAATCACTTATACCCTTCTTAACACTTTCTACACTTAAGGTGTAAAACTTCTTCAAAAGATCATTATTTTTTACAATATAGAAAAGTCCACTTTTAGTCATTGCATAATATATAGATTTTTCTAAGGTATTTATCTTAAAGAAATCTCTCATATCATTTAAATCATCTATGAAATTCTTTATCTTCTCGTTTAGCTTGTTTGCTTCTAAATCATTTTTCTCTAGCTTATTTTCTTCCATATAAGTCAATAGATTATTATACAGATTACTTTCCTTATTTCTTATCTCACTTAAATCTTTTTCAGTAAAACCATAAATACTGCTTATCATAATTTGAGCTAAATAAATATCTTGATATGGATTATCTATTACATGAAGTAGTGCATACATGTCAGATATGGATTTTTCAGTTAAAAACTCAATGGTTTGATCTGAATGAGCTGGTATACCTACTTTTTTTAACACATCAGCATATATAGCTCCATAGGGATTTGTTGCTCTTAACAAGATAACAATATCCTTGTATTCTATGGGTAAGTCTCCTTTAGCTTTGTTGTTTATGGGAAGTTTACTGTTTATTAATTCTTTAATTTTATTAGCAACCACGTAAGCCTCTGCCCTTATCCTATCAATGTGGGGATATTCTTGAATAAGAGAATTTCTATCATATTGTATTTTAACAAGTTCAGGCTGATAGAGATTATCGCTAGCTTTATAGTAGGTGGCACCTTGGAGAAGCCTTTCATTATCGTCATAATCAACCTCACCAAGATTTTTATTCATTATTCCTCTAAAAACTAGATTTACATAGTCAATAACTCCACTTCTACTTCTAAAGTTGTGGCCTAAATTAATTCTAACTCCAGATTCTAAATCTTGTTCATAAAGGGCTGCCTTATTTCTAAAGATAGCGGTTTGGGCATTTCTAAAACGATAAATACTTTGTTTTAAGTCCCCTACTGAAAAGACATTATTTTCTCTTTTTATTTGATTTATTATCTCTTCTTGTAGATAGTTGAAGTCTTGATATTCATCAATCAATATATGTTTAAATTTGTTTTTGTAAAAGTCTCCTGCTCCAGCCCTTAAACACTTTAGAGCCATATGTTCCATATCAGAAAAATCAATAGCCTTTAATTTTTCTTTGTATTCTGAATAGGTCTTATCTACTCTAATAAGCATGGAAGCAAAAATCTTAATAGTAGGATATAGGTAGTGGCAATCTTTTAGTATTTGCTGGCTATTGTCATATATTTCTTTATCCAAAAGCTTTATATAATCTTTAACCCTTTGTCTGCTTGTTTTTACCATATCAACCATTTCTTCTTCAAAATGAGGTTTTTTTCTAGGTAAGTTCTTAAATTTTTTATCCCTTATCTCTAAGATAAAATTATATAATTGGTCCCAAGATTTTTTATTTAAATTTAATTCAATTTCATCCAAAAACTCTAAATCACTTAATAGGGCTTCTTCATAATACTCTTCTTCTTCATTACCTAAAAATTCTTGAGTCTTTTCAATAAAGTCTTTAAGCAAGTTAAAGTTATCAGTTAGCATATTTAATATTTCTATTCCATAGGTAGAAGCAAAAATATCATGCTTATCAAGCAAGGTCTCTTCAACCTTTTCATAAAGCCATTCTTCATAATCTGGATAACTTTTAATGGTGTAGTAGGTATCTTTTAAGAGATCTATAAAAGAATTAAAGTTTCTACCATAGCCTAAAGTAGACAACATATTTGCAAAATCTTGGTTATCTTCCGATAAATATGCCTCCATACACCTTTTTATGGCATCATCTAAGTATCTTTCTCCCAGAGTTTGGTCAAGGATACTAAAATATGGGTCTAATGATATTAATGATGAATGTTTTCTAATTACATCTGCACAAAAGGAGTGAAGGGTAAAAATGGAAGCTTGTGAAATATTTCTATATTGCTTTTTAATATATTGATCTTCAGGATTTTCTTTAACCTTTTGCAAAAGAGCAGATCTTATTCTTTCTCTAATCTCTCCGGCTGCTGCATTTGTGAAGGTGGTTACCATAACATTTTCAGTTTTAACATCTAAAAGAGGGTCAGATAAGATACTTATTATTCTTTCAATAAGGGTTGCTGTTTTACCACTACCAGCTGCAGCAGATACTAAAATATTATTATCCTTTATTTCAATAGCTTTTTTTTGCTGATCTGTCCACATTACCATACAATCTCATCATCCTTTACTTCTGTTAAATACCTATATCCCCTGCTTTGTCTATCAAAGCCGCATAGGGGGTTATAGGGGCAGTACTCACAGGCTGTATATTTCTTGTCAGAAAGTGGATATACCACAAAATCTGATTCTAAGATTCTTTTTCCTGTACTTTTTATATTATCTTCTAAACTTTTAAATATATTATCTCTTAAGTGGGCATCCACAATTTTTCTTTTTTTCAAAATATCTTTATCTATAAAACCTTCAAATTCAAAACTATCATCTTTAAAGGTGTAGCCAACTAAAGATATTTTCTTTTTGTTAGGATCTTCTTCTTCTGTTTTTTTAGTTTCCACAAATTCATGGTCAAGGACCATATAATAAAAGCCTAAAGGCAAAGAGTGGCTTAGTTTTTCATATGCATAAGCATAAAAAGGTAATTGAATTTTACTGCCATCTTTTATTTGATACAAAGAAATATCAGTAGAAGATGATTTGTAGTCTATAACTCTAAATAGTTGAGAATACTCATCCACTCCCCTATCAATTCTATCAATCTTTCCTGAAAGGCTAATTTCCATATTGTCTTCTTTTATTGTAATAGATGGAAATTCTGATTTATCACTAAATTCAGCCTCAAAGTGTAAGGGCTTAATCTTTTCTGTTTTTAACACTTCCAAAGTAGCCTCTAAAGTTTCTACAGTTTGATTAATAGCCCTATCTTGAATATATTCCATTAAAGGATCTTTTTTATATATATTATTTACAGAATTAATCTTATTTGCATATTCAATACATAGTTCTTCTAACTCTTCTTTTGTATAGTCATCTTTATACTCATTAAAAATATGCTTTAGGGTATTTGATAAAAGAAGATGCCTAAAATTTCCCAGATTCTTTGAAAAATAGTCAAATTCTTCTCTTTCATACAACTTTAAGCCATAGCGCATTAAATATTGATAGGGACAAGCTATATAGCTTTCAAGCATAGTGGGACTTAAGCTCAACTTAGTATCAAACAAAACCTTTCCAAGTCCATCTAATTCTTTTTTCTCTTGCTCTTTTTTATCTAGAAGTTTTTCAAAATTCTCGCTTACTTCTACTCTTTCTAAAAAGTCTTTTGTGTCTTTCAATTGTGAAAATCCACTTTTAAGATTGTAGATATAGTCAAAGGTTGATAAGTCCTCTTTATGAACCTGCTTAATATTAGGAAAAATCCCCTTTATTTTATTTATATAGGGAGATGGAAATAAGTAATTTCCCTCAAAGTCATTACTAGGATAAGTAATGGTTAAATCACTTTTACTACTTTGAAGTAGTGAGTAAACAATATAGTCTTGCTCATCTTCATTATCAAAGAGGTTTTTAAAGAGGCTGTATCCTTCATTTTCAAAAATCTCCAATTCCATCTCATTAAAAATAGCTGAAGGCTGAGATATACCAGGAAAGGTCCCTTCATTAACCCCTAAAAGATACAGGCTTTGATAGTCAAATATATCGGTTCTTTGAACATCTGTTAAAAAGACACAATCTTGAGTCATAGGTGTTATACCAATGGTCTCTTCCATAAAGGCAGTTTTAAGCATTTGCAAATATAGATAAGAATCATTTTCTTTTTCAGGGGCTACATACACTAATTGGTCTAAGATTTTGATAAAAGAGTTGTAGCACTGTTTAGCTTCTTCATAATCATAAAGGTTGTCAAAAAAGCTAGAATCTGAAAGCTTATCTCTTAACTTAAATCTTTCACACAAAAGATAGAATTCATTTGCAAAATCATAGGCTGAAATTGGCTTTTCAATTTTTTTAAAAAACTGATCAAGATTGTTTATTAAAGAGTCTTTAATTTTATTCATCAACAAGTCTTTACTTGAATTTTCATAATTCCAATTTAAATGCCAGGCTCTTTTTCCTTTTATTCCCCATTTTATGATGTAGTTTTCTAAGCTGTATATTAAGTCCTCATCTTCATAGCCTGAATAAATGTTTTTAAGTAGTTTTATAATGTAAGAGGAATCATAATCCCAAATATATATGTCCATAAGAGTGGATATAAATTTAATAAGTGGATTATCTGTAATATTTTTTCTTTTATTAACATAAAAAGGAATATCGTATTGGGAAAAAATAGCTAAAGCAATCTTTTCATATGAATCTAGATCAGATGTAACTAGTAGTATGTCTTTATAGCGCTCTTTTTTCTCCACAACCCTTTTTTTAATATCTATGGCTACATATTCCACTTCTTCATATATGTCCAAGGCCTTGTATAAACTTATATTATCAACCTTATTATCAAGGCTTTCAGACCTATTTAAAAAGAGATTTTCTAAAAGTGTTGTTATCTCTAAATCCTCTTCCTTTTTATCTATTAAAGAAATATTTTCAATTGATAGCTCAATCTTTTTCTCTTCTGAAAAACCCTTTATTTCATCCAAGGTAGACCAGGCTGTTACAAATAGGTCACTGTCATATGAGTCTCTATTAGCATCTAAACAAAGACTTATATTTATCTTATTAACTACCTTTGCTAGATTTTTAAGGATATTAAACTCGTTACTAGTAAAGTATGAAAATCTGTCCACCCAAATAAATGCATCTTTAAACAAATCACTGTCAAGAATTTGTCTGTTTAAAGTCTCAAAAGCTAAATCTTCTGTGTTATAGCCTTTTTCTTGAATATGAGTGGTAAATGCTTGATAAATATCTGCAAGCTCTAAAAATTTCTCCTCAATGGTAGATGAATCACCTTTAGTGGCAAAGTCTCTTAAATCCATATAACCAATGCTATTATTTTGCAGTTCATTTAAAGTCTTACTTAAAAGAGTTGAAAAGCCAGGAAATCTTGCAGATTGCTTAAAGTAGTTTAGTGATAGTTCATCTGAATTTAAAAGAGAGTATAAAATCATGGTCTTTCCGCTTTGAGAAAGGATATTTTGATTTTGAACATATTCTAAATCAAAAAGTCTTTGGACCAATCTGGAAAAGGTCATAACCTCTATGTTTATTAGACCTGATTCTTCTGCCAAAACCTCTTCATAATAGGAGGAAAATTGCTCTGGAATAATAACTATAAGTCTTTGCTTTAAGAAGAGGTTTTTCTTTGATTCTTTTTTTATCTCAAACAAAAACCTTTCTGTTAACAGTTTTTTTCTTTTAGAAGTTAATACTCTAATACTCATATAATTTCTTTGCTATTTGGGCTGCAACCTTGGCATTATTAATAACAAGCTCAATGTTAGCAGATAAACTATCTCCTTTTGTAAGTTCTTTAATGTAGTCCAAAAGAAAAGGAGTAATATCCTTTCCCTTTATATTATTAATTTCAGCTTTCTTTAAGGCATCATTAATAATATTATCAATTAAATCTTTATCCATAGAATACTGATCAGGAATAGGGTTTGCTATAACAAGACCTCCTAAAAGGCCTAAATCCCATTTAGCCCTTATAATATCTGCAGCTTCTTTAGGTCCACTTAAGGCAAAATCACATAGATAACCTGAGTCTTTTGTATAAAAGGCTGGAAACTTATCAGTTTTGTAGCCTAAGACTGGTACTCCCATGGTCTCAAGATACTCTAGGGTTAAGCCAATATCTAAAATACTTTTTACTCCAGCACAAACTACAGCTACTGAAGTTTTGGATAATTCTTGTAGGTCTGCTGAGATATCAAAGGTTTGTGTCGCCCCCCTGTGAACACCACCAATTCCCCCTGTAGCAAAGACCTTAATATTTGCCATCTGAGCTAGTATCATGGTAGCAGCCACTGTGGCAGCCCCATTTTCTTTATTAGCAACAATTGTAGCTATATCTCTTCTAGACATTTTAAAGACGTTTTTTGCCTTTGCCAGCTCTTCTATTTCATCTTTATCCAAACCTATTTTTATCCTACCCTTTAAAATAGCTATAGTAGCTGGAACAGCTCCATTATCTCTTATAGCCTTTTCGCATAAAAGGGCTGTTTCAATATTTTTAGGATAAGGCATCCCATGACTAATAATGGTGGATTCTAAGGCCACAATTGGTTTATTATTTTTTAATGCATCTTCAACTTCTAAAGAATAATCTAAATACTTTTCCATCTTTACCTCTTATTTAAACATCAATTCATATTAATTTCTAATATTCTCAATCAAATTTGTCTAAGTCAATTTCCTTGTTTACTGACTCTTGTGCTAAAAGAGTATTATAGCTCATTTTGGCCCCTAGCTTTAAGCAATATTTAATATCATATTCTCTTAAAATGCCATAGACTAAACCTGCTAAAAAGGCATCCCCTGCCCCATTTACAGAAATAATCTTATCTATGGTATAGGCTTTTTGAAAATACTCCTTTTCTTTAACATAAGCAAAACTTCCCTTTGGACCTGCTGTCACAACAATAATATTCTCATCTCTTAAAGACATCTCTATAGCCCTACTATCTGTAAATTTATATCCATATAGACTCTCAAATTCATTGGTATTCATTTTAACCAAATAGATGTCCTTTAAAAAGGGCTTTAACTTAGTAACCTTGGCAGATGACACCGCCTCAGCAATAAGCTTTTTATGGGAATAGTTTCTAGTAAGGTATCTAATGGTATCTTCTTTTAAGTTACAATCAAAAATAATGCAAGCAGCATTTTCCAATATCCTTCTTTTTTCTTCCAAATGAGATAAAGAAAGACTTTCTATGGCCTTTGTTTCATTAATGGCACAAAAAAGGCTTCCATCGTTTTGTAATACTGATAGATACTTATCTGAGCTCAAAGTTTCAGAAAAATATGCATGCTCTAAAGAAAGATGCTTATTTTCAATCTCTTTTAAAAGGATTGGCCCAAGAAAATCTTTTGATAAAACACTTATTAAATATGTATTAAGAGATAGATTTGCCAGGTTTCTAGCAATATTAGTTCCAACTCCCCCAGGGCTAATATTAATTTGGCCAATATTAGATTCATTATTAATAATTTCATCAAAAGCTTTGCCAGTAATATCAGCATTAACCGCACCAATTACTACAATATATTTATTATTCATTTTTACCACCTGTATAAATAATATCATAAAATATGTGGAAAATAACCTACCTCTTTAATATATACATTGGGTTGACAAGTTAATTTCTAAACTTTAAGATACTTTTATGGAAAGCATATTATTAAGTAATCAAGTGGATAAACTATACTCTGTATACAATGAAAAGATCTTAAACGAGATTGAAAAACACACCATCATAAAAAAAGATATTTGTTTTACAAAAGATGACCTTTTTAATAATAAAGAGGCTTTTAAAAATGTGAAATATATATTTTCTTCTTGGGGTATGGTTACTTTAAATAAAGAGGAAGTAAGAGATATCTTTCCTAATTTAAAACACATCTTCTATGGAGCAGGTTCAGTTCAATATTTTGCTAAGCCCTTTATGGATAATCAGGTTCTTATCCACTCAGCCTATTTAGCTAATGCCATACCTGTAGCTCAATTTACTCTTTCTCAAATTATGCTTTCCAATAAAAATTACTTTTTAAACTCTATAGAACATACAAAAGGTAATATTGAAAAAGCATATAGCATTAGAAATAAGGTTCTAGGAAATTATAATTCAAAAATTGGGATACTAGGAGCAGGTGCTATAGGAAGCAAGGTTATAGAGTATTTAAATGCAATGGGTAATTTTGAAATTTATGTCTTTGATCCTTTTTTATCTGATACAAGAGCGCTTGAATTACAAGTTATTAAAAGCGACTTATCTACAATTTTTAAAAACTGCAATATTATTTCTAACCACCTAGCTGACAATGACCAAACCAAGGGAATTTTAGATTACAAGTTCTTTTCCTTAATGCCAGACTACTCTACCTTTATCAATACAGGAAGAGGGGCTCAAGTTATTGAAAATGATTTAGTTAGAGCCTTAGAAGAAAATCCTACACTCTTTGCCCTTTTAGATGTGACCTATCCTGAACCTCCTAAAGAGGACTCTTTACTATATTCAAGAAAAAACATCTTAATCAGCTCACATATTGCAGGAGCTTTAGCCAATGAACACCAAAGAATGAGTGAATACATGTACAATGACTTTTTAGCGGTTTTAAAGAATCAAGAGCCTAAGTATATTATTACAAAGAAGATGCTTGAAACAATGGCTTAGGGCTTTTTTAACTTTAAATAAAAGAAAAACCCTAGCAGGGTTTTGTTCTAACTTCTCATATATTAACCTAAGACATATAATACATCATTCTATCCTTATATCCTTATATCCTCAGATTAATCTTTTTGTTTTTGGTAGACTCTTTGTACAAAACAAACTTTCTTCCAATAACTTGAACTATCTCAGCTCCAATTTCACCTGCAACAATGTTAGCTACTTCTTTAGCATCATAATCACAGTTTTTTAATACATTTGCTTTTATAAGCTCATGGGCTTCTAGGGCTTCTTCAAACATTATAAAGGTGTTTTCAGAAATTCCATCTTTTCCTATTTGCACCAAAGCATTTAGGCTTTGAGCTAAAGATCTTAAATATGCTCTTTGTTTTGTTGATATCATAGTTACCTCTATCTTACATAATCAAATTCAAATTCATCCATTACTACTGGGTCATCTTCTTGTATGCCTAAACTTTCCAACTCATCGATAACACCTTTTTCTCTAATGAGACTTTGGAAATAGCGTAAGGATTCACTATCGTATATATTTGTAGAATTAACCAGCTTTTTAATCCAGCTTCCTTCAACAAAATATGTATTTCCTTCTTTTCTAACTGTAAACAATTCTTTTTCTTCCTCAATAACTTCTTGTACTTCTGGAATATTTAAAAATGTTTCAGGTAATTCTTTTAAGAGTTCTCCTGCTCTTTTTACCAATTTTGAGGTTCCTTCTTTGGTAGCTGCTGAAATACGAATAACTTCAAAGCCCTGGCTTTTTATCTTTTCTTCTATCTCATCAACCCTATCTAGCATTTCTTGATTGTAGCAAAGGTCAATTTTGTTTAAAACACAAACCTGAGTTCTTTGGGCTAGATCAGGATTGTATTTTTCCAACTCCCTATTTATAATCTCAAAATCCTCAAGGGCATCTCTACCTTCTAATTCAGAGGCATCAAGTAGATGCAATAGAAGTCTGGTTCTTTCTATGTGCTTTAAAAATTCATGGCCAAGACCTAGACCTTCAGAAGCACCCTCAATTAAACCTGGGATATCTGCAACAACAAACTCATAATCATCAGAGACCTTAACCACTCCTAAGTTAGGAACTAAGGTTGTAAAGTGATAATCAGCAATTTTAGGTCTAGCTGCTGTTATTACTGAAATCAAGGTAGATTTACCTACAGAGGGCATACCAATAATCCCTATATCAGCAAGAAGTCTTAATTCTAGAAATAGATTTTTTTCTTCCCCTTCATTTCCTGCCTCAGCAAACTCAGGTGCTTGTCTTGTTGAGCTTTTAAAGTGGGTGTTTCCCCTTCCACCTTTTCCGCCTTTACAAACTATGTATGTCATATCTGCTTGGTTCATATCTTTAAGTAAGGCATTTCTTTCCTCATCCCAAACCAAGGTTCCAACAGGCACTTTGATTATTAGATCTTGTCCTGATTTTCCATACATATTCTTTTTTTGACCATTTTCTCCGTTTTGAGCTGCATACTTTTTAGTATATTTAAAGTCAAGTAAAGTTCTGATGTTGTTATCGGTTATTAAAACAACATCTCCTCCCTTGCCTCCATCTCCTCCATCAGGACCACCTGCGGGAACATACTTTTCCCTTCTAAAGGATTTAGAACCATCTCCACCGTTTCCGGCTTTTACATAAATTTTAACTTCATCTAAAAACATATTTAAAAAAACCGCTTCTTTCATAGAAGCGGATGTTTTGTTACTGGGTTAGGATACTTACTTGCTTTCTCTTTTTTCCTAAACGAGAAAAACTAACTGTTCCGTCTGCCTTAGCATATAAAGTATCGTCACTTCCGATTCCAACGTTCAAACCTGGATGGATTTTTGTTCCTCTTTGTCTTACAAGAATGGTACCAGCTAAAACTGCTTGCCCATCTCCTCTTTTAACTCCAAGTCTTTTACTTTCACTATCTCTACCGTTTTTTGTACTTCCAACACCTTTTTTCTGTGCCATACGATTTCACCTCCAATTATAAAGATATCTTGTCAATTTTAACCTTGGTATACGGTTGTCTATGACCTTGTTTTCTTCTATAACCTTTTTTAGCTTTGTACTTGAAAACAATAATCTTTTTGTTTTTACCGTTCTTTTCAACCGTTGCAGAAACCTTTGCACTGTCTACATATGGTTTTCCAACTTTTAAGTTTCCATCTGCAGAAACGGCAAGAATCTTGTCAAATTCAATATTACTTCCTTCTTCAGCATCAAGTTTTTCAACATAGATGGTGTCTCCTTCGGAAACTCTATATTGTTTTCCTCCGGTCTCAATAATTGCGTACATATTTTGCCTCCTACTAGCCAGTCTCGCCTCAAATAGGTAGTATTGCAACTTTAAAAACCCTCCGAGTGCGGCCACCTGAGAATTTTACCATAGCAATATGGACCTGTCAACATGAAAAAACTTAGATTAGAGGCCTTCCCAATCAACATAAACTTGGCCATTTTCAACAAATTCATATATGGTTAAACTTAAATCTCTAAAGACATCAAAAGACTCTTCCATAACTATTTTACTTGAACAATATGAGAGTATATAGGTGTTTTTAGCAAAAACTATTGAGGTCTCATTGTAGGTTGGTAAACCGTAATTAATCCCTGTTTTTAATCCTACTTGTACATCTTTTGGCAATATGGATCTGGAACTTACCCCATAGGCTACATTATTAGTACTAAGGGTTTCTATGAATCTTTCATAAAAAGAAGGATTTTCTTCATACTTCCTATAAAGCTCTTGGAAGTATAGTAAAAGGTCATAAGGGCAGGTCTTCCATCTATTGTTAATGTAATCAACCTTAGCTCCCAACTTATTCATGTAATTTACCATATTCCATTCACCTGCTATTCTCATAAGCATATTAATTGCACAATTATCACTATATAAAATGGCATAGTCTGTCAATTCTAAAATGGTAAACTCTTTTCCATATTCTTCATAAATAATTATTCCAGTACCGGCTTCTGTATCATCTTCTGTATACTCTACTAAGGTATCAAAGGACATCTTTCCTTCTTCCACCATCTTATATATATACATAACAAAAGGAACCTTTGTAGAAGATGCAGCCACATAAAAATCTATTTCATTAATACCCATATATTCTTCAGTATTTAGATTTAAAAAACTAAGCCCATACATACCCTCATTTTTGTTCAATAAATAGTTAACATAGTCTTCTAAGCCTTGAAAGCTATCTATTAAATAAGCAGATGTTGGAGGTTGAGAGGGATTAACCTGGCTTGGACTAGGGCTAGGACTAATAGGCTCATGTGTAGCACTATTAGTAGGACTAGGAAGATTAGATGCTATATCCTTTGAGGGACTTGGACTAGGTGTAACCTCTATATCAGGGGTTTTAGGGTTTTGTAGATATATAAAGGCAAAAACTAAACCTAAGGTTATAAAAACAAGGCCTATTAAAATGGATATTAATTTATTTTTTTCCTTACTCTTTTTTTTAGTCACCCTTTTTACCTCGCATCAAAAAGTATATCACAAAACTTTTAAAGGTCTATTATCAATTTAAACTTGTAGGGTACATAGTTAGAGATTAAAAAATTCTCTAGTGTCACCAAGACAATAGGATAAATTGTTAAAAGAGTTATTTACACTGTAGATTAATTAATTTTTTACCAGTAATCAAGACCTAGGAAATTGAGCAACAATCCAATATTCTGAATTCTTAACCATATATCACTATCGTCACTTATTATATTCACATAACCAATATTAAACCCATCATCTGGAATATCCCATGCAACAACTGATATGGCCTCCCCTTTGTAATAGCAGGTGCTTTCGGATCTCTTTGTAAGTTCAATGTCAGGCTTTCCGCCAAGTTGTTCCTCAATTTTTAAAGCTATTGATTCTGCAAAGAATTTTATTGTTTGGTCTTTTAGTATAGTTCTGTCATCCATATTGCCTTGAAGAATATCCAAAACTGCACATTGAAATATCTTCTGATATGGGGTTCTGTTTAGAAAACTCTCAATTACTGCTTCTTGTTCTGTCATTATGAAGGCATTTTTGTATGTTGTAAGAAAGTCGCAATAGTATAGACCTTCACCTTCTGATACAAAGTAGTCGTATGTGTCAGAAAAGCCCATTGTCATCACAGTATCATTCTTGGCCATCCTGTATTCATATTGGACTAAAAGTGCAGGTCCACTTAAGTAAGTCTCCCAGTCACATATTTTCATACAAAAAGGCTCTTTATACCAGTATTCAGTCACATCCACAAGAATATCCCCATATACAAGCTCTATCTTTTCAAATCCCTTGAACCATTCATAATCTCTTTCAGGTTGTACATCTGAAGGTACATTATATGTATCATCTAGCCTAAGCTCCTCATCAAAATCATCTATAGAGCAATCAAGAAGCATCCATATATCCTTATCACCATACCTTACATTGGCATAGACTCCCTTATCTGGCAAACCCTTACCGTAAATATCCAATGAAATATGTGCTTTTATGGAATGTATATATGTGTAGTTTCTTACATTTGTATATAAGGCTATATTATCAGGTTCTTTATCCATATAACTTTCCAAATACTTTGCAATATTGTATATAGGGATGGTCTTTTTGGGGGTCCATATATATGAATCATCATACTTTAGAGCTACACTGTCATACATCATCATAAATACATCACCACTAAAATATTCCTGTAAAACAAGCCCCCTTTCATCATCTTCTTGATGAGAGCCAAGATAAAACATGTCATAAAAAAGAGAGATATTGGGTATGTAATAACTGCTATATGGTTCACCTCCCCCTACACTGCTAAGTGTGCCATAATCAGAACCTCTATATGGAGTAAAATTCGTTCTTTCTAAAGCACTAAGTGAAAACTCCATGCCATCTTTGGTAAAGCGGATATGATCTTTTTTGTTCAAAGTATCTAATTCATTAAAGTATCGAAATACAGGTTTTCCCATAACCTGCTTGAAAGATTCCCATATATGGCTTACATCCATATAATTACCATCAACAAAGACCTCAACCTTGTCGAATTTATCATTCAAAAAATCAAGTTTAATGTTTTCAGGCTCAGGTTCAACTGTCGGACTAGGGCTAGGGCTAGGAGAAACAAGAGGAGAAGTTGTGGGACTAGGTATTTCATTTGTCTCAGTTGGTAATGTAGTAGCTGTTTCTGTAGTCATTTGAGACGGTGTAATGCTATTTAAGGGTACATTATAGCAAGATGATAAAACTGATAGTAGTATCATGATAGCCAGCAATCTTTTTACTTTTTTCATGTAAAGCCTCCAATTTAACACAACAAAAAAATCAGAAAATATTCAATTGAAATTTGCACCTTTATTCTACTACCCTCAATTGACTTCGTCAAATCCATAAGGTTAAACTTTTTAGTTTATGGTATTATAAATATAATATTATTTTTATTGGAGGCTTTCATGAAGAACTATCACAAGGACGTGTCCATCATAGGCAAAGGGGTCTTAAAACCTAGAGCAACCTCTATACCTTATTCAGATATTAATGATGCAAAACTTGATAAAAGAGGCTTATCCCCCTACTTTCACCTACTTAATGGCAAGTGGGAATTTAAATTTTGTGCCAATGAGTATGATGTGCCAGAGAATTTCTATTCAGAAGATTTTAACGATGAGTATTGGGACTCTATCCCAGTTCCCTCTTCTTGGCAGGCATTAGGCTATGATATGCCCAACTATATCAATGTAAAATATCCCTATGTTATGGATCCCCCCCATATTCCAGATGAAAACCCAGTAGGCCTTTACAGAACAATCTTTGTTTTACCTACTAGTTTTGAAGAAAGAAAAACAATTTTACATTTTGGTGGAGTTAACTCTTCATTTATTCTTTATGTAAATGGAAAAGAAGTTGGCTATTCACAAGGCTCCCATATGCCTTCAGAGTTTGATATTACTCAATTTGTTCACACTGGAGCAAATCTAATAGCAGTTTCAGTTTACAAGCTAAGTGCAACCAGCTATTTGGAAGACCAAGACTTTTTTAGGCATTCTGGTATCTTTAGAGAAGTTTATGCTTATTCAGTGGATAAAAACTCTATTTATGATTTTTCTGTTAAAACAAGCCTTAAAGATATTTCAGTTAAGGTAGAAACAGTTACAGATAAAGCTTGTTCAGTTCAATTTGAACTTTTTGATACCAATGACAAGCAAGTATTTAGTGTTACATCCAAAGAAAACTTTATAGATATGCATATAGAAGGAGTACTACCTTGGACAGCTGAAACACCCAACCTCTACACCCTAGTAATGAGCCTAAAAGATGCTAAAGGTAAGGTTTGTGATATTAGAACTGTTAAAGTAGGTTTTAGAAGCATATCTATAGTAGATGGAGTCTTTATGATTAACAATACTCCAGTAAAGATAAAAGGTGCTAATAGGCATGACACCTATGCCCTAACCGGTCACTATGTTTCTTATGATGTTATGGAAAATGACGTAGTTCTTATGAAAAGACATAATATAAATGCTATAAGGACAGCCCATTATCCCAATGACCCCTACTTATACCAATTATGTGACCAATATGGACTCTATGTTATAGATGAAGCAGATATTGAAACCCATGGTTTCCACTATTCAGATCCTGATTATGACCTTTCAGACAAACCTGAATGGGAAGCACACTTTGTAAGTAGAGCTCAAAGAATGGTAGAAAGAGATAAAAATCATCCATCTATCATTATGTGGTCTTTAGGTAATGAAACAAGATTTGGAAAAAACCATCTTTCCATGATTGACTACATTAGAAGTGTTGATGACAGACCAATACATTTTGAACAAGGCAAAACAGACCCAGTCTTTGATGTTGTATCAGAAATGTATACAAAACAAGATGAACTAGACAGACAAGGTGCTATGCAAGAAAAAAGACCTTTCTTCTTGTGTGAATATGCCCATGGCATGGGTTCTGGTCCTGGAAGCCTAAAAGAATATTGGGACATTATATATAAGTATCCAAGGCTTATGGGTGGTTGTGTTTGGGAATGGACAGATCATGGAATACTAGCCTATTCAGAAGATGGAGATCCCTTTATGGCCTATGGTGGAGACTTTGGAGATTATCCCAATGATTCAAACTTCTGTCAAGATGGCTACACAACAGCAGATAGAATACCCAAAGCAGCCCTAATTGAGTTAAGAAAAGTTTATGAACCGGTTAAACTTTTAGAATACAAAAAACAAACCAATACAGTTGCTATTAAAAACGTTCAGGACTTTTTAGATACCTCCAACCTGGAAGCCTATTATGAGCTAACAAAGGATGGATTAGTTGTAAATACAGGTGTAATAAAAGACTTTAACTTAATGCCTCAAGAAACAAAATACTTCAACTTAGACTTTGACGCTAATATTCTTGGTGATGTCCAACTCACCTTCTATTTTGAGCTAAAAGATGGTACTACTTATGCAGAAAAAGGCTATGAAGTTTCCAGATCTCAACTGATTTTGGATGAAAAGTTTGAATACAAAGCACCTGCTGACAAGAGTAAACTTATGTATATAGAAACCAAGACTGAATATCTAGTTCTTGGACAAGACTTTAAGTTATCCTTCTCTAAAGTATATGGAACCTTAAACTCCTACTCCTATAAAGGAAATGAATACATTATTGGAAAAGGACTTCTTGAAGACTTTTACAGGGCTCCTACAGACAATGATATGCATGTCAAAAACACCTGGAAGAAATATGGCTTAGATAGACTAGTAAGAAGAATTGACTCCTATTCTTTTGAAAAAGGTGATAAGCAAGCAAGTTTTTCTGTAACTTCTGTCTTTGGTGCTACCACCATGAAACCTGTGCTGCAAACTACAAGTACATTTACAGTATTTACAAATGGACAAGTGACAGTTGAATCCTCATATGAACCTTTGAACCAACTTAAAGAATTCCAATACAAGGACGGAGCATGGAATGAATTATTCCTGCCTAGATTTGGAATAGCTATGCAAGTTCCTGATGAATATGAATATATCAAGTGGTTTGGTAGAGGCTTCCACCTAAACTATGAAGACTTTAAAGAAAGTGCTGTATTAGGAATTTATGAAGGTCTAGTAGAAGACATGTCAGAACACTATGAAAAGCCTCAAGATAGTGCCAATAGAACTGATACTAGATGGTTTAGCCTAAAAAATACCCTAGGCCAAGGAATCTTCTTTGGAGGTCTAGATACCTTTAGCTTCAGTGCCCACTACTATGATGCAAAACAAATGGAATACACAAAACACAAATATCAATTAGAAAGAGATGGAAGTATTTATCTAAACATTGATTACAGACAAAGCGGTGTTGGTACCAACTCCTGTGGTCCTATCCCCCTTGATGACTACCTACTCTTTACTAACCCTAATTCATTTAAGTTTACCTTTGCTCCATATGATCAAAGCATTATAGATGAGCACCTTATGTATAAGTTAAGACATGTTAAGTAAATAATAGGAATTTTTTAAAAATTAACAAAATAAGACCACACTAGATACAAATTCTGGTGTGGTCAAACTTTATCATCTTTCTTCCACATATTTTTGAAACTCTTTATATGCATTCTCAGTATCCATATTGGCAATCATTTTCAATGGCTTTTTTTCTAACATCCATTTGACAAACTTGCAGCCAATAAAATAACCTAGATCTGATTGTCCTTTATATTTTTGCCAGTCCCCAAAAAAGTCTTGTGCACTGCTATTTGTTTTTAATCGACGCAAAAATTCAAGGTCAAGCTCATCTTTGTGGGCAATACACCAATCTAACCAACCATTTACATTCTGATGATAGTAGTTGAAGTCTTCAATTAGAAGTTGTTCAAAGTACATGGCTATGCCTTCATTGACCAATTGCTTAATATACTTCTCACCCATAGTTGATGTTTTACTCTGTAGACTACCAACAGAATTATGCCAAACATGTCCTAACTCATGATAAATTAATGCAGTCATAGTTTCTTTATCATACCAGTTGAGCTCAATAATCTTCTCCACACCAAGTAACACTGTAGGTTTTCCATCAAGGGTTGTAACCCATCCTGCGCCATTACATAATCCAATATAAAAAACAAGTTGAGCTTGTAAAGCTGAACCTGTTTTTGTCATAATCTTAATATCAAGATCCTCTATTATAGTAAGAAAAGATTGGTGAGCTTTCTCTATTTTTTCCATATGACCAAGCAGTAAATTCATAACAGGAAGAATTTCATTCTCATAGTCATAATCACTACTATCTTTAGTTACCTTTAGAAGTAGTTCTGATGAAATATCTTCTAAATATTGTTCCCATGCTGGTTTTTGAAATGTATCTCCCATCTTTTCAATGAGTGACATCATTTCAGGATAAGTATCTATAATAGTCAATCCCATGTGCTCACCCATTAAAACTCACTTCTTATTTAATGCATTTACTTTAATCATTGGAACTAATAGGAAGATCTCTTGGATAGAACTTCTTCTTCATATTTTTGAATGTCTCTTATCCAGTCTAGTCCTGTTTTTACTCCATTTTTTTCACAGTAATAATCCCAAACAGCTCCAAAGGGTGCAGATTTGAATTCTTCTCTTGCTGCAAACATGAAAGAAATATCACCTTTTTTCTCTGCTTCATCTAACATGTCAATTGGTTGTAGCATAGCATATAGAAGGGCTTTTCTAGCATTTCTTTGACCAGTAACCCAAGCGGTTATACGGTTGATTGAAGCATCAAAATAGTCTGTTCCAATATATGTTTGGTCAAGCTTGTTCATTTTATATAGTTCTTCAAAAATTGTCTTAGTTTCATCATCAAAAGCTACTACATGGTCAGAATCCCATCTAACAGGTCTACTTACATGAAGGGCTAATTGCTTTTTAAAGGTAAACACTGCAGATAGTTTTGCTGAAACCATTTCTGTTGGATGGAAGTGGCCAGTATCTAGAGTAAGAATTATGTGATTCTTTTTCTTATCCATTACATAGCCAATACAAAACTCAAAGCTTCCTACTGTGTAGCTTTCTAAACCTATTCCAAATAATTTACTTTCAATTCCATCTACTACTCCTTTAATATCCTTCGTAGCTTCAAATATTTGGTCATAAGAATCTTTAAGTCTCAATCTGGGAGATAAGCTATCATGAGGTGTTTCTTTAGCACCATCAGGTGTCCAGTGGTTTATGAAACAAGGTTTTCCTGTTCTTTCATAAAAATATTCACCTATTCTTCTAGTTGCAATACCATGTTTTATCCAAAACTCTCTAATCTTTTCATCTGCATTGGAAAGAGTTCCATTTTCACTCAAAGGATGTGAAAAATATGTTGGATTAAAATCTAGGCCAATACCCTTTTCTACAGCCCAGTCGGCCCATTTGGAAAAATGTTCTGGTCCTATTGCATCTCTGTCTACAAAAGAATCAGCTTCTTGATAATTGGCATGAAGGTTTACTCTTTTTGTTCCAGGTACATACTTCATTGTAAAGTCTAAATCATCTCTTAATTCTTTGGCAGAAGTTGCTTTTCCTGGATAGTTTCCAGTTACTTGTATACCACCAGATAAGTCACTAGCACTTTTTTCAAAACCACCTACATCATCCCCTTGCCAGCAGTGGATAGAAATGGGTACGCGGTCACACATTTTGATAATTTTATCTGTATTAATACCATATTGCTTATAATACTCTTTTGCTTGCTTATATGCTTTTTCAATACTGTACATAAATCCCTCCTGTTTTGTATATTCTACCATTTATTAAAAACTTTTTCAGCAAAGCCTACCAAGTCTTTGAATTTTATTCGCTCACTATTATCCAAAACTGCCTCTCCTTCAAAACGCCCAAATACTTGGTTTTGTTGGCTTTTAATAATTACAGCTGAATCGCTGGCACTTCTATTTAAAATGGGATAAAACTTCATATCCAATCGTTTGTCTGAGCTTTTAATATTCCATGGAGATAAGAAGTCCTCTTTATTATCCTTCATGGGTATTTCAAAAGTAATATCCTCAATTTTATGGCCCTTATCCTTGTAAAAGATCATATTTTCGCTAGCCTTAGAGTTATCACCAAAGCCATAGCCAATATTAAATCCAAAAGGCTCCTTGTTCACATAACCTGAAGCTGAGCCCCAATACCAGGTATTTTTGTAGGTCCAGACTCCTCTACCCCAGTCTAGAACTGCCATTGAATCTTCTTTTTTAAAATCATATCTTACTCCATTAAAGTCCACATAGCCTTCAGCTTTTAAGCAATTTATCTTTTGATTGTAATAAAAGGCTAAGGGATCCTTTAAAAAAGGAGTAACCTTTACAATGGAGTCTTTTTTATCATTGTCTAGAATTATGTAGGCTGTAAGAGGGATTTTATCCATAAAGTCTTTAAATTCCGCTTTAAGCACCCTTTTATCTTTATCAGCCATAAAAGAAAGAGAGTAGTTTTTACCAAAACTAACAGTGTTTCCAAAGGCAGATGTAGAGGGCATATTCTTCTTGCCTTTAGTCATAAAGGCCATATAGGATTTGGTATGAGACCATTTTTTATCAAAATCCATGAAAGAAAGAGAATCTAGACCCATATATGAATTATCTGCAATGGTTAAGGCTAGAGCATATTTATTATTCCCTATTAGATAATAGTCCCACTCTTTTATTCTTAAAGGATTGGCTTTAATCTTTTGTCTATCATAGGTTAATATTAGGTCTTTTGCATAACCAGCTTCATTAAGTTGTCCCTTTTCATTTAGCAGAGCTTGCTTTTTAATTATTTCATATTGCATTTTAATCACCCATTTGATTTTAACATAGACATATGAAATAAACTATATGGTCTTTATGCTAGGCCTCTCTTTTTACAAACTCATCCTTATGAATCTCACCAGATTTACTTAAGGCCACCTTAGCTAATAAAGGACCTACCAATTCAAGAATTAAGGTCGCACAAAGCACTACCGTTCTAACTGGTCCACCATATTCAGGTAATTGAGCCATTACTATTTGAGACATACCTATAGCTACCCCTGCTTGAGGCAAAAGAGCTAATCCTAAATATTTTTTTACATTTTCATCAGCATTTGCTAGATGAGCTCCTAGATATGCACCAAAATATTTGCCAATAGCCCGAGATATTAGATACAAAGCACCTAAAAGACCTACTGAAACAATCATTCTTACATCCAATTCTGCACCAGATATTACAAAGAATAGTAGGTATAAAGGAGGTGTCCACCTGTCATAAACTTCCAAGACCCTATGCAAATCTCTAAATAGATTTGCATAAACAGCTCCAATTGTCATACAGGTCAAAAGAGCAGATAGGTTTAATAAATTACTTAGTGCTACTCCCCCAATTACCACAGTTATAATTAAGCTAATACGATTAGCCCTTGATTTAAAAACTTTCATAGATAAAGCCAATACATAACCTATAAGGCCACCTATTAATAAAGACATGAATATTTCCCATAGGGGCATTAAAAGGGCTGTTTTTATGGTTATTCCCTGATTTGAAGTTAAAGCCTTTGCTATAGCTAAAGATAAGGAAAATATAATTAGGCCAATGGCATCGTCTCCTGCTACCACTGGCAATAAAGTTTCTGTTACAATGCCTCTTGCTTTGTATTGTCTAACCACCATTAAAGTAGCTGCTGGTGCTGTGGCTGTAGCAATGGCACCTAAAAGTAGAACCAAGGGTAAATCAAAGCCTGGTACAAATAGGCCAACTATAATTAGGACCAAATCTACTACTATTACTGTCATTATTGCTTGTACAAAAGTTATAATCAGAACTTTTTTACCTAATCTTTTTAAGTAATCAAGTTTAAATTCACCACCTATGGAAAAAGCCACAAAACCTAGAGCCACTGTAGTTATTATTGAAAAGGCCTCAAGAGATTCTTCTGTTATAAACTTAAAACAAAAGGGTCCTGCTAATAAACCAGCTACTATATAACCAGTTACATTGGGTAAGCCTAAAGGTTTTACTAACCTTGTCATCAAAAGACCTAAAGCCATTACTAAAGTCAAACTTAATAATATATCCATAACTAAATAACTAGCCTTTCTTTAGTTTTTTGGTCATTTAAAAAGAGCCTATTTCTTAAATTTATGTTCATAAAATTGCTTTTCACAAAATCCCTTCTCTCGTAAAAAAATGTGGAAGAAAAATACTTCCACTTTTCAATTTACTCCTTTGATTCTAAAAAAGCAAGATAAATATTATATATTTTAAAAGTCGTCTTTAATTAAACTGCCAAGCATTACAAGTTATGTATACAAGTCTCTAGAGACTTTACTGGCTTCAAATTTAACCTTTTCTTCGTCTATGGTTAGAAGCTCCCTATCTTTCATTAATAACTTACCCTTAACCATAACTGTATCAACATCACAAGCAGATGCACTGTAGACTAAAGCAGATATGGGGTCGTGATAAGGGGTCATGTTTAATGAATCTTTTTTTATCATGATAAGGTCTGCTTCCATATTTTTCTTTAATACTCCAATTTTATCAAAGCCTAAAGCTAAGGCTCCATTGGCTGTAGCCATTTTGAGCACGTCTAAAGCCTTAATTGCTGAACTATTAAAGTTATAGCCCTTGTGTATTAGGGCTGCTAAATGCATCTCTTTAAACATGTTTAAGGTGTTGTTACTGGCAGCTCCGTCGGTACCAAGGGCTGGCTTTATACCAATTTCCAACATTTTTGGTATATTTGCAAAACCAGAACCTAAAAACATATTACTAGAAGGATTATGAACAGGTACAACACCTCTATCTCTCATAAGCTGCATATCTTCGTCATTTACATGGACTGTGTGGGCAGCTGTTACCCTATTTTCCAAAAGCCCTACTTCTTCACATACTTGAAGTGGGGTTTTACCATATCTTTTGATGCAGTTTTCTACCTCATTTTGTGTTTCATGAAGATGAATATGAATAATTGAATTGGTTTCTTTAGCCAATTTTGCAGAAAGGGCCAACTCCTCATAATCTACCAAGTAGACAGAGTGAACTTCTATGGATGTGTTAAGTCTATTACCAAAGAGGCCTCTTTTTTCTAAAAGAAAGTCTTTACAGTACTTATAGGCACCTACTTTACCTAATTCTTTTACCTTTGATGAGGTAGAAACCCCATAGGATAAATTAGCCCTTATACCTGTTTCTTTTATGGCTTCCACTGATGCTTCATGTAAATAGTACATATCTAAATAGGAGGTTGTTCCCCCCTTTATCATTTCTGCTATACCCAGCATAGCCCCTTTATATACATGGTCGGGATTTAATTTGGCTTCTACTGGGAAAATCGCCTCTTCTAACCAGGTTTCAAGAGGAAGATCATTGGACCTATTTCTCATTAAGGTCATAGCACAGTGGGTATGAGAATTAATTAAGCCTGGCATAATGATTTTATCTCTAGCATCAATTATTTTTTGAGGTATAAAAAACAAAGGCTCTTCATCACCTATAAAGGTAATGTGGCCTTGTTCAATACATATAACCTGATTCAAAACTAGCATGTTATCAGGATCCATTGTAAGTACATCTGCATTTTTAATTAAGATATTCATTTGGTATACCTTTACACAATATTTTTAAAATTAATTTATTATATCCATTATACCAAAAATTCTGTTAGAAGGTCTTCTAGCTCTTGTTTTTTCCTGATTATTGCAATACTTCCATCTTCTTTTAATAAGATTTCTGCTGGCTTTAGCCTATTGTTGTAATTTGAACTCATAGAATACCCATAAGCCCCTACATCCATAATGGCTAGAATATCATTTTCTTTAATTATTGGTAGCATTCTTTCTTCAGCTAGAATATCCCCACTTTCACAGATATTCCCAGTAATATTTACTGGTTTTCTCTCTTCATCTTTAACAATCAAGTCATTTCTGTATACTTCAATATCATGATGAGATCCATAAAGGGTAGGTCTAATTAGCACTGAAAAACCTAAATCAGTACCTACAAATATTTTTCTGTAATTTTCTTTTTTAGCATGAACCGTTCCCAATAATACTCCAGCTTCTGCTACAACAAAACGACCTGGCTCTGATTTAAACTCTAAACTCTGCTTATGGGTCTTTTGCCAGTCTTCTAAAAGTTCTCTAAGTTTTAGGCCAAGGGCATCTAAATCAAGAGGCTTTTGACCTTCTTGCTTATTGTATGGAATACCAAAGCCTCCTCCAAAGTCAATAAACTCTAGGTCTTTAAAATGTAAGGAGGTTTCCAGCATTTCTCTTGCCCCTCTTAAGTATTCTGTACTTGACATAAACAAAGAGCCAATATGTTGGTTTATACCTACAATCCTTAAATTATATTTTTTAGCAATGTCCAAAATCTCTTGGATTTTTTCAATATTTATACCAAATTTAGTAGTTTTTCCACCAGTAACTACCTTTTGATGATGACCTGCTCCAATGCCTGGATTTAATCTAACAGCAACCTTAGTATTAGGAAAATTTTTTCCATATAGAATCAGTTGAGAAAGTGAATCTACACTTACCATAATCTTTCTATCCACTGCATACTTCATCTCTTTAGCAGATACATTATTGCAAACAAAAAAGATCTCTTCTGGCTTGTAGCCAGCTTTTTCTAATACAAATATTTCTCCTATACTCATGGCATCTGCATGCAAGCCTTCTTCTCTTAAAATTTTTAAAAGAAAAAGATTAGTATTTGCCTTTACAGAATAAGAGACGGTAAAATTATTAAGACCAACAAAATTTTTAATCTTCCTAGCCTGAGATCTTAAAATTGATTCATTATATACATATAAGGGAGAGCCATAGTCTTCTAAAAGCTTAGATGGCAGATGTCCCATAAAAAAATTAACACTTTCACTGTAGTACAACATTATATACTTATCTTATCCTTACCTACCCATTTTCTTAAAACCTCTGGTACAGTTACAGAACCATCTGCATTTTGGAATTGCTCAACAATTGCAGGAAATACCCTGCTTGTTGCAAGACCAGAAGCATTTAAGGTATGCATATATTCATTTTTGCCACTTTCACTTCTTTTAAATCTCATAGCTCCTCTGATTGCTTGGAAGTCGTAAGCATTTGAAGCTGAACTCACCTCTTTGTAAATTCCCATGCTGGGAATCCATACTTCAATGTCATAGGTTTTTCCCATGGCAAAAGAGCAATCTGCAGCAGCTAGTTTACTTGTCCTAAAATGAAGACCCAATCCATCCATAAGCCTTTCAGCCTTTTCTACTAATTCTAATAAGGCTTGTTCACTATCTTCAGGTCTTGTATATTGGAACATCTCCACCTTATTAAATTGATGTCCTCTAATCATGCCTCTTTCTTCAGCTCTGTAGCTACCAGCTTCTTTTCTATAGCAAGGAGTATAGGCAAAATACTTTTTAGGCAATTCTTCTTCTTTTAGCACTTCATTTCTATGCACATTTATTAGGGCTGTTTCAGCTGTAGGCAATAAAAACTGATTTTCTTCTTCAAATCTAAAGACATCCTCAGTAAATTTTGGGAATTGCCCTGCTGTATATCCACACTCATAATTTAGAATGTGAGGTGGTAGTAAAAACTCATATCCATCTTTAATATGTTCTTCCACAAAATAGTTTAGTAGTGCCCATTCTAGTAAGGCTCCATCTTTTTTGTATATCCAATGGCCACTTCCACCTAGTTTAACTCCTCTTTTGTAATCTATGAGTTCTAATTTTTCACATAAATCTACATGATCTTTAGGTTTAAAAGCAAATTCAGGTTTTGTACCAAAATACCTTATAGGTTGATTAAAGGAAGCATCACCAGCTATAACATCATCAGCAGGAACATTGGGAATAAGGTCCATAAAATTCTTTATGTCTTCTTCTATTTGTCTAATATCTTTTTCATATTCAGATATTTCTAAAGATAATTCCTTCATCTCAGCTATGAGAGTAGAAACATCCTGACCTTCTTTTTTAAGTCTGGGAACATCATCAGAAACCTTGTTTCTTTTAGCCTTCATTTGTTCCACATTGAATATTTTTTCTCTTCTTAATGTATCCCACTCTAAAACTTGAGTAAAATCTACTTCAAAGTTCTTTTTCAAGAGGGCTTCTTCCATTGCCTTTTGATTATTTCTTATCTTATTAATATCCAGCATTTTAACTTCCCTTCATTAGCATGTGTTTGAATGTATCAATAGATACTATACATTTTCTGACACATTACACGATTTATTAATATATTTGTATATAATAGGGTTTTTATGGCTATAAGTCAATAAAACACCCTCTTTTAACTATTCTTCATCCTCTTCTTCACTGGCATAAAGGCATTCAATAAACTCTTTTTCAATCTCCTCTATTTCTTTAGCCTCTAAAAGTTCATCATCTTCTTCTACTTCATCAATCTCATCAACTTCATTTTCTACATCTTTTTCCTCTAGCTCTTCTTTATATAAATGATCATAGGCTTTTTTCATCCGCTCCATTGCTTCTTCTAAGCGATATTTACCAGTAGCTAGATTAATTCTTTGGAAGTATTCACCATCTTTTCCAAAACGCTGACCTATATTAAACCAAAGCTTTGCATCATCTTTAAAAAAGTCATCAATCTCTTGTGGACTAAGTCCCATATCATGGCAGTCTAGCCACATCAAATATGTTCCTTGAGGTTTAACAACCTTTATTTTTGGAGTATTTTTTTCAATAAAAGAAGTTACATAATCTAAGTTCTTTTTAATATATGTCTTAACCTGCTTTAACCATGTACCAGATGAAGAATAGGCTGCAACACAAGCTGCCATACCTAGGGTGTTAACTCCCCCATTGTAACAAGCCTTTAGGGTATCATCATAAAGTTTTCTTAATTTAGGATTGGCAATAAAGGTGTTGGATACCTTTAGCCCAGCAATATTAAAGGTTTTACTGGGAGAGGTGCAAATAACACAATTGTTTTCAAACTTTTCATTTAAGTTTGCCAAAACAGTATGGGTGTGAGGTTCATATATAAAGTCTTGGTGTATCTCATCACTTACCACTAAGACCTTGTATTTACAACATATGTGAGCCATTCTAATTAGTTCATTTTTTGTAAAAACCTTACCAACAGGATTGTGAGGATTAGAAAGAAGAAAGATTTTTACATTGTTTTCTTTTATCTTGTTTTCAAAGTCTACATAATCTACAAAGTATTCTCCATTTTCATAGACCAAGGAATTTCCCACTATTACTCGATTGTTGTTTTCTATAACTTTGTAAAAAGGAGAATAAACTGGGGTCTGAACCATTATTGCATCCCCTTCTTCTGAAAAAGCTCGAATAGCTGTTGAAATTGCAAACATTACCCCTGGTAAAACAAAGCACCATTCTCTTTCAATCTTGTAGTTATGCTCTTTTCTCATCCACTTTGCTAGCACTTCATAGTAGTAATTAGACATCCCAGTATAGCCATAGATACCCATGGAGTTAATAGAGCTTATAACCGATTTAATCTCTTCTGCCACAGGAAAATCCATGTCTGCAACCCATAAGGGTATGTGTTCTTTTGTATAGCCATAGTCCTCTGGAAAGTCATATTTAATTGAATTAGTGTTGTTTCTGTTGATTTTTCTGTCAAAATTATATTTTCGCAAATCCCTTACTTCCTTTAACATTATCACAAAATATTATAACACTAAAAAGTATAATATAGCAGTCAACTTGGTTTTTCTTTATATCTTTATTCATCGTCTTTTTGGTACAACCTTCTTTTGTTAATTCATAAAAACTTTATATATAATGAATAATGTGTAATAATAGTTATTGAGAATAATATTTTAAGAGAGAAAGTTTATTATGAAGAAATTTTCATCCAGATTTATGGAAGATTTTTTGTCCAAAGTTCTGCCTTTGTCACTTATGTTAGGCATAATGTATGCAATACTTACTGCAAGCGGAAATTTAAAAAATATTAAAATTGGTGATTATGATACGCCAAAAGTTATAAGAGATGGTAATTTAAGCATGTTTAAATCTCTAATCATTAGCAATAGGATTTTACTAGGAATTTTATTAATCTTAATTTCAATTTCATTGATTGCAATTATTACACTTATATTTAAGAATAAAAAAATCAATGCAATAGTTAAGGTTAGTATCATAGGATCCGTTTTTATCATATTTATAATCTCATATTTCTATAAAAGCACCCCATATGCATTAAATGGTGTTTATAACACTATTGAAAGTAAAGCAGAACATTACATAAGCGATTTTACTAATAAAGAATTTGATAAAATGATTACAAATTATACTGTTAGCAATAATATGAAAAAATTTGTTAGCAAGAACTTGTATTCTCAATCCATGAATAAAACTCTAAGAAAATATGGTCAAATAAGAGAAATAGAAGATCCTATTAAAATATATATTGAAGAATATACTGTTCTATCTTATCCTGTAATACATGGAGATAATCAAACAGTATATTACAACATTGCTTTTAACAGCAAAAATGAGATATCCGGTTTATTTACTACTCTTACATTGCCTTAGACATTTCTTAATACTTTAATACTTACTTTTTAAGAGTTTTACATTTTTAAAATTACTTTTTCAATTCATCACCTTTTCTTATAAAATATTTTCTATTGTATGTTTTCTTTCTTTTGATATAATTAAAAGAAACAGCTTAAGTAAATGAATCTTAAAATTTTATTATGTGATGACGACCCAATAGTACATGAAGCCCTAGGTGTTTATTTCGAGAAATACAACATCTCTTTTGTTTCTGCCTACAATGGTAGGGATTGTTTGAATATCTTTAAGAGTAATGAAGATAAATTTGATTTGATTATTCTAGATATTATGATGCCCTATTTAGATGGAATTGAGGTCTGCAAAAGGATAAGAAGCAAAAGCGATATACCAATCATAATGTTAACTGCAAAATCAGAAGAAATTGATACCCTTTTAGGCTTTGAGCTAGGCGCAGATGACTATATTACTAAACCTTTTTCTTCCATGGAGGTCATAGCTAGGATAAGGGCCATTGTAAGTAGAAGCAAGAAAAAAGATGGTCGTAGCGATGACAAGAAAATTTCATTTGAAAAAGTTGAAGTTGATTTAAGCAGGTATACTTTAATTGTTGATGGACAAATTGTTCATGCAACTCCTAAAGAAATTGAGGTTTTGTTTCTTTTAATGAATAATCCTAAAAAAGTCTTTACCCGTAGTGATATTATGAAAAGTGTTTGGGGCTTTGAATATGCTAAGGATACTAGGACGGTAGATACTCACATTAAAAGAATAAGGGCAAAGCTTACCCCCTATGTAGAGTCTTGTATCCAGACAGTTTATGGCATGGGCTACAAGTTTGATTGTATAAATGAAGATGTTTAAGTATAGACCCCTATTTGTAAAAATAATGCTTTTGGTTTTAACTGTTCTAGTTATTTCCTTAATTGCAACCAGTATCATATACAATATGGCTGCAAAATCTCTTTTTGCAAAACATCAATTGGATAAGCTAAGAGAAGAAAGTGATCTTTTAGCCTATTTAATACAAAATGAATGGAGCAATAAGGACTATCTTATTGGCTTTTTTTCTAAGGTTATTCAGGTTGAGTCCACCTTGCTCAGTTCCTATGTTGTGGTTGCAGATCGTTTTAATATAGAGACTTATTCATACACACCAGATGATTACACCATGAACAAAAGGAAAATGGACTATTTCTATGCCAGCCAACTTAAAGAATATTTCAAGAAGGCTGTTGCTGGTCAAAATATAGTGTTGGTTGAAAAATTTGATGACTTTGATACTGAAATGATAGTTATTATAAGGCCCATTTTATCTGAGCAGAATCAAGTTGAAGCAGTTTTAACTATTTGTAAATATGTAGAAGACTATGATGCTTCATATAAGAGCATAAACTACTCTTTAAGTATAATTATGGCAATTGTGGCCTTTTTAACCCTCTTCCCTGTTTATTTATTCTCTAAATCTATAACAAAACCCTTAAAAGAAATTGAAAATACTGCCTTAAAAATGGCTGATGGTAACTTTACAATTAAGGCAAATGAAGAATACCCCAACGAAATTGGCCAGCTGGCAAAAACCATGAATTATCTAGCCAGTAGATTATCTAGGACAATTTTGCACTTAACACGAGAAACCAATGTGCTACAAGGGGTTTTAAACACCATGAATGAAGGTATATTGGCTCTTGATACTCATGGAAATATTATGCTTAAAAATCCTGCTATTTCTAATCTTTTTAAGTCCTCTAACTTGGAAACAGAAAAAGATATGATTATACCCATACAAGAAATTTGGGATGACTTTGAAAAGTCTATAGAGAATAATATGGAAATTACCAACATCTTTAGATTTGAAGATAAGATAATCTTATCAATTATAAATCCTCTCATGGTGGAAAATGTAGTTATAGGTGCTATGGGAATCTTTTCAGACACCACAAAAGAATACCGACTAGAACAAACCAGAAGAGATTATGTTGCCAATGTTTCTCATGAATTAAAAACACCACTTACAGGTATTATGGGCTTGGTTGAACCGCTAAAAGATGGACTTATTGAAGATGAAGAAAGAAAAGAAAAATATTATAACTTGATTTACAACGAAGTAAATAGATTAAATAGACTTATAAATGACCTGCTAATTTTATCCAGACTCCAATCTTCTACAGATCCTTTTTCTACTAGCATTATAAATCTGCAAGAATTAGTCTATAACATTATTGAGCGTTACACCCTTTTACATAAGGGACAAAATATTATCATCAAGTCTCTTATAGAAGATTCTATCTACATAAATGGTAATATAGATAGAATTGACCATGTTTTAACCATACTTTTAGAAAATGCAATTAAATTCTCTAAACAAGATGACACTTTGGAATTAGCTTCTAATCAGACTAGTGGGCTAAGAAAAAAACAAGCTAAAAAGGAAAAAGGTATCTTAATAGAAATTAGTGCAGAAATAGAAGATGATATTTGCAAGGTCATGGTAAAAGATTATGGTATTGGGATTAGTAAAGAAACTATAGAGCATGTCTTCGATAGATTTTATAAGGTAGATACATCTAGATCATCTAAAGGCTTTGGCTTAGGTCTTGCTATTGCAAAAGAAACCTTAAACCAAATGAATCAAACTATAGGTGTAGAAAGCGAAATAAATGATGGCTCAACCTTTTACTTCACCTTAGAGTTAGCTAAGAAAGATTAACATGTAAGGCCCCATAAACAGATTCCATATCTTTAGTATAACCAGCTATACCACAATAATATTTTAGGGCAGTTTTTAGAACTGCTTGATCATAAATATTAAAAATAATTGGCTTTTTAATTATATCTTGGCACTCTTCTACAAATTTAATTATATATTCTTTTGATTCTCCCCTATAGGTAACCACTACCACATCTTCATGAGAGTCTAAAATATCATAAGCTAAATCCACAAAGTCATCTTCTGTTTGACCATCTAAATCTAAAACATATTTTAAGTAATCTTTATCTATATCCAGATAAGAAAACTGAGAAAACAAATAATTTGATTGATCTGTCTTAATAGTGACTTGTCTACTCTCTTTTTTTATATAGTTTAAATCTTTAATATATTCAGGACTTGTACCACAACAGCCTCCAGTAATACCTAAGTTATATTTTAAAAGACTCTTCATGTTCATGCAAAAGGTTGGACTATCTTGGTCATAATATACTAGGCCATCTTTCATATGAGGCATTCCAGCATTGGGTTTAACACAGGTAAAATCTTCAAACTTAGAAATGTCAGTTAAAATTCTATCCATTTTATCTGGCCCATTGGAGCAATTTACTCCAACTACATCAGCACCAATTTTCTTTAATATACCTGAACAGATAAAGGGAGATTGACCCATAAGAGTCATGTTATTTTGCTCAAAGGTCATATTGGCTACAACTGGCAAATTAACAGTATCTCTATTAGCTATAAGGGCAATTCTCATTTGTTTAAGATCGGTAAAGGTCTCAAAATTTAGCAAATCAGCATCTTTACAGGCTAAAATTTGCTCTTTAAATAGGTCATAAGCTTCATCAAAGCTTAAACTTCCTGATGGATAAACAAGCTCAGGTAAAGGGCCAATAGAAGCTGCAACCAAGATATCTCTATCACCTATTGCTTTTCTTGCCAAATCTATAGATTTTTTATTAATTAAGTCTAGTTTATCTTCAAGTCCATGTTGAGCTAAAGTCATTCTGTTAGCACATAGGGTATTGGTCTGGATTATGTCACTTCCAGCATCACAATATTCTTTATATATGCGTAAAACAATATCTTCTTTTTCTAAATTATAATTTTCAGCTAACTCCCCCGGTTGCATACCATATTTTAAAAGCATAGAGCCCTTGGAGCCATCAAAGAGATATATCCTATTCTTATCAAATAATCTTACTTTCATTTCTTAATCCCATCTAATCTTATCTTTAAACTTTGATTTATTGTATGAATTGATACAACCACAGTACTTTTGCCTATAAAGACCTAGGTCTGCAGCCTTTTTTTGACCTTGCCTAAAACCTTCTCTAAAGTCGTAATAGAAAAAATCAATATCATACTTTTTTGCAACTTGTTCGCATATTTTAATAATTTCTTCATGATCTTGATAGATACTAACTAAAAGAGTTGTGCAAAAGGCCTTATAACCCATTTCTTTAGCTGTCTTAGCAGTTTTTTCAAACCTAAGATTATAGCAGTCAACACATTTAAAGTTTTCTGTCCAAAGTTCTTGTTGAAATTCTGGATCAATTATCAATTCTAAATTATTTTTTTGTGTGTAATCCACTAGAGTCTTTAGTCTTCTTTCATGTTCCATAATAGGATGAATGTTGGGGTTGTAAAAAAAGACATCATAATCAACCTTTAACTCTTCTAGTTTATCTTGTACATAAACCAAACATGGAGCACAGCAAGTATGCATTAAGACCTTATTTTTCTTCATATTTCACACCTAAATGCTTGTAAGCTGCCACAGTGGCACATCTTCCCTTTGGTGTTTTTTGCAAAAATCCTAATTGCAATAAGTAGGGTTCATAGACATCTTCTATGGTATCTTTTTCTTCATTAATAGAAGCCGCCATGGTATCCAATCCAACCGGTCCTCCACCAAACTTATTTATAATTGTATCTAGTATTTCAATATCTGTAGTATCCAAGCCTAGCTTGTCAATTTCTAGCTTTTCTAAGCCAAAATCAGCAATTTCACTGGTTATAACATCTAGACCTTCCACTTGAGCAAAGTCTCTAATTCTTCTTAATAACCTATTAGCTATTCTTGGGGTACCACGAGATCTTCTTGCAATTTCAGTTGCCCCATATTGGTTTACCTTAATACCCAATATTCTGGCACTTCTTTCAACTATTTGGGATAACTCATCAACACTATACATCTCTAGTTTGCAAGTAACTCCAAATCTATCTCTTAAAGGAGAAGAAAGCATACCTGTTTTAGTAGTTGCTCCAATTAAGGTAAATCTATTTAAATCCAGTCTTATGGTTTTTGCACTAGGCCCTTTACCTATGATTATGTCTAAGGCAAAGTCTTCCATAGCAGGATACAATATTTCTTCTACAGTTCTATTTAATCTATGTATTTCATCAATAAACAAGATTTCATTTTCATCCATATTGGTCAATATTGCAGCTACATCCCCTGCCTTTTCAATGGCAGGCCCAGATGTTACCCTAATATTTACTCCCATCTCAGAAGCTATAATTCCAGCTAAGGTGGTTTTTCCCAAGCCTGGAGGTCCTGCTAAAAGGACATGGTCAATGGGTTCTTTTCTTTGTTTAGCAGCAGTAATAAATACCTTGAGATTGTCTTTGATTTTCTCTTGACCAAAATACTCTTCAAAAACCTTTGGTCTCAAGCCAACTTCGTATTGGTCATTATTTATAAAGGTTGGTGTTACAAATCTTTCTTCTTCCATTTTTGTCCTCGTATTATAGTAGTTATGTTTATTTCCTTTTCTTTTACAATTTAGCAGCTAGGGCCTTCTTAATTATATCTTGTAAAGAGTCTTTGTCATCATAGGTTTTTGCTAGGGCTTGACCAGCATCTTTGGTGCTATATCCTAAAACCATTAAAGCAGTAACAGCCTCATTGTATTTGCTATCATCTGCTATACTTTGAGTTTTTATAGGCTCAAGTTCAACACCCTTAAGTTTATCTTTTAGTTCTAATATTATTCTCATAGCAGTTTTTTTACCTATTCCTGGTGCCTTGGTTAAACAAGCTACATCATCTGAAACCACTGCAGCTGCAACATCTTGAAAGGTATGAATTGACAAAATAGATAGAGCTGCTTTAGGCCCAATTCCTGATATGCTTATTAGCATATGGAATAAATAAAGTTCTTCTTTGCAAACAAAACCATAAAGTAACATTGCATCATCTCTAACATGAAGGTGGGTATTAAGTTGAGCTTCTTGGTCTAGAATTAATTGAGATAAGGTGTTTAAACTGGTAAAAATCCTGTAACCAATTCCCCCATTTTCTATAACTACAGAGTCATGATGTTTTATGGCTACCTTACCTTTAATATATTCATACATAAAATTTCTTAACCTATCCTTTCATTTTATATGAATGAGCATGACAAATGGCCACCGCTAATGCATCTGCAGCATCATCTGGCTTGGGTATATCCTTTAAGTTACCGATAACCTTAACCATTTGTTGGACCTGATTCTTATCAGCTCTTCCATATCCACATATGGCTTGTTTGATTTGTAAAGGAGTATACTCATAAAAGGGTAAATCTTGTCTTGCTATAGCTAAAACAGCCACTCCCCTTGCCTGGCAAACATTAATAACCGTCTTTTGGTTGGTGTTATAAAAAACTTGCTCCATTGCTGCATGGTCAGGTTGGTATTTTTCTAATACTTCTTCCAGACCTAAAAAATTATAAAGTAGCCTCTTTTCAAAAACTTGGTCTGGTGTTGTTTTAATTACCCCATATTCTAAGATTTCTACTTTATTATTTCTGTATTGAATTACCCCATATCCCATACTGGCAAAACCAGGATCTATTCCTAATATTTTCATAAGTTCTCCTTAGATTTAATTATAACATGTATTACTTATTTATCATCATTGGAAGATATAAAGGGACAATAAAAAAACAAAGGCTAAAGAGAAGCCTTGAAAAAGATAAAAAAATAGTAAAGGTAAATTGAAAAAGATGAATTGAAAAAGATGAATTCTAATTGATATAAAAAAATAAGGGTGGTAGAATATTTTTCAAGAGGTTTATTTGTGGAATCAAAATTATGGACACGTGACTTTACTATATTAACCATAGGAAGTGCTATTTCAATGTTGGGCAATGCCGTTTCAGGTTTTGCTCTTGGTTTATTAATTTTAGACTTTACAAACTCAACCTTTCTCTATTCTTTAACCCTAGTTTTATACACCCTACCTAAGATTTTGTTACCTCTTTTTTCAGGACCACTTTTAGATAGATTTTCTAGAAAAAAACTAATATACATTCTAGACTTTGTATCAGCTGGTCTTTATACTACAATTTTTCTATTACTCTTATTTGGCAAACTCAATTATGCTCTTATTGTAGTATTAGCCCTTATCATAGGCTCAATTGATAGTACATATATCTTAGCCTTTGATAGCTTCTTTCCTAATGTAGTAAAAAAAGAAAACTATTCTAAAGCCTACTCCATATCCTCTATACTCTATCCCTTATCTGCAGTTATGGTACCTGTTGCAGCATACTTTTATGAAAACTTTAGTATTGCTCCACTTTTTCTTTTTAATGCAGTAACCTTTTTAATAGCTGCTATATTTGAAACTAATATAAAGGCCAAGGAAGATCACATAGAAAAAAATGCCAGTAAAGATTTTGGATTTAAAACCTATTTACAAGACTTTAAGAAGGGCTTATCCTTTTTAAAAAGTGAAAAAGGCCTAGCAGCTATTACTATCATTTTTGTTGCTATGTCTTTTGCGGACTCTTCTTTTATGACCTTAATTCTTCCCCACTTTAAAAATAGTCCTGACTTAGGTGTAATGCTCTATACATATGTAATGGCCTTTGCTGTAGGAGGAAGACTAATAGGTGGACTTATACAATACCGCTTTAGATATCCTCAAGAAAAGAGGTTTAAAATAGCTATATACATATATTTTTCTATTACTCTTATGTCTGCAGTATTCTTGTTTACCTCAATTACCTTTATGCTTATCCTAAATTTCCTTATAGGGTTTTTAAGTGTAAGCTCCTATAACATAAGGATATCATCTACCCAATCCTACCTCCCAGATACCCTTAGAGCCCGTTTTAATGGAATCTTTCAAATGCTTACCATGTTAGGTGCTATAACAGGCCAACTCTTGTCTGGGGCTTTGGGTGATCGTTTCTTTGAACCCTACATTGTAGCAGCCTTTAACCTAGTCCTATTTGTAACCATCATATTTACCTTGATTCCATTTGGAAAAGAGATTAAGAAGATCTATAATCTAAAAACTTAAATAAACAAATTAATAAACATATAAATAAATTAATAAATAAATAAATTAATAAATAAATAAGAAAAAACTGTCAGAAGACTAATATCTAATGACAGTTTCTTTATTTATTTTATCCTTCTCAGATTAAAAATTAAAACATTTTTCTTGTAACATATAAAACTAACTTTTTTCTATATAATTATTTAATAATCACTTAAAATCACTTAATAATTATTAATAATTACTTAGTTTCAAATTTTATTACTTAAGTACTATATACATAAATATTGAAGTAACAGCGAAAAAGACTACAACATATACTGTGTATTTGGATAGGATTTTATCCATTGCTTTACTTTTGCCTTTACCCATAAAGGTTTCAGACCCACCAGTAATGGTTCCAGACAAGCCACCTTCTTTTCCTGATTGCATAAGAACAATAACTATGGCAATTACACAAACTAATATATGTACGATTCCTAAAATAACTTTTAATACTTCACTCATAATAAACCTCCAAACATAACTCCAATACTATAACATAATACTTTTGTTAAAACAAGCACATTTTTATACTTGCCCCTTAACTAAATCTCTACTCATTTGAGCTGGTTTTTCATACTTTGTTGTCATTTTATAGTATTGCTTTTTCTCATCTGAAGTAAAAATTGCATCCATTATTTCTAAAACATGAAGGATTTGTTGAGCCCCAGCTTTGGGCTTATCCTTTGTGGTTAAACAGCTTACCAAATCAGCTAAGCCAATACCCCTAGAGTTTTCTGCATATATATGGGTTAAAGGAACTTCCTTATAGCCACTGCCGTCTGATGTTGCTAAAAAGACAGGTCCACCAAAGGTATTGGGGTCAGGAACCTTTATACTTCCCTTTGTACCATATATCTCTATAAGGGGAAGATCGCTTTTTTTACAATCAAAAGTTGTAATAATTGAAGCTGTTGCTCCAGAGCTAAATTTTAGAAGACCAGATATATGGGTTGGTGTTTCTACATCAATCACTTGCATATATTTAGGTTGACTGGTTATTGTTCTTTTTTCAAAGCCAGTAGTGTTCATACCTACCACCCATTCCACTTCACCAATAAGGTTTAAAAGAGCTGTTATGTAGTAGGGTCCCATGTCAAACATTGGTCCGCCACCAGGTTTGTAATAGAATTCTGGGTCAGGATGCCAAGATTCATGACCTTTACTCATCATAAAGGCTGTAGCTCCAACTATATCACCAATATAGCCATCATCAATAAGTTTCTTACAGGTTTGAATACCAGCACCCATAAAGGTATCTGGAGCTCCACCTAGTAAAAGACCCTTCTTTTGACTTAATTCTACTAATTCTCTTCCTTCTTCAAAGGACAAGCTTAAGGGCTTTTCTAAATAGACATGTTTACCAGCTTCTAAAGCCCTTTTGGTAATATCATAGTGAAAAGCCGGTTGAGTGATATTTAAAATCATATGAATATCATCACTTTTTAGCATTTCTTCAAAAGTCATTATATTTTCAATACCATATTCTTCTATAGCCTTATCTTGCTTTTCTTTAAATAAGTCTCCACAAGCAAATACCTTTACTTGATTATTAAATACTTGAATCAGATTTTTAAAATAAATACCTGATATATTTCCACAACCTACAAAACCGACATTTATTTTTCCCATTCTACACCTCAATATATTCTATTCTACAATTTTCTTTGTTTCTTTTCTTATCTACTAGCCCACAAAAAGCCTCTTCTCATAAGTTCAAGAGCTTCTGGAATATCAAAAACATTTGCAAGATGACCTAGAGAGTTATAGAAAACTCTGGCTTTTCCCCATCTTTTTGTATATACAACAGGAACATCTACCGCACCATTTGTATCATGAAAGCCTGGAAAGACTGGAAATCTTGTTGTAGCTAAAACATTTACCACTGGGTCAACATGGATATAGTATTGCTCTGAAACTACCTTAAAGTCATTCATTCCTTTTATGATTTCAGAATCTGATGACTTATTAATATTTACTATATATTCAGTGCCATCATTACCAGGATGTTCTACCCACTGGGAACCTGTGATAAATTGCCACTTGGTGCTTTGTCTGTAAGAATCACACATACCACCATGGCAGCCTGCCATTCCAACTCCAAATTCTCCTAGAGCTATAGAGACATTTTCTTCTTGCTCTTTTTTAATCTCTCCCATAGTCCAAACAGGAACAAATAAATCAAAGGTTTTAAGCTTTTCTAAATCAAAAAGTATATCCATGGAGTCGGTTCTTAGCACATCATAGCCCTCATTTTTTAACAGGTTTTCAAATATGATACCTACTTTTTCAGGCTCATGGCCATTCCATCCACCCCACATCACAAGTGCTTTTTTCATATAATCCTCCTATTTTTTATAAAAGTGATATTTTATTAGCTTATTCTATTCTAGAATCAAGCCTCTTCAAAATCAAGGTATTTAAGGTCATTCAAACAATTACGACATATATCCATATGATAGTTTTTCTGTAAGGTCCTATTACACATGGTACATCTTCTTTTTTTAGCTAGACCTTGGTCTAAGAGTAACTTGTTTATTTTTTCAGCTATTTCAGCCTTCATTTCTTTTAGCCATAAAAGGTCAGGTTCATAACCCATATTCTTTGAAAAAGAGTAATACAAATCCAAGCATTTATAGTAATCTTCTAGGTCATACAAAGATTCATATTCTAATTCAGGCTTAAAAATACTTTGAGAATAAGAATACAAAAGAACATATTCATTAAATAGGGCTGATACTGTTTTATTATCCTCATCAAAAGGAATTGATGCTAGTTTGAGAAGTTCTTTTTTATCAAAACCATCATATATCCTCATAAGCTTTTCACAAAGGTTTAAGGTCCTATCTATGTCTTGCTTTACATAAAAGCCACCTGTAGCAATAGATTTCCAAATTTTTAAAGTCTCTATTAAATCACAATCAATATCCAATAACACATCTGAAAATCCAAGGTAAGCATATTTTAAAGGTTCATTTGCAAGTCTTAACTTTTCCTCAAAGTTAGGTTCTTTAAAAGCAATACTTACAAAGCCCTTGTCATAAATTCCCTTTCTTCCAGCTCTACCAGCAATCTGTTTTACCTCCCAGGGTAATAAGGGTCTAGTTTCTGTACCATCAAACTTTTCAGATTCTAAAAATACTATCCTTTTTATTGGAAGATTTAATCCCATTCCAATAGCATCTGTAGCCACTACCACATCAGTTTTTCCCTGAGTAAATAGTTTTAATTGTTCTTTTCTAGTTTTATATGGGAGGGCTCCGTAGATAATTGAGGTTTTTATTCCCCTTGCATTTAATTCTTGGGCTACGTTTAAAACACTTTTTCTAGAAAAGACTACTAGGGCATCTCCTTTATCAATTTTTCTAAAGGTAAAGGGTGTTTTGGAAAAGACTAATTCTGTATCTCTTTTGTATTCTCGCACCTCAAAACTATCATCACAGTCTTTTATTATCTTCAAAAGGATCTCTACAGCCTCAGGAGCAGCACAAAGATGGATTTCTTTTGACTTCATACCTAATATGGCTTTTGTCCACCAAGAACCTCTAGATTGGTCTTGAATTAATTGACACTCATCAATAACTACACAATCATAGTCATTTCTGTAATCAGCCTTTTCAACTGTAGAAGATATGTGCATGGCATTTTTTAAAATATCTTCTTCTTCTCCGGTTAGCAAAGAGCATGGTATACCATCTTCATTAAGTCTTTCTTGCACTTCCAAGGCTAATAGTCTTAAAGGTGATAGATAAGCCCCACTTTTTGATTTTTTTAGGGCTAAAAGAGCATTATAGGTTTTACCTGTATTGGTTAGTCCTATGTGGAGAATAAAGTGTCTTTTTATATTTCTAACCTCAGGAAATTCATCCTTAGGATTTTTAGGAATAAGCTCTAATATTTGTTCTCTGGTTTGTTTTCTTAAATATCCATTTACATAAATGGTTAGGACATTATTAAACTTTAATTTATTAATGTTTCTCTTATCTTCAAATATTTCAAAGACATCTGGATAAAACCGATTTCCAGTCTTGTATCTTTCGTAAATATATAGTTCACATGACGCCATCTTCCTAAAAATTGTTTCTAATTGATGAGAAGGTAGCTTCAAAATATCCCAATAGGGTTGGGCTGTATATAATATGTGTTTGTTTCTCTTTAAGTATTCTTCAGCAGATTTTTCTGTAATATTTTGCTTAAAAGCATAATTTAAAGAAGAGGCTAATTTAGCAAACTTTGATTTATTAAGCTTGTTTTTTCCTTTTCTACTTTTCAAAAAAATGGACTCAAAGAGACCTAGTAAAAAATCACTTTCAGGTGAATTATTAATTTGTAAATATTTTTTTGCCATTAAGTATTTTCCAAGATTGCCTGGTTAGCCAAACGATCGCACCTATTATTATATTCATTGTCTGCATGACCCTTTACCTTAACCCAAGTAATACTGTGAACCTTGTTCATTTCAAATAGTTCTTGCCACAATTCTAAGTTTTTTATAGGTTCATTTTTAGGTCTAGTCCATCCATTTTTGCTCCAGGAGCTAACCCAACCTAAATTAAAGCCATTTACTAAATAAGCTGAGTCAGAATAAAGGGTGACTTTACTTGGTCTTTTTAAGGCTTTTAAGCCCTCTAGAGCAGCCTTTAATTCCATTTCATTGTTTGTAGTATGTTGTTTAAAACCTGTAATTTCCTTTTCTTTTCCGCAAGCCATTAAAATAGCTGCATAGCCTCCAGGTCCTGGATTAAAACGACAGGCTCCATCAGTATATATATCCACATCAGAGCATTCTGGTTTTTCACCAAGAAAATCTAAACTCATTTCTCTAGACCTATCTTTAGAAGCCTTGACTGCTTTTTTAATTATATCTTCAAAGTTATTTGCTTCTAAAACCTTAACTCCCTCAATGCTTGTACCTTGTGGAGAACAAATTGAATCTATAAGTAAAGAAAGGTCCATTGGATTTTCCTTAGCATATGAAGCAGAGCCTATAAGGGTCATAGATGCCACTTGTCTAGCATCTTCTTTATCTATACCTTCTTTAACAAGAGAGTCTTCCAAAGCCCTTATAAAAGAAAATACAAAAGCAGGTCCAGAACCAGCTACAGCTGTTAGAACATCAAATAGACTTTCATCCTCCACTTCTTGCACTAGACCCATATTCTTCAATAAATCAATTACAAAATCATACTCATCTGCAAAGTCTTCCCTATCTAAAAGTACAGTTGTTACACCTAAACCTATACTCAAGGGCATATTAGGCATGGTTCTAATAATCTTTATATCTTTTATTATTCTTTTGTAAAATTCTTTTTTTAGACCAGCTGCTATGATAACAAAAACCTTATCCTTTATTAAATCCCCATATTCACTAATATCTTTAAGCAAACCTTCCATTCCTTGAGGTTTTATAGATAAAAAGATAATATCTGATTTTTCTAGAAGCTCTTTTAAATTATCTGCAATATAAAGATTTTCATCTTTAAATTCTGAAAGCTTTTTCTTATCAGAATCTAAGATATGTATAATAAGCTTTTCATTTTTTATGCCATTTATTAGAGCTCTACCCATATTGCCTGCGCCAATAAATCCTAGGGTTTTTGTCATTTAGCCACCTCTTTAATCAATATGGTATCCTTTTCTAGAGGATAGTCGGTTTTCATATAGTATTTCATAGCTGGATGATGGGCTTGTTCAATAGGAGTCATTTCTTCATCAGCTAAAAAAGTAACCTTTTGTATATATTTTCCCTTTTTAGGAGACATTAAGATTATATCATCACCTAAGAAGACTGGGTTAGCTTCATGAATAAAGGCTAAACCCGAATCATGGTCATAATCTAAAACAAGACCTGCATACAGGTAGTCTCTTGTATAAGAAGAGGTGCCATAGTGCATGGCATTTTGTGTTTTTTCTGTCATATCTAAGTCATCTTCAATTCCATAGGCAGAGGTATATTGTCTGTGGCTTGCCATACTTACAAGCTCATTGTAATAGTCTAATTTATCTTTATACAAGCTTGGAGATTGGTAATAGTCATCAATAGCATCTCTATAGGCCTTTGTAACGCTGGCTACATAAAAGACGCTTTTCATTCTACCTTCAATTTTAAAGCTATCAATCTTGCTATTGTATAAGTCTTCCATATAATCAATCATCTTCAAGTCTTTAGAGTTTAGGATATATGTTCCCTTTTCATCTTCATATATAGGGTAATATTTACCAGGTCTTTTTTCTTCCACGAGAGCATATCTCCAACGACAAGGCTGGGCACAGTCTCCATAGTTTGCATCTCTTGAGGCCATATAGGAGCTTAAAAGGCACCTTCCTGAGTATGAAACACACATGGACCCATGTACAAAAACCTCTATTTCATGTTCATTTCCTACAGCTTCTTTAATCTCAGCAACTTCCTTTAATGATAGTTCTCTGGCAAGTATTAATCTTTTTGCCCCCATTTGACAAAAGGTCTTGGCACTTTCCACATTCATAATATTTGCTTGAGTGCTTACATGAATATCTATATTACTGGCATGCTTTTTAGCCATGCCAATTAAGCCAATATCCGCAATTATGACTGCATCCGGCTTTATATTATTTAACTCATCTAGCACCTTTCCTATTTCATTAAGGTCTTTGTTCTTAGGTAGGATATTTAAGGTAACATAAAGCTTTTTGTTTAAAGATTTGGCATATTTTAAGGCTTTTTCTAATCTTTCATAGGTAAAATTATCAGCCTTTTCTCTAAGGTTAAACTTGTCCAGCCCTAAATAGACAGCATCTGCACCATAGTTGTATGCCATCCTCATCTTTTCCATGTTTCCTGCTGGGGCTAGTAATTCTGGTTTTTTCATTTTTTTACCGATACTGATAAACCATCTGATATGGGTAACACTGTGGTTTCAAAGTCTGGATCTTTTGTAATTGTTTCTAAAAAGGAGCGTAAGTTTCGTATCAATGTCTTCTTTTTAAAAGGTATATCTTGGCCTTTTGCCACACTTCCCTTGTATAAAACGTTATCAGCTATAATAATTCCTTTGTCTTCTAAAAGTCTGCGACTCAAATGAAAATAATTCTCATATTGACCCTTTGCCGCATCGATAAATATAATATCATACTTTTGTTCAATGTTTAAAAGATAATCCTTGGCATCAGCAAATATGGGGTTTATCACCTTTTCAAGGCCAAAAGACCCTATATTCTCTTTTAGCACTTCAAATACCTTAGGATCATTTTCTACCGTATCTATAAAGCCATCATCTGCTAAATAATCAGAAAGAAAAATAGAGGAAATACCCACAGCACTTCCCAATTCTAGGACTTTTTTAGGTCTTTTAATGGTAAATAATACACCTAGAGCACTAAGCACTTCCAATTTTGCCACTGGTACATGCTTATCTTTTGCTTTTTTGTATAAAGAAAACAAGTCATCCTTAAGAGGATTAAGTAAGCTACGAATATAATCTTCTACTTCTTTTTCTACTAGAGTGAATTCATTGTCCATTTTATTTCATGTAAATACTTACATTGTAATTGTGTTCTGCTAAGGTTCTTGCATAAGCATGGGCATCAGTTCCATCATTTTTAGCTACATAATAGTAGTAGTTGTGGCTTTCTGGGTATAGAGCTGCTGCAATACTGCTTAAAGATGGATTGCATATTGGTCCAGGTGGTAAACCTGAATAAACATAGGTGTTGTAACTGTTCAAGATTCTTTGATCTTCATAGGTTAAAAATTCTTTAACATGACCTGTTTCATTAATGTATAGATATTGAATGGTAGCATCTATTTGCAGATAATTCATAGAAGAGTCTGTAGAATTCAAACGATTATATATAACACCTGCAATCATTGCCCTTTCGCTCATGGTAGCAGCTTCTTTTTCTAACAAAGAAGCAATAATTACTATTTCATCTATGGTATAGCCCATAAGCTCAGCCTTTTCCCTGTATGTCTCATTAAACTTATTATCAAAGTTATGAAGCATCTTTTCAATATTTTCACTTTCATCTACAGTTACATCGAAAATATAGGTGTCAGGAAAGAGATAGCCCTCTAATCTATTAGTCCTTCTTCTATCTTCAGGAATTTGATCTAAAAAGTCATAATCAAAATCAAACTTATCTCCAGCATCATAAAATCCTTTTTTACTACCAATACCTTTTTCTGTAAAAAGATTAACAGTTTGCTCAAAGGTTAATCCCTCTGTAAAAAAGATACGTTCTGTTGGATTGGGAATGCTGTCTTGGGCTAATATGTATATGAGCATTTCATAGCCTTGGGCAGTTATAATATCAAAGTCTCCTGAGTCATAGGTAACAGATGAGTCAATCATATGTTTTCCAGACTTGTAATTTCCTTCATTTCCCATTAAAAGAGAATAAACCCAGAAATATGTTTCATTGGAAATAATACCTTCTTCAAAGAGAATATTAGAAATGTCTTTGGTGGTTGCACCAGAGGGTATGTCTAAAATCTTCTGATTCTCTTCTGATATTTCTCCTATAGCTGTTTTAGCATCAAACTTATTTATTTCTTTTACCAGATCATTTGTAAAGGTATAACCCTTGTAAAAAACAAAGGCTAAAAGAAAAAGGAAAACTAACCAGGTCATTAAGGTTAAAAACTTCCTAAATTGGCTCTTTGGCTTGTAAACCACTATGGTAACCGGTTTATTTTCTCTTTTAATTCTTCTTTTTTCTATTTCTTCTTTTGTAAAAAAGGTCCAAATACCATCTAGAAAATCAAAGAATTTATCTTTAATCTTGGTAAAAATATCTTTTTTTACCAATTCATCTTCTTTTTCTGAGAAAATACTGTCTACCTCAAGAGAATCTGAATCCTCTTCCCCAATTTGTTCTAAATAAATTGGACTAGTGTTTTCAACAATCTCTTCAAAATATTCTTTTTCTTGCTTTTCCTTGTCAGCCAAAAATTACTCCCAAAATATATTATTTATTAAAGTATCCAATTTCAAAAAACTTTTTTCTTCCCCAGTCAGCCCATTTGTCTTCAATATGAAGGGTGTTGTAATCTCCATAATCTTTTACAATAAGTCCACCATTTTTATGGAATAATCTGACCATATCTTCGGCAGACTTTTCAATAATCTCCTTATCAGCGGTTGGTAAAACTCTTTGGATATCTACTGGTGAATAAAGGGTGGCTTTTCCAGCTATTTTTTCAGCTAGAGTTTCCATCCCCATTAATGTTGGTTGGTCTAACTGTAAAACATCCACTCCTATTTCAACTAAATCATCTAAAATCTCATAAATGTAGCCACAAGAGTGCATAACAACCTTCAAATTGTTTTTATGAGCTGTATTTACAAGTTTGGTATAGGCAGGTTTAAATATTTTTCTCCATAAGGTTGGAGAAATTAAGAGTCTATCTTGAGTTCCCCAGTCTTCACAGAAAAACAAGCCATCTACAAAGCCTAAAGAACCATAAATCTCAACCATATTTAGGACCTTTTGTAAGACCATATCTTGGAGCTTTAAAACATTTTCTTCTTCTAGAATTAAATCTTCTAAAAAGTTTTCCATTTTTCTAATATTTCTAATAATAGCAAAGGTACAACCTGGTAAGGGTCCAAAGATAAAACGATCTTTATAGGGTTCAACACTGGTCCAAGCATTGGAAAATCTTTCTTCATCATCAATGTTGGGAACTACATAGGAATCTAAATCATCCCAAGAGGCTAAGCCCCCTTCTAAGACCTCTCCTCCCCCAGTTGTATCATGCCACATACGGCCCCATAAATTATTATATTCATCTAAGTGTAAATGACCTTGAAAGTCCTTATATTGTGGATAAAGATGAGCAAAATAGTCTGGAGTTTGCCAAAGGTACTCTTCTTTTCTAGGGTTTTTTAATTCCACATGCTTAAAATCTCTTACTGAACCGTCTAAAAAATCAAATCCCAGTCTTGGGGGTGAATCAAACTCGATAACTTTCTTAATTATGGTTTTTGGTAACATATCATCCTCACATTATATATTCTTGCAAATCCTTCTTTACTTACCCACCTATTATCTCTTTTATTATAAAAGCTAGGCTTACTCTGTCCATTATACATAGATTGAGAAATAAAGAAAATTTTTCCTATTTAAAGTATTTAAGACCAGATTCAAAAATCCTTTGGTTTTTATCCCCTGGTACATTTTTACATATGTCTTTTCCTGATCTTTCACTGTGGGCCATTTTACCCAAAATTCTTCCATCAGGACTTGTAAGAGCCTCAACTGCATAGAAAGAACCACTTGGATTGTATCTAATATCATAAGTGGGCTCTCCTAAATCATTAACATAGACTGTTGCAATTTGTCCATTGGCCCTTAGGGTATCGTACTCATTTTCTGTACATACAAAACGGCCTTCCATATTGCTATAGGGCACAGTATGAATATCACCTAATTCAAGACTTGAAAACCAAGGAGATAACTTGGAAACTAGTTTAGTTTGAACCATGGTAGAAACATGCCTATTTAAAACTCCTGATGTAAAGGTAGGACTATCTTTTTTAAAGCTCCCTATTTGTCCATAAGGTAGTAATCCTGATTTCACTAGAGCTTGGAAACCATTGCAGATACCTAGCATTAGGCCATCTTTTTCATAGAGCATTTCATGAACAGCTTCTTTTACATATTCATTTTGTAGTACACTTTGTATAAACTTACCAGACCCATCTGATTGGCTAGATAAGGAAAATCCACCTGGTAGAACTACAATATTAGCTTCTTTTATTTGTCTTACAAATTCCTCTATAGATTCTTCTGTATCTTTAAAGGTCATATTCCTAAATATGGATTCTGTGCAAATAGCCCCTTCTCTCTCAAAGGCTCTTCTTGCATCATCTTCTCCATTTGTACCTGGAAATACTGGTATAAATACTCTAGGTTTGGCAATGGATAAAGAGCTATGGCTTAATTTACTATTTGCATAAGAAATATCTTTAATTTCTTTTTCAATAAGAGGACCTGTGGTTGAGAAGATTTCTTCATGAGTTTTTCTAAACTCTTTAAGTAAATCACTTAAAGCATATTCTTTACCTTCAACAATTATGACAGGTTTTGCTATACTTTCACCTAATTTAACAATCTCAATGTTAGGATTATCTTTAATTAATTTTTCTAAGCCACCTTCAATTTTACTTAGATCCAGCTCTGCAATAATATCTGCATAGGCATTTTCAAAAAGTTGATTTTTTCCCAATTCAAAATTAATACCTATCATGTTTCCAAAGGTCATTTTAAGAAGACTTTCACTGACTCCCATATTTTTAACTGTAGAGGCTGATAAAATAGCCTTCTTAAGATTTAAACTAAGAAATAGGTCGAAAATCTCCATGGAGTTGTCTAAATCAGGATTATTATCCTTATCTTTTTTGTTTTTGAAGATAACTAGAGGATTGCCTGCTCCTTTTAACTCTGGAGATAAAACATTATCTGAGTCTGTATGACTTACAGCAAAAGAAACCAAGGTAGGTGGAACATCCATATCATTAAAAGAACCAGACATGGAATCCTTTCCTCCAATTGAAGGCATTTTAAGTTTTAATTGAGCATGAAGGGCTCCTAAAAGGGCTTGGGTAGGTTTGCCCCATCTTTTTGGGTCTCCTCTTAAGCTTTCAAAGTATTCTTGGAAGGATAACCTAATATTTCTATGGTTACCACCAGCTGCAAGAATCTTTGAAGCAGAGGCTAGTACAGCATAAATAGCTCCTGTATAGGTAGACCATTGAGAAATCTGTGGGAAATAGCCATAAGCCATTAGGGTTGCATAATCGCTTTCATTATCAAACATGGGAATTTTTGAAGCCATTGCTTCAATTGGAGTGATAAGATTTTTACCGCCTAAGGGAAATAGAACTGTGTTTGCTCCTACAGTTGAGTCAAACTTTTGTGTCAAACCTTCTTTTAAACAAGAATTTAAGTCACTTACACTCTTTCTTAGACCAACTTGTACAGAAGAATAGTTAATATTTTCAAAAGGATTTTTAACCTTGTCAACATTTGAAACCATTTCAACCTTGGTTTTTTGTGTAACTCCATTGGTATCAAGAAAACTTCTGTCAATATCCACAATTAAATCATCTTGCCAGAACATTCTCAATTTATTACTAGCTGTAATATTAGCAATATGTATAGCTTCTAGATTTTCTTCTTGGGCTAAATCAAAAACCTTTTCTAAATTCTTTTTATCTACAACTACAGCCATTCTTTCTTGAGATTCAGATAAGGCTATTTCTGTGCCATCTAGACCTTCATATTTTGTAGGAACCTTATCCAAATAGATATCTAGGCCATCTGCCAGTTCTCCAATAGCTACAGCTACACCACCAGCTCCAAAGTCATTGCTCTTTTTTATCAACAGACTCATTTGAGGATTTCTAAAAAGTCTTTGAATTCTTCTTTCTAAAGGTGCATTACCCTTTTGTACTTGAGCTCCACAATCTATTAGTGAATCTTCTGTATGGCCTTTAGATGAACCGGTTGCACCACCTAAACCATCTCTACCGGTTCTACCTCCAATAAGTATTACCACATCATCTTCTTGAGGGTCTTCTCTTAAAACATTTTCTTCCAAAGAAGCTGCTATTACAGCCCCTAACTCCATTCTTTTAGCAACATAGCCATCATGATATATTTCATCTAGAAAACCAGATGAAATACCTATTTGGTTGCCATAGGAGCTATAGCCATCAGCGGCTTGTTTAATAATCTTAATTTGTGGCAATTTTCCAGCTAAGGTTTCATCATAGGAGGTAAAGGGATTTCCTGCTCCTGTTATTCTCATAGCCTGATAGACATAGCTTCTACCTGATAGAGGATCTCTTATAGCTCCACCTAAACAGGTTGCAGCTCCCCCAAAAGGCTCTATTTCTGTAGGATGGTTATGAGTTTCATTTTTAAACATTATTAACCACTTTTCTAAACCTTTTTTAGTTGGAACATCCACTCTAATAGAACAGGCATTATTTTCTTTTGTATCTTCTAGATCTTCTAAATAGCCATGCTTTTTTAAATATTTAGCTCCAATAGTAGCCATGTCCATAAGACAAATTGGTTTATCCTTTAATCTGTCTCCATAAACTTCTTTTCTAATATCTAAATATTCATTAAAGGTCTCTTTACAAGCATCAAGACTAGCTTCTTGTTCAAAGGAAATATCTTCTAGTATGGTATTAAAGGTTGTGTGTCTACAGTGGTCTGACCAATAGGTATCCAAAAGCTTTAACTCTGTTATGGTAGGGTCTCTATCTAAAGATATAAAATAGTCTTTTGTAAAGGCTAAATCTTCTATACTCATAGCAAATCCATGTTGCTGGTGAAAATCCACAAGTCCATTTTTGCTTAAAAGTATAAAGCCTTTCATAACTTCTACTTTTTCTGCCTTACCTAAGTGATATTCTAGATCCTTGGGTAGTTTTTCATCTGCTAGCCTAGATTCTATTGGATTTATTATGTAATCTACAACCTTATTGTAGTCTTCTTGGCTAAGGTCTCCGGACAAGATTATGGTTTTGGCAGTTTTAACAAGCACTTCATTTTTGCTAATTAACCTAGCACATTGGATGCATGAATCAGCAACCAAATCAAATTGTCCTGGTAAAAGCTCATATGAAAACATGAAAGAGGCTGGAGGATGAGAAATCTTATCTTTGTAGATAAGGTTTGTCTGTCTTTGGGTAAAGAGGTTTTCTATTAAATCATCTACCATATCCTCTTTAATGCCTTGGACATCATATCTATCTAAGATTCTAAGACTCTCTAGGTTAGTAATACCTACAAAGGATCTTAATTCATCTCTTAATTCTCTTGCTGCTACAGCATAGTCTTCTTTTTGTTCCACATAAAATCTTCTGACCGTATTCAAAGTTTATACACTCCCATTTTTTTTCGTTAGTCTAATTTTACTACATTACTCCTCTTTCATGGTAAGCATTTTATTATTTTCTAATAAAAAATCTCTCAAATCATCCCCTTCTAGTTTACCAGCTGCCAGCATGGCCAGTTGATAAATATATAGGGCTCTATCTTTTTTCTTGTCTTCTTGGTCAATATTGTCAAAGTTTTTAATGGCTGAATTTTCAATATTTAAAACTAAGGTATTAGATTGGGGCATATCTACGCCATAAAGCATTTGCATTCCTTGCATCCTGTTTTCATATTCATTTATGGTAATAACAGCAGATAAGTCAGAAGTTTTCAAGGACTTAAGCTCCACACTTACATTCTTTTCTTTTAAGAGTTCTTCAAAGTAGGTTTTGACAGAATCAAAGCCTTCCACTTTTTCTTCTTTTTCCATAACATTTTTTATACCAGAATCAATACTTTCAAAACTAGTACCTGAAATTTTACTTTCAATAAAGGATATGAAGTGAGGGTCTAAGACATTGTCCAATATTACAGCATTAAAATCTTCTTGCTTGAAAATCTCCACATATTGAGATTGCTTCTTTTGGTCATTTACATAGTAAATTACATCATCTTTTTGCTTCTTTTCTGCTAATCCCTTTTTGTAGTCTTCCAAGCTATGATAATTTCCATAGATATCCTTGTAAACTATATCGTTTTTAACTCTATCATAGAATTTTTCTTCTTTTAAACAACCATATTTTACAAATACATTAATATCATCCCAGTACTTATAGTATTCATCTTTTTCTTTTTTGTGGATTTCTTTTAGTTTGTCAGAAACCTTTTTAGTAATATGCCCAGCTATCTTAGAAGAATAGCCATCTTGTTGTAAAAAGCTTCTAGAAACATTTAAGGGTAGATCAGGACAATCAATTACACCTTTTAATAAGAGTAGAAACTCAGGTATAACCTCTTTTATATTATCCGCTACATAGACTTGATTAGAATAAAGTCGGATTTGACCTTCCATAACATTGTATTCAGTGGTCATTTTAGGGAAATATACTATTCCTCTTAAACTAACAGGATAATCCATATTTAAATGAATCCAAAATAGGGGTTCTTTAAAATCATGGAAAACTTCCCTGTAAAAATCCTTGTATTCTTCGTCTGTACAATCTTTGGGATCTTTTAACCATAAAGGTGATGTATTGTTTATGGGCTTTTCTTCTTCCTCTTTATCTTTTTTAGCCCCTTCTTCGCTTAAGTAAATTTCAATAGGTAAGAATTTGCAATATTTTTCTAGTATTTCTCTTACCTTCCAAAGGTTAACTAAATCCTTGTTCTCCTTATCAGAGTTAATATGCAAAATTAAGTCTGTTCCATGACTTTTTCTAGTTCCTGCTTCTATTTCATATCCAGATGTTCCATCAGACTTCCAATAAACAGCCTCTTCGTTTTCTAAATAGGATTTAGTTTGTAATTCTGCATATTCAGCTACCATATAAATAGAATAAAAGCCTAAACCAAAATGTCCAATAATTTGATCTTGGGCATCTGATTTATCCTTGTACTTTTCAAAAAAGTCTACAGCACCAGAAAAGGCTATTTGATTAATATATTTCTTAACCTCATCAGCTGTCATTCCTATTCCATTGTCTGATATTGTAATGGTCTTATTCTTTTTATTTACCTTAACATCAATTCTATAGTTATCAGGAGCTTGTCCTTCATCCATAGAAACAACTTTTTTATGTTTTGTAATAGCGTCAATAGAGTTGGATATGACCTCTCTTAAGAAAATATCTTTGTCTGAATATAGCCATTTTTTAATAATTGGTAAAATATTCTCCGTATTAATTGATATGTTTCCTTTTTCCTTCATTTCTTACCTCCAAAATTAATCTTTATTTTATATTTACAAGTCACTATAGGCAGTTGCAAAAAATACTGCAGCTGCACAAGCTGTGTCTGCTCTTAATACTCTTTTGCCTAAACTTAAGCTTTTAATACTAGAGCTGCTAAATATTTCTATTTCTTGGTCACTAAAGCCACCTTCAGGACCAATAAAAATATTAATCTTCTTTTTTGTGTTATCCTCCATAAAAGCCTTTAGGGTAAATGACTCTTCTTTTTCATGGCAGACTAAAGATACAAAATCTTCTTCCATCTTTACCAATTCAATGGCTTCTTTTAAGGATATTACAGGTTCTACCTGAACTAGATGGTCTCTTTTACACTGCATACAGGCATGTCTTGCTATTTTATTCCATCTTTCTAGTTTTGATTTTTGATTTTTATCTGATATTTCAACTATAGTATTTCTACTAATTAAAGGAACAATCCTTTTTACACCACATTCAATACTCTTTTGAATAGCGCTATCCATTCTGTCACCTTTTAGAAGGGACATATATAGGGTGACCTCTAATAAGGGTTCATTATCAGATAGAATTTCTTTACCAATTTTTAAGCTACAATACTTTTTTTCAAAGGTCTCTACAGTTCCAAGATAAGTCTTTTCTAAACTATCAGTAATCTCTATATCTTCACCTATTCTTATTCTTAAAGCATTTTTTAAGTGATTATAGTCTTCACCTTCAATATTTATTGTGCTATTTCTTATGCTAGATTCACTTAAGACTTCATCTATAAAAAATCTATACATTACTTCTCACCTACTAGTACAACCCAACCATTCATCTCTTTAAAAGAAATATTTACAAAGCCCAAGTCTTTCATTTTATCTGCAACTTCGTCTTTTCTTTCAATAATGATACCTGAGGTTATTAAAATACCACCTTTTTTTAAGACCTTAAAAAGCTCTTCTAATATACTAATAATTACATCAGGTACAATGTTGGCAAAAACTAAATCATAGTCACCTTCATCTTCAACAAGTCCTCTTAAATACCTGTCTTTTAATATATCTCCAGCTTGTACAAGATACTTATCTTCAAAAAGATTAAGCTTTAAGTTTTCTTCACATGTATTTACAGCACTAGAATCTATATCAAAAAAGACTCCAAAAGAAGCTCCAAGGGCTAAAGCTGAAATACCTAAAATACCAGAGCCACAGCCAGCATCTAAGACTTTCATTCCTTTTTTTACCAGTCTTTCTGCCTCAACTAAACACAAATATGTGGACTCATGGGTGCCTGTTCCAAAGCTATTACCTGGATCTAGAGTAACAACTTGTCTATTATCAGTATTGTGATAAGTCTCCCAAGAGGGCTTTATAACTAGGGCCTTGCCTATTTCTATAGGCTTAAAGTATTCCTTCCAGTTATTTTCCCAATCAGAACTTTTAATACTTTCTATTTCAATATGGGGAAATTCCTTTTTTATAGCTTCAAGTTGAGCATAACCCTTTTTATCTTCAGGTAAATAAAGGCTTATGGCTGTAGGTCCCTTATCTCTTCTTGTGAGAGCCTCATCTATATAGTCCCAATAAACAGAAGAATCTTGGAGATAATCTTCTATATCTCCATCATTTTCCATTTCCCAGCCTTCTATGCCTAGGTCTAATAAAAAGCCTTGGGCCATTTCTAGTTCTTCTTTTTTTCTAAAAATTCTAACCTTAATCCAGTCCATTGAATATCTTCTTTTTTCTTTTACTTTTACCAGAGCCTACTTGGTCTTCTCCCATGCTATTAGAAAAGGCTATAAGGGCCTCTTTTTGAGCCTTGGTAAGCTTTTTGGGAACATCAATAATAACTTCAAAGATGTGATTTCCTCTATTGTCTCTATTTAATACTGGTATTCCCTTATCTTTTATTGTAAACACAGTATTATTTTGTGTCCCTGAAGGAATGGTAAAGTCCACCGGTCCATCTATGGTATCAACCTTAATTTCATCTCCTAAAACTGCTTGAGAATAATTTAGATTTATCTTAGAAAAGACAGTGGTGTTTTGTCTTTCAAAAACCTTATGAGGTGTAACATTTATATGAACCAATAAATCACCTGCTGGTCCCTTGTTTTTGCCCACATCTCCTTGGCCTCTTAAAGATATAATCTGACCATTGTCAATTCCTTTAGGAATTTTTACTTCAATTTTTCTATTAACTCTAACATGTGCTAAGCCCTTACAGGTTTCACAAAAGTCTTCAATAATAGTTCCACTTCCATTACACTTATTACAGGTTGTAGAGGTTATCATTTGTCCAAAGAGGGTGTTTTGCTGGATTCTCATCTCTCCAGTTCCCCTACACTGTTGACACATTTTAGGTTCTGTACCTGGTTTAGCTCCGCTTCCTTCACAAGTTTCACAACTTTCAGACCGCATTACATTTATGGTTCTTTTAGTTCCAAAAGCAGCTTCTTCAAAACTTATCTTTACAGACTCATTTAAATCTCTACCTCTTACAGGGGCATTTCGCCTTGCAGAACTAGAAAAGCCTCCTCCAAAGCCGCCACCAAAAAGATCATTAAATATGTCAAAGGGATTAAAGCCACCTGCAAAACCTGATGAAAAGGCTCCATTTAGACCATCAAATCCATAATTATCATATTGTCTTCTTTTTTCAGGGTCACTTAAGACGCTGTAAGCTTCTCCAACTTCTTTAAACTTACCTTCTGCCTCTGGTGAATCATTTACGTCAGGATGATACTTTTTAGCTAAGACCCTATAGGCCTTTTTTAAGTCCTGGTCTGTCGCGGATCTATCCACCCCTAAAACTTCATAATAGTCTCTTTTTTCTGCCACAAATTTTGTCCTTTTTCCTTAATATTCTTACAAAGGCGGCGATTTTTTCAACCGCCGCCCTTGCGACTTATTTCCTTTATATACTAACGATTTTAGTTATCATCGTCAACCACTTCATAATCAGCATCATAGACATTATCTCTGTCATCTGTTGTGAAATCTTCATCATGACTATGGCCATCAAATCCACCTTCGCCACCAGGAGCTTGTCCTGTTTGCTTATATATTTCTTCAGAAAACTTGTATACTTCTTCTTGAAGTGAATTTGTAGCAGATATGATATCTTCAACATTTGTGCCCTTAAGAGCAGTCTTTAGATTTTCAATCAACTCTTCTAATTTTAGTTTCATTGCAGAGTCAACCTTACCTTCATTGTCCTTTAGCAGCTTTTCTGTTTGATAAATTAGAGAGTCAGCAGAATTTCTAGCATCAATCTCTTGTTTTTTTAGTTTATCTTCAGCTTCATGGGCCTTAGCATCATTTACAGCCTTTTCAATATCTTCATCAGAAAGATTGGTTGAAGCTGTAATTGTAACTTTTTGCTCATTTCCAGTACCTAAATCCTTGGCTGATACATTAACAATACCATTGGCATCTATATCAAAGGTAACTTCGATTTGAGGAATTCCTCTTGGAGCAGGTGCAATACCTGTTAATTGGAATTTACCCAAGGTCTTGTTGTATTGGGCCATTTCTCTTTCTCCTTGAAGTACATGAATGTCAACCGCTGTTTGGCTATCTGCTGCTGTGGAGAAGATTTGGGATTTCTTTGTAGGTATGGTGGTATTACGTTCAATTAATCTTGTGCATACTCCACCTAGGGTTTCAATACCTAATGAAAGTGGTGTTACGTCTAAAAGTAATAGATCTTGAACATCACCGGTTAAAACACCTGCTTGAATAGCAGCACCCATGGCTACACATTCATCTGGGTTAATACCCTTAAAGGGGTCTTTACCAATAAATTTCTTAACTTCTTCTTGAACTGCAGGTATTCTGGTAGAACCACCCACCATTAAAACTCTGTGAATATCAGCTGGCTTAAGGTCAGCATCCTTCATGGCCTTTTTCAAAGGTACCATGGTTTTTTCAACTATGTCTGCAGTAAGTTCATCAAACTTAGCTCTTGTTAAGTTTATATCCAAATGTTTAGGACCACTTGCATCTGCAGTTATAAAGGGGAGGTTTATATTGGTTGTTGTTACACTGGACAACTCAATCTTTGCCTTCTCTGCTGCTTCTTTAAGTCTTTGAAGGGCCATTTTATCATTTCTTAAATCAATACCATTTTCACTTTTAAAGGTGTCAGCTAAAAAATCAATAACCTTATCATCAAAATCATCACCACCAAGTTTTGTATTACCATTGGTAGCTAGAACTTCAAAAACTCCATCTGAAATATCTAATATAGATACGTCAAAAGTACCACCACCTAGGTCAAAAACTAAAACTTTTTGATCTTCTTCTTTATCCATGCCATAAGCTAGGGCTGCTGCTGTAGGCTCATTTATTATTCTTAAAACATCAAGACCTGCGATTTTTCCAGCATCCTTAGTTGCTTGTCTTTGAGAGTCAGAAAAGTAGGCTGGTACAGTTATAACAGCTTGAGTTACCTTTTCTCCTAAATATGCTTCAGCATCTGACTTTACTTTTTGTAAAATCATAGCAGAGATTTCTTGAGGTGAATATTTCTTACCATCAACTTCCATTCTCTTATCAGATCCCATATCTCTTTTAACAGATGATAAGGTTCTATCTGGATTTGTTATTGCTTGTCTTTTAGCAACTTGTCCAACCAATCTTTCGTTGGATTTGGAAAAAGCAACTACAGAAGGTGTTGTCCTATTACCTTCAGCGTTAGGTATTACTACAGGTTCGCCCCCTTCAATAACCGCTACACAAGTATTTGTTGTTCCTAAATCTATTCCTATTACTTTTGCCATTTTGTCCTCCTATTATTTGTCTTTGACTATTTTTGACTTTTTTTTAAAAATTATTTATCTTGCCACTTTTACGATACTATGTCTTATTACTCTTTCTTTGTATATATATCCTTTTTTAAAGACCTCTACTATTTTTCCGGCCTTTTCTTCATTTTCTTCAATCATTACTGCATCATGGAGATTAGGGTCAAATTCCGCATCTAGGCTCTCAATTTCAAAGACGCCTAATTTTTCAAGCACTGTTAAAAATTGCTTATGAATCATCATTACTCCCTTTAAAACCTCATCTTGTGCCCCTTGGCTATTAGCTAAGGCCAGCTCAATATTGTCCAAAACTTCTAGATATTTTTCTGTAACTTCCATAACAGATAGGTCATAAATATCAGCTTTTTCTTTTGCGGTCCTCTTACGATAATTATCATATTCAGCAGCCAATCTTTTATAGCAGTCATTTAATTCTAAATTCTGCTTTCTAAGATCATCATCAGAGACATCACAAGCTAGAGTTTCAACCTCTTCTTCTAGTTGTGGTTCAACTTCTAAATCATGAGCTTCTTCATTCATTTTTGCTTTTTTATCATCTGCCACCATATAACCTCCTAATTGTTATTACTTTCTAGCATATTGCCAAGTATCTTTTCAACATTGTTTAACAGGTTCATTACCTTCTTGTAGTCCATTCTAGTTGGTCCAGCTATAGCAAAGGTAATCTTCCCTTCACGACCTAGGTCGTATGTGTGCTTTGCTATGGATAAGTCGCTTAAATTCTTATCCTTATTTTCTTTACCTATGGTAACCGAGAAAGGATCATCAGTTTCACAAAGCAGCAATTCACCTATTTCATACTCCTTGTTCAAGGCATCAAAAATGCCCTTAACTTGTAAAATATCTTTAAAGTCAGGAAAAGTCAAGAGGTTTTCTTTGCCTTTTATTTTTATATCCTTATCCTCATAAGTTTGTAGTACTTCAACAATTTGTGTTATTACCTTGATAAAGAAATCCTTATTCTCCTCATCAAATTTATCAATAAAGGAAAAGTCCATTTTTTTAATTTCTTGTAAGGTTTTCCCATAGAGCTTTTCGTTTAAATATTCTGAGATAATGTGAACACTAACCTGGTCAGATAAGTGCTCTCTCAAGATTTGATGGGCAGTACTACCATTTCTTAACAAAAGGACTAAAAGATAAATATCTTTAGCTAAGGTTAAAATGCTAAATGAATCTATGCGGACTTCCTTTCTTTGTAAAACACCTAGTGTTGTATAGGGGTTGTTGGAAAATAGTTTTGAAAAAACACTTTCAAGAGTTTTTTCAATTTCCACCCTTTTTAAAAGATAATAGATTTTTTCTTCAATTTCTCTTTGTTTTATAAATTCGGTCAAATAGTCAACATAAAATCTATATCCTTTTTCAGTAGGTATTCTTCCAGATGAAGTATGCAAAGAGGTTATATAGCCTTCTTGCTCTAAACTATGCATAACATTTCTTATGGTTGCACTAGAAACTCCCAAGCTATATTTCTGAGCTAGGGTATTGGATCCAACTGGTTCTGCACTATTTACATATTCTTCTATAATTACCAACAAAATGTCGGTTGTTCTTTTATCCATCTTACCTTCCCGCTTTAGCACTCACAACCCCAGAGTGCTAACCTTTATAAAATATACCTTCAATTAGCAGGTTTGTCAACTGGTTTTTATTTGGCTTTTAGGTAAGAATAGAAGATAGTTTTAAGAATCGCCTAAAGTGGATAGCTCTTATACTTGAATTTTCCTAAGCTTTCATATTTGCTTGCCAGCTCTTGGTCATATTGTATAGTATCTTCGTTAAACTTTGAGTCTATTTCAGTTATTAGATTATTAGCATAAAAAGCAGGGATTAACTCTATTTGACTAAAGAGGGCTTCTTCTACCCTTTTATACTTTCCAATGATATATGGATAGAAGTCTTTAAAGTATATCCATGGATTAAGATTATCATCACTATCATCATCAGAGCCTTCTAACTCATGATCTTTACTAATAACCTTTGATAGGTCTAAATTCTTTAATTTGTCTACATTTGCTGGATAAAGAGATCTAGGAGAAATGAGATAGGTTTTTACTTTTTCTTTTTCTTCTAAAAAGGTCTCAAGTTGTCCCATAATTATATAGGCTAAAGTCTCTGCATCATGCCAGGTGGCATCTAGAACTAAATCATAGTTATCAAAGTCCCAGTAGTTTGCTTGATATATTCTTAAAAATCTTTGATGCTCTGTTAGGGCTCTTTCTTTTAATTTGTATCTAGCATCTTCAATGCTGGTATATCCTTCAACTTGTCCTCTATCTGCTTTTACAACCCTTCTAGCTGCTTCATAATCATTGACGGTTAAAAAGACCTTGAAGGATTCAGGTACAAAGTGCCAGGCCATTCTAGAATCAAATATAATTGACTTATCCTTATTCTCATTGGCAATTTTTACAGTTGTAGAATCAATGGTATTGTCTAAATCTGGTACAGTATGCATCAACTTATTTAGCTCCAAAGTAGAAAGGCCCTTTTCTTGTGCTACCATTCTTTGAATAGAACCTGTTGAATAGAGCTCATAGCCTTTAACCTCTGAGATAATATTACCTATTGTGGATTTACCACTTCCCAACATACCTGTAATTGTAATATGCATAGGTCTTTTGTCCTCTTTTCATTTTGAGTATATAACTCAAACCCTTTTTAATGTCTTATAACCTTTTTATAATTTACTAGTATAACCCTTTTATCTTCTTAAAACAATTTAACCATATGTTTTTAAACAAACTCAACAAAAACCTGATTAGCCAAATCCAGCCCTTGTCTGGTTAAACTATAGTTATCTCCTCTTTTTTCTAAAAGATACCTATCTACCAAGGTCTCTAGAGCTTTTTCATATTTTTCTTCAAAGTTTTCCCCAAACTCTTTTTCAAAATCATGGATATTCAGTCCTTTAGTAAGTCTTAAGGCTAATATTATATGTTCTGTTATTATTTCTTCTTTTGTTAATTCTTGAATATTAATACGAGGCTTTACCAATTGCTTTAAAGAAACCACATACTCATAAATGTTATCTGTATTTTCAAATCTTATATTGTCCATAAGAGAATGGGCTGATATACCAAAACCTAAATAGTTGTCCCTTTCCCAATAACCTAGGTTATGTCTAGATTCATATCTTGCTTGGCTAAAGTTTGAGATTTCATATTGGCTAAAACCAGTCTTTGCTAAGCTCTCAATAGTGTAATGGTACATAAGCCTATCATCTTTGTCATTAGGTGTGGGCAATAGTCCCTTTTTAATCATATTGCTCAAAAGGGTCCCATCCTCTACTGACAGACTGTAGGCTGAGATATGTTGAACCTCAATTTTTTTAATTATTTCCAAGGTTTCCTTATACTGAGACAAGCTCTGCTTAGGATAGCCAAAGATTAAATCAGCAGATATATTGTCAAAACCTGCAGATTGGCACTCTAGGATCTTTTTTATGGACTCTTGGCTGGTGTGAGATCTTCCCATAAGTTTTAAGATTTCATCATCAAAGGATTGGACCCCAAAACTAATTCTATTTATGCCCATTTGCTTGTATTCAATAAATTTCTTGTAGTCTGCAGTGTCAGGGTTAACCTCTATGGTAATCTCTGTGTCTTTGTCAAAATTAAAGGATTTTAAAATTGTATGTATATATTTACTGCTCAAAAAAGAAGGCGTACCGCCTCCTATGTAAATACTATCAATTTTCTTATTCCTTAGTTCTTCTGAATTTAAGGAAATTTCGGTTAAAAGAGCATCCACATATGGTTTGACCATATGGTTCATTTTGCTAGAGGAATTAAAATCACAGTAGGCACACTTTGATTTGCAAAAAGGAATATGAACATAAATCCTTAAAAGTTCCTTCATTTAAGTATCCAACTTCAAAACACTCATAAATGCCTCTTGGGGCACTTCCACTGAACCTAGCTGGCGCATTCTCTTTTTTCCCTCTTTTTGTTTTTCTAACAGCTTCTTCTTTCGAGAAATATCACCACCATAGCATTTAGCAATAACATCCTTTCTAAATGCTCTAACCGTTTCTCTTGCTATTATTTTACCACCAATAGCAGCTTGAATGGGAATTTCAAACTGATGTCTGGGAATTTGATCCTTTAATTTTTCAGCCATTCTTCTACCTCTAGCATAGGCCTTGCTTTCATGGACGATAAATGAAAGGGCATCTATAACTTCTAAGTTGAGCAAGATATCCATTTTAACCAAATTGCTCTTTTGATATTTAATTACTTCATAATCCAAAGAGGCATAACCTTTAGACCTAGACTTAAGGGCATCAAAGAAATCATAAATAATCTCATTTAAGGGGATTTCATAGTGCAACTTAGTTCTAATGGGGTCAATGTACTCCATATCTAAAAAGACTCCCCTTCTATCTTGACACAACTCCATTATATTTCCCACATATTCAGAAGGTACTATTATTATGGTATTGGCTATGGGCTCTTCCATATATTCAATCTCAGATAAAGGAGGTAGATTTGTAGGATTGTCCACATTTAAAACTGTCTTATCTGTTTTTATAATCTTGTATATAACAGAAGGAGCTGTAGTTATAATATCTAAATCAAACTCCCTTTCAACCCTTTCTTGAACAATTTCCATATGCAAAAGGCCTAAAAAACCACATCTAAAGCCAAAGCCTAGAGCAGCTGATGTTTCCGCTTCAAACATAAGGGCGGCATCATTTAGTTTTAATTTTAAGAGGGCCTCTTTTAGCATATTGTATTTGGCACCATCAGAAGGATAAATACCACAAAAGACCATGGGTACAGCTTCTTTATAGCCAGGTAGGGGCTCTACAGCCTTACTTCTTAGGGTAGTTACTGTATCACCTACTCTTGTGTCTTCCACATTTTTAATACTAGCAGTTATATAGCCAACCTCTCCTGAAACCAACTTATCTGCAGGTATAAAGCCACCAGGCTTTAAATATCCCACTTCGACAACTGGATACTCCTTATTTGTATTCATTAGCTTAATGGTGTCGTCTACATTAATCTCTCCATCGGTTATTCTACAATAGATAATAACTCCCTTGTAGGCATCAAACTTTGAGTCAAATATTAAGGCTCTTGTAGGTAAGTGGGAATTGTCCTCAGGTGGAGGTAAATATTCTACAACCTTTTCTAAAACTTCATCTATATTAATCCTGTTTTTAGCAGATACCATGGGAGCATGACTAGCTTCTATACCAATGATATTTTCTATTTCTTCTTTTACTTCCTCTGCCCTTGCTGCAGGTAAGTCAATCTTGTTAATTACAGGTAAAATCTCTAAATCATTATCAGTAGCCAAATATACATTGGCTAGGGTTTGAGCTTCTATTCCTTGAGATGCATCCACAATCAATACAGCTCCATCACAGGCTGCTAAACTTCTGCTTACTTCATAAGAAAAGTCCACATGGCCTGGGGTATCAATTAGGTTAAGGATATATTCCTTTCCATCAGTGTGCTTATAAATCATTCTCACAGCCTGGGACTTTATGGTTATTCCTCTTTCTTTTTCTATATCCATATTATCCAAGACTTGATCTCTCATTTCCCTTTCGGTCAAAAGTCCTGTTCTTTCTATAAGCCTATCAGCCAAGGTGCTTTTTCCATGGTCAATGTGGGCTATTATGCAAAAATTTCTAATGTTTTCCTTCTTCAATTACTACTTCCTTTTGTTTATTCCCAGAAATTATAATATAAGTTGTAAGAGTTTACAATTACCAAGTAGACTCAACTATTTATTAAATTCATCTTTAACCATAGCAATTAAATAATCTTTTTGATTTTTAGATGGTTCATAAATCACCTTATTAAAGAGTTTTCTTTTTATATTTCCAATTTCCTCTTTATTATATCCTAAAGCCATAAGGTCATGTCCGCTTATCTTTAGGTCATTGGGGCTTTTAAGATAACCTATCTCTAATATTTGCTTTAATAGTAAAGTGCCTGGGTCTTCAGAATTTGAATATTCTAAAATACTATATATACAATCTAAATCATATTTACTTAAAAGAAACCTTAAAGACTTATCACTTATTTCTATATCCTTATTACTTAAAATACTAAAAATATGTTCTTTCATCCTGTTAGACATTTTTAGGTTATCCAACTCTTCACTTAATTCTTTTCCTAAATCTAAGTTCTCAAAAAGACTAGCCAGCTTTATAAATATAGAATCACTTTTTCTTAAAGTACTATTTATCTTAGAACTGTTTATAAAAATTTGGTCAAAAATTCCCAGCTCCTTTAATAAAGATATATCATCAACCTTTTTTATAAGCTCTAAAAGCTCATCAAGAATTCTTTCTTTAGAAATGTTTTTTAAAAGATAAACATTTTCTTTCATAGCCTCAAAAGTTTTTTTCTCTATTGTAAAATTTAGGGTTAAAGAGAAGCGAAGTCCTCTTAGAATCCTCAATACATCTTCTCTAATCCTTTTTTCTGGCCTTCCTACCGCCTTTATGATGGATAAGTCCAAATGTTTAAAAGCCTTAAAATAGCCTATTACATAGCTTCCGTCATAGGCCAAGGTATTTATGGTAAAATCCCTTCTTTTTAAGTCTTGGTATAAAGAGGAGGAAAAAGTAACCCTTTCAGGTTTTCTATTGTTAACATACTTATATTCTTTTCTAAACCTAGTTATTTGATAAATTTGGCCTTCATACTTTATGCTAATAGTTCCAAAAGAAAGGCCTAAATCAAAGGTATCAGGAAAAATCTCTTTTAATCTTTTCAAAGGAGCATTTGTGGCAATATCAAAATCATAAGGCTTTATACTTAAAAGGGCGTCTCTTACGGCGCCCCCTATGAAGTAGGCCTTAAAGCCAGCTTCTTTTATTTTTTCTAAAACCTTTAGGTGATCTAGAAAATATTCTTTAAATTGTGAATTAGGTCTAAGCTTTTTCAAAGGGATATTTATTTGGAACCGGTTTGTCCAGATAACCCAGATACAAGGCATCATAGGCTAAGATTATTTCCTCATCAGTGGGAACCACCATGGCTATAACCTCATTGCCTGCAAATCTGCCTTTTGCTATTACTATTTCTTCTCCTCTAATCTTGTTGGTTTCATAGTCAATTTCAAAACGAAAAGACTTGAGTAATTCTAGTACTCTTTGTCTTACAAACCATTCGTTTTCTCCTACTCCGGCTGTAAATACAATAGCTTTTAGATTATCTGTAGTAGCTGCATATTCACCAATATATTTTGCAATTCTATAACTATATATTTCAACTATTTCCATGCTTTCTTTATCGCCTTCAAGAGCCTTTTCTCTAATATCTTGCATTAGATTGGTACCTGCTAGACCCTTTAATCCACTATCTTTGTTAAGCATTTTAATAGTCTTTTCATAAGCATCAAGTTTATCCATACCACCATCATTATATCTCGAAGCAATATGCCCAATTATGGCTGGATCAATATCTCCACAACGAGTGCCCATAATAACTCCTTCTAAGGGAGTAAAGCCCATGGAGGTATCTCTGCTTTTACCATTTTCCACCTTGGTTATACTAGAGCCATTGCCCAAATGAGCTGTTACACAGGTAAACTCTTCAAAGGGTACATTACACAACATGGCTGCTCTTCTTGAAACGTAAAGGTGGCTTGTTCCATGAAAACCGTATCTTCTTACTAAAAATTGGTCATACCATCTTTCAGGTATGGCGTATCTATAGGCCTCAGCGGTCATTGTTCCATGAAAGGCTGTATCAAAAACAGCTATATGGGGTACATCTGGAAGAAGTTTTTGTGCTACCTCTACCCCAATAAAGTTCTGAGGATTATGTAAAGGTGCTACAGAAAAAAGCGATTCAATATTCTTTTTAACTTCCTCTGTAATTAAAACACTGGATTTATAAAAAGGGCCACCATGCACAATTCTGTGACCAATAGCTTTTATATTATCTTTTTCTATTCCATGTTTTAAAAAGAGTTCAAACATTTCTGTTAAGGCATCTTCATGACCTTCTAGGGCTATGGGGTATTTGTCTTTTTCTCCGTTAAAGTTAACCTTCATTCCACTTCTACGGGTGTTTCCTATTTCTTCTGCCATCCCGTGCAATACAGGTGAGACAGTACAATCATCTTCAATTTTAAAAATGTTAAATTTCAGTGACGAGCTTCCGCTATTTAAAGCTAGTATAAATTTTTCCATAACATCCATCCTCTCATTTTTTTAATTATAGCATTGTAAAAATATGCTTTCAAGGGCTCTTTTTACCAATTTTAAAAGGTTTTTCCCAACTTTTCTTATCTTTTACAATTTACACGAACTTATGTTTCATGCTATAATTTTAGACATAAGGAGAGACAAGATGAAAGATCAATTAACCATACGTGAGGAACTTACTTACGAATTTATAAGAGAACACATTAGAGAAAAAGGATATGCCCCATCTGTTAGAGATATTTGTGCAAATCTTAACATCCCTTCTACATCTACAGTTCATTCATATATTAATAAGTTGAGAAGACTGGGCTATATTGAAAAGAATGATTCTGTTTCTAGATCTCTTACCTTAACCAAGCAAGATGCTGTACCGGTAGTAGAGGTTCCTCTTGTAGGTGATGTAGCAGCTGGTAGCCCTATTTTAGCTGTAGAAAATATAGTTGAATACTTTCCTTTACCTGAATCCTATTTAAAAAGTGGTATTACCTTTATGCTAAAGGTAAAGGGTGACTCTATGAAGGATGCTGGAATCCATGATCAGGATTTACTCTTGGTAAAAAAGCAAGAAGTAGCCTATGACAATGACATTGTAGTTGCCCTAATAGATAATGAGACCACTGTAAAAAGGTTCTTTAGAGAAAAAAATAGGGTTAGACTAGAACCAGAAAATTCTGCCTATGAACCCATATATGTTTATGATGATTTGCAAATATTAGGAAAAGTCTTTGGTGTATTTAGGATTATTGCTTAAAAACTAATCAAAACTAATTTCTTTTAAAATATCTTCAAGGGATGTGTCTTCATCCCTTTTTATATACTTAACTTTAACCCTATCTGAGTCTTCCAATTTAATATATCTTTTAAACCAGGTAACCTGTCTTTTTGCATAGTTTCTTGTATTTTGCTTTAACAGGTCCACTGCTTCATCTAGACTTGTTTGTCCTTTTAAATAGGCAACAATCTCTTTATAGCCAATTGCCTGCATTGCATTAGTCTCAATCAAAGACTCATCTTTAATAATATCTTCTACCTCTTCAATAAGGCCATCTTCTATCATTTGGTCCACCCTACTATTAATCTTTTCATATAAAAAAGGCCTGTCAGGGTCTAAGACATAAATGTCAAAATCTAAATCAGGGTTAATTCTCAGTCTGGCCTTTTGATATTCAGCTAAGGTCCCAGAAAAATTATGTAAAAGGCTTAAGTATCTTGCCACTCTTTTAGTGTTGTTAGGATGAGTGGAAAGGGCTGCATCTATGTCTCTTTGGTATAAAAGATTGTAAAGGGCTTGTTTTCCATACTCTTTTAAGTAGTTGTCATAGTATTTACCAATTGCTTTATCTTCTTCTAAAAACTCCATATCATGAACTAAAGCATCAATGTATAAACCAGTGCCCCCTGTAACTAAGACCCTCGATCCTCTTTTCCAAATGTCATCAAAGATACGACTTGCATCCTTTTTGTAATCAGCAACTGAGTAGCTATCTGATATTTCGCAAATATCAATCATGTGATGTCTTACTTCTAAAAGCTCAGCTTTATTTGGCTTAGCTGTTCTTATGTCCATTTTTTTGTAAATTTGTGCTGAATCGCAAGAAACAATTTCACAATTAAAGGTCTTTGCTAGATATATGGCTATGCTGGATTTACCAGAGGCGGTAGGTCCAGTTAAAATGGAAATCTTTTTTTTCACTAGACTATCCTTTTAAACATTTTATCAAAGTCGTATCTTCTTAACTTAACAATGGTAGGCCTTCCATGAGGACAGGTATATGGGTTTTCTAGGCTATGTAACTTCTCATATATATAGGTCATCTCTTCATGGTTAAGCTTCCTATTTGCCTTTATAGCAGCCTTACAGGCCATGGTGTATATGGCTTTATCAATAGCCTCTTCATCTTTTGTTTTTAAATCATCTAAAAGAGATAAAAAGACATCTTTAACATTGCAATCTATTATATTTATTGGTACCGTCCTTACAATTATGGAGTTATCTCCAAATTGATCGATATAAAATCCTAAGGATTCAAAGAGACTAATATTTTCCAGTACTTCATTCATTTCAAGGCTTGTAAGCACAAGCTCTTCTGGTAGAAGTAGTTGCTGGGATACAATAGATTTATCCTTGTATTCTTGGACCATTTGCTCAAAATACATCTTTTCATGGGCTGCATGCTGGTCTATTACCAATATATGGTCATATTTGTCCACAATTATGTAGGTATCCATAACTTGCCCTATTATGGTATATGAGGAGCCAGAATCAATTAAAGTCGACGGTAAAGAAGTGTCAAACCCACTTGTAATTACATCTTCCAACTGGAGCTTTTCATCCAATCTATATGTAGATTCTTTACTTTCTTCAAGAACAAAGGGCTTTTTCTCATAAATATCATCTTTACTCTCTTTTATCAAAGATGCAGACTCTTCTAACTTCTTGTTGAATAGGTCAATCAGGGTCTTATCTTCTTTTATTTGAGGCTCTTGTTTAATATATGTAGGTTTTACTATCTTGGCATTCATAGGTTTTTTATCTTCAAAAAGAAGTTCCCTTAAACCATGAACAATTTTTCCGTAAATACTAGAAAGATTTGCTAATTTAACCTCTATCTTTGTAGGATGAACATTAACATCTAGGTTATCCCCTTTTACATAAAGATTAAGTACATAAAAAGGAAATCTCCCTTTCATTAGCAAGGTATCATAAGCTTTTTCTATAGCGCTATTAAGTTCAGGGTATTTAACATATCTGGAGTTAATGAATAAGCTTTGGTTTTGTCTATTTCCCCTAGAAGCAAAAGGACTACCAATAAATCCTTTTAGTAAGAAGTCTTCCATAACTAAATCTACCTCTAAAAGATCTTTAGCAATCTCCCTACCATAAATAGCATAAATTGCATTTAAAAGGTTTCCATCTCCATTTGTTCTTAAGGTCTCATTTCTGTCTGAGGTCATCCTAAAAGAAATATTAGGATTGGCTAGAGCCAATCTAGTAAGAATATCCATACAATATCTAGCTTCTTGATTATTGCTTTTTAAAAACTTATACCTAGCTGGTGTATTAAAAAAGATATCTCTTATCTCAATGGTAGTTCCCACATCCCTAGCAGCTTTTTCAGAGGCTACTAAATCCCCTGCTTCAAACTTAACCTTTATGCCATGTTCATCATCAGCTGTTTTAGTAATAAGGGTTACTCTTGAGATTGAGGCAATACTTGGTAAGGCCTCTCCCCTAAAGCCCATGGTGCTAACATCATTTAAATCTGTGATATTCCTAATTTTACTAGTACCATGTCTTTCAAAAGCCATCTCAATATCTGAATGATTAATACCACTTCCATTATCTGTAATCCTTATACTACCTATACCACCTTTTGCAATATCAACCTCAATAGCACTGGCATTGGCATCAATAGAATTTTCTACCAACTCCTTTAAAACAGAGGCAGGTCTTTCTACAACTTCTCCAGCTGCAATTTGATTTGAGGTATATTCATCTAGTATTAGGATTCTCTTATTCATCTTTTCTTTACTTTAATTTTTTAGTTTGTTTGTTTTTTAATTTTTTAATTTATTTCTCTTTTTGTTGTTTAATAATCAATATTTTATATTGTTAATAAAACATTTTAATCCCTAAATCTTCTCTTTAAGCTTATACAAGGTATTTAAGGCCTCTAAGGGGGTCATACTTTGTAGGTCTAGGTTTTTTAGTACTTCCATTATCTCATCATAGGCTTTATCTTGTCTATTAAATTCCATAATGCCAATTTGACCTTCTAGGTAGGATTCCTTCTTTTTAATGCTCTTTTTCTTAACTTCATTTTTTTCTAATTCATTTAAGAATTCTTTTGCCCTTATGGTTATATCATCTGGTACCCCTGCTAAGGTGGCAACTTCGATACCATAAGATTCTTTAGCAGCTCCCCTTTGAACCTTTCTTAAGAAAATTATATCCTGCTCTTTTTTAATAGCGGATATATAGTAGTTTTTAACACCCTTAAATTTCTCTTCTAAAATGGTTAGTTCATGGTAGTGGGTAGAAAAAAGAGTTCTACAAACCTTTCTTTCGTTTAAATACTCAATAACAGCCCAAGCTATAGAAAGGCCATCAAAGGTAGAGGTTCCTCTTCCAATCTCATCTAGTATTAAAAGAGACTTGTTTGTTAGGTTTTGTAGGATATATGCTAGTTCACTCATTTCCACCATAAAGGTAGATTTGCCAGAAGCTAAGTCATCACTGGCACCAATTCTTGTAAATATCTTATCAGCAACCCCAATTTTTGCCTTACTAGCTGGAACAAAAGAACCAATTTGGCTCATGATAACAATAAGGGCGGCTTGTCTCATATAGGTAGATTTACCAGCCATATTGGGACCTGTGACAATAAGGGTCTTTTCATCAGTGTCGTTCATAGAAAGGTCATTGGGTATAAATTCCAAACAATTTGGCATCTTTTCAATTACAGGATGTCTTCCATCTTCTATTTCTAATTCATTTCCTGTGTGCATTTGGGGCCTTACATACTTGTTTCTATCAGCGACTTCAGATAAGGAAAGTAAGACATCCAGCACAGACAGGCTGTAGGCCGTTTTTAACAGGTTTTCTGCATGAGATGAGACTTGATCCCTTACAGAACAAAAGAGTTCATATTCCATTCTGACTAGCTTTTCTTGGGCACCAAGGATTGCTTCTTCCTTGTTTTTAAGCTCTTCAGTAATGTATCTTTCACTATTTACTAGGGTTTGTTTTCTAATATAGTGGTCAGGTACCTTATCTTTAAAAGAGTTGGTCACCTCTATGAAATATCCAAAAACCTTGTTGTATGAAACTCTTAGGTTTTTTATACCGGTCTCTTCTCTTTCTTTTTCTTCAAATTTTAACAGCCAACGTTTTCCCCCATGGGAGTCTTCTCGTAGCTCATCAACTTCTTGGTTAAAACCTTCTTTAATGAGATTACCTTCTTTTAAAACTAAGGGACAATCTTCCCTTATGGAGGCTTCTAAAAGTTGATACAAGGAAGAAAAGTCTTCTATATTATTATCTAAACTTTTTAAAAGAGAGGCATCTAGATTTTGTGTAATACTTTTAATGGAAGGTAGTTTTAAAAAGGACTTTTTTAAACTTAAAAGGTCTCTACCATTGGCATTACCCATAACAGTTTTAGAAACCAGTCTTTCTATATCATATACACTTTTTAGGATTTCAATTAGTTCTTGTCTTACTATATATTTTTCTTTTAATAAAGAAACACTATCTAACCTTTGGTTAATATCATCAATGTCTGTTAAGGGCTCTTCTATCCACTTAACTAGTTGTCTTGCTCCCATTGATGTGGAGGTCTTATCTAAAACCCATAAAAGAGAGCCATACTTTTTATTATCCTTTAAGCTTTCTGTCAACTCTAAGTTGGCCCTGGCATTTTTATCCATGGCTAAAAACTTTTCTGTTTCATATAGTTTTATGGAGCTAATGTGAGAAAGGTCTGCTTTTCTATTTTCTTCTAGGTACTTGTATAGGGCTCCAGCTGCTTTTTTCCAAATATCAAAATTATTGACAGGAATTTTACTTTCAATTTTTAAATCAGGTAAAGAAGAGTTGAAAATCTCAGGATCTACCAAAGATACAAAAACACTGATATGCTCTTTAATAAATTCAATGTCAAAATTGGCTATAATCTCTTTAGGCTTGTATTTTACAATTTCATTTAAAAGCTTATCTTTAGTATTTCCATATACAATTTGACTAGAAGCGAACTCTCCAGTGGAGAGATCGCAAATAGCCAAAGAATATATTTCTAGATTTTTATACAAGGCCATAATATAGTTGTTTTCTTTTTCATCCAAAAGAGTGTTTTCATTGACAGTCCCTGGAGTAATCACTCTTACAACTTCTCTTTTAACTATACCCTTGGCCAAGGCTGGATCTTCTGTTTGTTCACATATGGCCACTTTATAGCCTTTTTTAATGAGTTTGGCTATATATGGCTCTACAGCGTGGTGAGGAACTCCTGCCATAGGAGCTTTTTCCTTCAAACCACAATCTCTACCTGTTAAGGTAATTTCTAACTCTTTTGATGCTGTAATAGCATCATCAAAAAACATTTCATAAAAGTCTCCAAGACGATACATCAATATACAATCAGCATACTGTTTTTTAATATCCATATACTGTTTCATCATTGGAGTAAGATTATTCACTAATGACAACCTTCACATGATTCATGGTCTGAGCATGAAGCACAACCGTCTTGCATGTCAGCTTGTAGCAAACCAAGATTTTCCATTATTCTGTTATTAACCTCATCTAAAAGGTCATCAAAGGCTTGCTTGCTTTTTACATATGCTCCTGCTGTTGGATGTTCCATTACCTTTTTATATCCTTCTTGTAATTGTAACTCCAAGGTATCAGCTTCATCAAAAGATTCAGCTGAATAGGCTTGAACATATTGTTCTTGAAGTTCTAAAAACTTAGAAAGAATATCAATTCCTTCACCGTCATTTTCCAGGTTTACTTCAGCTTCTAAAAAGTCACTATATTGCTTAGTTTCCTCTATCAATTCGCATAATTCATCTACTTTTTCAAATATCATAATATTTCTCCTTCTATATGCCAACTATGGGCTTTTATTATTTTAACATCTACAATGGTACCTGTAAAATCTTTATCTGCTTTAAAGTTTACAATCTTATTACTTTCGCTTCTTCCAGTATAGTAGTTAGGGTCGGTTTTACTCTTTCCTTCTACTAAAACTTTTAATACCTTGTTTTCATCTGCCTTATTCGACTGCTCTGTCAGTCTATTGACCAATTCTATGAGCCTATTAAAACGTTCACTTTTTATATCATCTGGAACCTGATCTTTTTTAATAGCTGCAGGTGTTCCAGTCCTTTTTGAGTATATGAAGGTGTAGGCAAAGTCAAAACCTACCTTTTCATATGTATCTAAGGTCTCTAAAAAATCTTCTTCTGTCTCCCCTGGAAAACCTACAATAATATCAGTAGATATGGAAATATGGGGAATTTCTTCTTTTAACAAAGATATGAGAGATAAGTAACTTTCTTTTGTATACTTTCTATTCATCATCTTTAATACTGAGCTTGAACCTGATTGTAAAGGCAAATGTATATGCTTACAAAGACTGGGAATATCTCTAATAGCCTCAATTAACTCTACTGATAAATCCTTTGGATGACTGGTCATAAATCTGATTCTTTCAATACCTGAAATATCTGATAAATAGTGAAGAAGTTGGGGAAAATTCATAGTGCTATTGTATGAATTAACATTTTGCCCTAAAAGTGTAATTTCCTTTACACCTTCCTTAGCCAGCTCCTCTATATCTTTTCTTATACTCTTGGCCTCTCTTGAGACTTCCCTACCTCTTACATAAGGCACTATACAATAGGAGCAAAAGTTATCACAACCATAGGTTATGGGAACAAAGGCAGATATTTTATCTTGTCTTGCTACTGGAATGTTCTCAGCTATTCCTTTGTTATCTTCCCATATTTCAAAGACTCTTTTGTTACTGGTTAATCTTTTATGTAATAGTTCAGGTAACCTATATCTATTATGGGTCCCAAAGACTATGTCAATATAGTGGTAAGAGTTTTTTATCTTTTCAACCACATGCTCTTGTTGCATCATACAGCCACAAAGAGCTGTTATGAGGTCCTTGTTTTTGCTCTTTAAGGCCTTTAGTTCACCAATATGTCCATAAAGTTTTTGTTCAGCATTTTCTCTAACACAACAGGTATTAAAGATTATGAAGTCAGCTTCTTCTATCTTGTCCCAAGGTTGATAACCCATCTCTATTAGCATACCCATCAGTTGTTCAGAGTCTGCTTCATTCATTTGACATCCTAGGGTACGGATATAGAATTTGGGATATTTTCCCCTGTTTAAAGATATTACTTCATTACAATATTCAATTTGATTTTCAAAAGCCCCGCCAAGGGCTAATTTGTTTTCTCTATTTTTCATAGGCTTTATTATAGCAATTAAGGGATATAAAGAAAACACCCGAAACATTTGAATTTCGGGTCACATAATCTATTATATCTTTTCTTATTGTTTTAGTTCCTCACGATTTTCTTTTATGGTCTTAAGGGTTGTTCTTAACTTACCCTCAATTTCTTCTAAAAGGCTATCAGCATACTTTAAGGCTGCAAGCTTTAATTCTTTAACTTCATCCAGGCTAGCTTGGCTTGTTTCTACAACAAGAGGTTTTTCCTCTTTTTTTTCTTGGTCTTTTACTTGTTGCATAATTTTAAGAAATTCCCTGCTTTTAGCCTCATCTTCTTGGTCTCTTTGTTTAATAGCGGCTTTAAGATAGTATAAAAGGTCCAAGATCTCATCTTTACTAATGGTAATCTTGTCAGAAAACATTGTTTGTTTTGCACCGGTAATAAGGTCTTCTATTTGTTCGATTAATTCATATTCATTCATAGCTTGGTCCATTTATTTCACCCCGTTGTTTCTTAAAAAATATTTTTTTCTTACATCATCCACTATACAATCAGGGATTAAGCCATCTAGTCCCCCACCATGGGAGGCTAATTCTCTTACAGCTGATGAACTTAAGAAAGAATAGTTAATGTTGGTCATAAGAAAAACTGTTTCAATATCTTCTTCCATTCTTTTATTTAAAAAGGCCATTTGCATTTCATATTCAAAGTCAGATATAGCTCTTAGGCCCTTTACAATACAAATAGCATTCTTTTTTCTAGCATAATCAATTAAAAGACCAGAAAAGCCTTCAATCTCAACATTTTTAATATCCTTAAGAGATCTTCTTAAAAAATCCATCCTCTCTTCTAGGGTAAAAACACTATTTTTATTCTTGTTCTCCCCTACTGCCACAATTAGTTTGTCGCACATTAGGCTGGATCTACTTATAATATCCACATGTCCTCTTGTAACCGGATCAAAACTGCCGGGACAAATCCATATCTTCATAAGTCTCCTTTTGTGTAAAAGGCAAATACTGAACTTCCATATTGTCTTTTATCCACTAAAATTAATTTTGTGTTTTCACTATCAATTATCTCCCTATTGGAGATTTCTGCAATGATTACACAGTTTTTTTTCATTATATCATACACAATATCATTTTCAATAACACTTTGATTTATCTGTTTATCATAGGGTGGATCTAAAAAGATATGGGTAAAGTAGTCTTTTTTATCTTTTAGTTTTTCTAAAGCCCTTTGCCAGGACATTTGAAGGACTTGTGACTGGTCAAAAAACTTACACTTTTCAATATTTAACTTAAGAAGCTTTGTGTCTAAATCTACAAAGTATGCAAAACTAGCTCCTCTTGATAAGCCTTCCAAACCTAAAGAACCTGTACCTGCAAAAAGGTCCAAAATTTTTCCTTCTTCTAAGGGATATCTAGCATTTAAAATGTTAAACAAACTTTCTTTGGTCCTATCATTTGTAGGTCTAACCTTATCTGATTGAGGAGAATGTAATATGATGCTTCTTCTACTTCCAGCAATAATTCTAGGCATTTTCTTTTACTTCCTCGTTAAAAAGAACCTCTTTACTGGTTATGGCTTGATTGAGAAATACTAAATAGTCACTTCTACTCATAGGTCTTGCGTAAAGAAAACCTTGGATAACATCACATTGTAGTTTTTTAAGAAGAATAAAATCTTCCCTAGTTTCAACCCCTTCTGCAACTACTTGCATTCTAAGAGTCTTTGCCATACTAATAAGTCCAGATAAGAGGTCAATGTCCTTTTGAGGATGCCCATTGTGTCTTTTGAGAAAAGAACTGTCCAACTTCATGGCATCAAATTCTAAAGCTTGCAAGGCTTTAAAGGAAGAATAGCCTGCTCCAAAGTCATCTATGGAGGTTTTAAAGCCTTTTTTCCTTAACTCTTTAATAATCTGGCTTAAGGCATCATAATCTTCCAAGGCCTTACTTTCAGTAAATTCCAGTTCTAAAAAGCCATCTTTTATATTATACATTTCCTTCATTTTGACATAGTAGTCTATGAAGCCTTCTTTTTCTGCTGTAGTTCTAGATACGTTTACTGATATGGGTAGCATTCTATGACCTGCCTTAATGGATTCTCCAATAAACCTACAGGTCTCAGCAAAAACAAATCTATCCAATTGGGAAATATATCCACTTCTTTCAAAAAGACTAATAAAACGAGAGGGTAAAATCATACCTTCACCTGGTCTTATCCAACGAACCAAGGCCTCTGCCCCACTTATGGAGTTTTTAGTCAAACTATATTTAGGTTGAAAATATATTGTAAATTCCTTGTTATCTAAGGCCCTATCCATAAAGCCTTCTAATTCTATAACCTTTAGAAGGTCATCATAGCTCTTTTTATGATAATAGTCATACAATTGGTCAGAGCTTTCCTTTATAGATTCTTGGGCAAAGGCAGCCCTATCTATCATTTCTGAAACAGATAATGTATTGTTCTCTTCAAGACAATATATACCTGCATTTAAGCGAATGTTATAGCCGTTGTCTGTACCAGCCTTTTTAATAGCTTCCATTACAGTTTCTATCCGCTCTTCAATATCGCTAAGCTCTTTGTATCTATAGAGCATAAGCATCTTACCTTCTACAGTACGACCATAGGTCTCTAAAGCCCTTATATTATCCTTATGTATTATGGCTGTAACCTCTTTTATCATGGTAGAGAAGTCTTTCATGCTTAAAATTTGCCTAATTATATTGTAATTTACAATATTGAGATATATAACTGCATATTTTGTAGTCTTGTTGTTTCTAATGAGAACAGTGGAGTCCACTTCAAACTTGTATTGGTTTGAAGAACCTGTTAAGGAGTCGGTACTTTGTAATTTATCTATTCTTCTAATAGCTGTTGTATCAGAACGGAAAAGAATAATTATGAAAATTACCAGTACGCCAATAATAATTCCAGATATTAACAAGGATTGCTCTATTATGGATTGGGTCTTTTCTGCCACAACACCAGAAGATAAAAGAGCTACAGCATACCAGTTAGGAGTATTATGAATACTAGTAATACTTACAATAGTGTTGGCATCTTCTGCACTTAAGGTAATGGTGTTTAGTTTGTTTTGAAAAAACTCATTTATCTTATTCTTTTCTTCTTCATTAAAACTATACTTGTCTAAAAGATTATTTATATTTAATCCCCCGTCTTTTCTAAACAAAGGATTACCTTGACCATCAAAGACATAATATGAACCTTTTTGAGATTCATAAAACTCTCCAACTGTGTATAAAGAACTTACCCTGTAGTGGGATGCTACCCCTAAAATAGGGCTCTCATCGCTACTAGCAGGTTGATAAATTATAATTTCTTCTGTTTTTGTGTCTGTATTGTAAAAAGGTTCTGTAAAGACCATTGTGTCGGACCCTTTTATTTTATCTAAGCTACTTTGAGTTTTTGGAAATAGTCTGGCATCTTGGTCATAATATCTCTTTTGATCTACATAGTATATGAACTGGGTACTATTAATCCTGGAAAAATAGTCATGAATAATCTCTCTTGTTTGAAACTCATCATAGTCTTCATAGGCCTCATAGGTAAATTCAATAAAATCCCTTGTAGACCTACTTTCAATAATAATATTATCTAAAAGGGCTGAAAAAAGAACAGATTTCTCCTTAATAATCATTTCGTTATCTTCTGACACCTGGTCAATAACAAACTCTGATATGGATAAGCGCATTTGATAAAGCATAATAAATATGAGAAGGAACATAATTATTGCCATCATGGGAAGAAGATATGCACTTTTTAAGGTTAACTTCCTATTCAAATCATTTCTATGAGACTAATCTTCTAATCTCTATTTCCCTTCTTCTAGAGTCTTGTTAATAGCTCTAATTTCTCTTCTTAATCTATCTATTTCTGCAGTGTAGTTGTTGAAATATTCTACATCTTCATCATCTGGTATTTCATGCTTCAAAATTGCTTCTACTAGGGCAGATTGAGATCTGTACCTCTTTTTTTCAAGTTCTTCAATTCTTTTTACGATTTTTCTAACTTCAATTTTCGACCTAAGTTTTTTTAACATACTCCCCTATTTCCTTTCTTCTACCATCTTGTAAAGAACCTCACTCAATTGAACAAAGCCAGCATCCTCATTACCTTCTTGTATTTTCAAAAATCCTTCATACAAGAGATGCCTGTAATCAATAAAGGTATCTGGAATTTGAATAGAGACATAATATAGTTCACTAATAGTGAACTGTCTATCCGGATAGTCTCTTTTGTAGTTCATTAAGGTCCTAATTACATTTAATTCGGCAGTGATTTCCTTAAGTTTCGCTTCGTTTTCAATTAAAAGTATATTATCGCTTACATATTTCAATGAATTATCAATCATTCTATCTACAAAGGATAAGGAGTCGCTTTTTGCTACGAGGTATAAAGATAAAAAGACTGTAGTTAAAACCACCATAATCATCAAGGCAACAAAAAGATAGGTAAATCTTCTTTTACTTTTTATTACATCATAACTAAAATAATTAGCCCTAGGTAAAATATCACTGTAGTCATCTTCATCTTTTAGATACTGGGCTACTCTAGGTCTTTTAAAGAAGTTAATCTCTTTCTTTTCAGTTTCAGGGTTTTGCTTTTCAGTCATCTTGTTCGTCCTCTAGGCTAAGGGGCTCTTCTTCTTTTCTTTTAATAGTTCCTGTAAAGTTAACTATTTCCATTACAAAAAGTATTATTGCTGGTATGAGTATAATTCCAATAATAAAAAACTTGTTTTGAAAGATTCTACCAAATTTGCCAAAGGTTACCAGGTTTTTAACATGCTTTCCCACCAAATCTTCTCTTTCAACCTTGTAGTTATCGTTGATAAGATTGGCATCACCCTTGGTAATAATCCTTCTATCACTGGATTTTACATCAAAATCAACAGCCCTGTGTGTATTCAAAGAACCTCTTATAGTAGGATCTTTGGAATAAAAGGTAATTATATCACCTATTTTCACATCCTCAATACTAACTCTTTCAATTAGTATAAAGGTGTTTTCTGGTATTGCAGGCTCCATACTAGTAGAAATTATATTTATAACACTATAACCAAAAAAGGAAGGTACATCTTTTTTAATCTGAGCGTACAAGGTATTTCCAACTATTAGTATTATTGCTATAAATAAAAGTCCTGTTAAGAGACTTAGTACCCATCTACCTTTTTTTCTTCTAAAATTCAATTTGTTTAACTACTCTTTCTATTTTAACTACTCTTACTATTTTCTACTCTTACTCTTCTGTCTTTCTTTTTTTCTTTGTTCCGCTGCATAAGCGCTTTCAGACTTTAAGGCATTTTCAATAGCTTTTCTAAGCTTTAATTCTTCTTTAGTCAACTTAGTATTTCTTCTAGATAATTCATCCACATATACCTTTTTAACATTAGGATTTAAATATTCATATTCATCAGTAAATTCTCTTAAATTCAGTTTTTTAAATCTGGCATTGTATTTAAGTCTTGCTCTAGACTTACTAATAATGTCATCCACTGAATCTGTAGAATTCTTTCTGAAAAATACATATTGAAAAGCCATTAGTTTAAATAAATATTCCATTAACTCATCATTGGGTTTTTCTCTTACAGCAGAGCTTTCTACGTCAAAACCAGCACTTTCATAACTTTCAATGAAAAGCCAAAGCTCTAAACACTCTCTAAGATGAATGTTTTTCATAATCATATTGGTTCTCATAACAGGTGGTCTAATATATGACTTACCCATTTCTTTAATAAAAGCAGAACCTTGATATTGTTGAACAATCTTTCTTATCCTTTGTACTCTTTGCCATAAAGATGTTTTAGACATATCTTCAAACATGTTAATATTGCCTTCTAACTCTTTATCATCAGAAGAATCCACTGTTTCTATGGATAACTGCATATTTACTGTTGTATCCATAATTTTTGTGGAAATATCTAGAGCCATCCTGTTAGAGACTTCATCTGCTCCATGCTCTTCTAGCTTTCTATACCTAGAATCTATGAAAATTCCCAATCTATTGATTAAGGTATTAATGAACTTATTCTCATAGGTATGTAATTCTTCATCCTTGTAAATATTTAAAATCCTATTAGGTATAATATTACCCTTTTCATCTATGCTATCAATAAAATGTGTATGGGTTGCTAAATGCTGTAAGGATTTAGCTGTAATGTTTCTAGACAACTCAATAGGTTTAATTTCTTCAACCTCTTTAATGTCTTTTCTAGTTGTCCTCATGGCAGTATCTAAATATGGTAAGGCCTTTTCTATGGTACTTACCCACAACTCATCAATATTTTTTTGTAACACATTTTTAATTATGACAGTCTCAGCCTGTCCTTGATCAAACATACGGACTAGGTTTTTGTAAAAATCGTAGTCTTCGTAAATGTAGGATATAAAGTCTCTTGTATCTTCATATATTGAATTGTCCCCACCAAATTGGGACATATTATCTATATCTCTTTCTGACATGACAAAAAACCTCCTTAAAAATTAATACATGCGCTGTAAAAGTTCTAAGTACTTTTTACATTCGTTCATATTGTTTCGTCCAAAGCTTTTTGTCAGATATACTATTAACTCTTTAAGATCATCTCTAATTAGAGAAAGGTTTAGACTTTCAAACTTTCTAAATACCTTGGTATATAGCATATAGTCTATACCATCAATTTCAGAGCCACCACAGGCCACATAAACAGGTACATATTCATGTAAGTGTTTCATTATTCTGTTACCAAAAGCTATACGGAATTTTTGAATTACATAAATGTCCAGTTTAGCAATCTTATCTAAGTTTTCCTTGGAAACTGGATACTTCTCCCAGGCTTCGGAAAATAGTTCTTCAAGGTATGAATAACTAACTCTTCTAGGTTCAGTATCTGGGGCTTCAAAAGGTTGACCCTTGGATTCAAAGTTGATGGTAAAGGCTCTATCATAAACCTTATCAGAAACAGCAAAGGTAGAGTCGTCATTATTAGCGGTTCCAAAATACCAAATGTTCTCAGGTATCACCAGTTTTCCACCCTTTAGTTTTTTAGGGTCTGTGGGCCAAGAACTAGGGACCAACTCTAATTGCCACTGTTCAGGGTCTGGCATTTCCAAAACAGATAACATTTCAGCAAAGTAATACTCTACTCTAGCTATATTCATTTCGTCTAATACAATAATATTCAAATCATCATTATATGCTGATGAGTAAATTCTTCTTAATACTTCTGTTTCATTAAATCTCTTGGTAAATTCGTTAAAGTATCCAAACAATTCTGTTCTATCTCTCCAAGAAGGTTGAACAGATGCAATTGTAGCATCCTTAATTAAGAACTTACCCATACTATATGGTAAGGATGTTTTACCAGTACCAGAGATACCTTGTAGAACCAATAGTTTTGTGGAAGCCATTCCTGCAAAAAGAGTTCTTATCATGTCTAACTCATAAAATAGTTTCATTTTAGAGCAGGCAAAATTTCTAAAGTCTTCACAAATTTGTTCTAAGGTAAAGTCATTTTCATAAACCTCAGGCTCATAAAAGGCAAATTCTTCATCCACTTCCATTAACTTACTAAAGCGACCTTCAAGTAAATCATCTGGTCTTGTATCATCTACAGCAACCCTATCTAAGTCAGTATCAGGTAAATCCATTTCATCCATTCTACGGATTCTTTCATGGGTTTTTTCAGTTATCTCTGATAACTCTTTAGCAAGATCCTTAGCTGATACACCAGCTTGAGATATCTTTAATGAAAGTATTCTATCTTTTTCATCATTTAATCTTAAGACTTCCTTATGGAGCTCACTTATTTCTTCAAATACGCTTTCTTGAGATACTACATTTCTCCTGATTCTCATGGTCCTTCTAATACTTAGGTATATAAGGACTCCAATAGTTACCCATATAGCTATGAGTAAAATAATGGAAAGTATGGAAAAGAACCAATCTAAAAATGTGAACTTCTGATAATGAGTCCTAAAGATCTCAATGTATCGAACTATGTTGAATGTCTGAATTACACCATCAAATATGCCTAGAAAAAAAGTCAGTATTCCTTGCATCATTTGATTTATGAACTCAAAAAACCAAGTTAAAAATGCATCCATGAGTATTATTCCTTTTTTACACTATTGTGCTACTCCTCTTTAGTATCCGCGCCCTCTGTTTTTTCTTTTTGGCTGGCTAAGTATTCTTCTATTGCTTTTTTCTTAATTTCTTCTTCGTAATTCTCATCTTTCTTTTCTGCTTTCAAAGAAACTACAACTTTTACGAAATTATATACTTCATATAATAAGAACAATACTAAAGGAATAACAACAGCTATTAAGAATCCTGTGGGAGTTTGTAAGTAATTTAGTACAGCACCTACATTTGCTACCCTAGTTCCGTTATACACACCTACTACAGCATCAAAACGAACTTCACTAGTATCCTCAATTATATTATTGTCACCTTTGGTGGTATAGTAAGTAAATCCTCTGTCTGTTCTTACACCTACTATTCTGTGAGTATTTAGTTCATTTATACCATCTCCGTCTAGGTCAACCTTATAGGTAATTATGTCATTTTCATTTAGCAAAAACTTGTCCTGATCTGCAAGTTGATGGCTAATGATCAAATCACCTTTCTTAAGAGTTGGTTCCATTGACTCTGTTAAGATAGTAATTGGCATTTTTCCAAATATCACAGCGATACCACTATCGTTTTTCGTAGAAGCAAAAGCAATAATTGTCATAAATACAGCAAGGATAATAAAAACCCATAACAGTATGTTGCCGACAAGCTTTAACCACTTTTTCATAAACTCCTCCAGTTGAATTAAAATCGCATATATATCTACTTAAAAGAAAACATCTTTTACACTAAAAGATTGAAAAGATCTTTTCTTTTAAGCAAATCCGGGGCAATCACCCGTTTTGCTAAATCATTCATGTTCCTATTATACACCATATCCTGCCTGCGGCATATACGCCGCAGACAGGTATATTAACTAAGTTACGTGTATTATGGTCCTACTATTTCTTCATCTACTACTACAAATGCAAAGCTAATTGAAATTTTTCCACCAGCATTTCCAGTAACAGTGTCACCATCTTGACCTTCTATCCAAACTCTAATGGTTACTAATGTACCATCTTCATCACCTGGGTCATCGCCTATACCTATTAATTCAATCAAGGCATTGGAATTATTTCCATCTACATATTCTTTATCAGTAGTGATTTCAGTAGTCACTTTAGGCGCACTATAGGCTTCTACATCTATTCTTTCATCCCTAGAATAAACACCTTTTGAAGTTTCAGAATCATTATTATCCTCATCTACTTCTAAAATAGCAACTCTAACAGCATCTTTAATAAGTTCGCCTTTGTTTTCGAGGTCTGTGCTTTCTACTTCAAGATCCTGAACAGCAACTTTAATTAACTGTGTAGCACCCCCTGTATTAGCAAGTCTTACTTTATAATCTACAAAATAATTTATATCAACTAAATTAAGAGTTGATGCATCTACTAACTCAAGATCATTAGGTATAGACCCATCTCCTGTATCAATCAGATTGTTATCATCTGGATGAACAGTGTAAATAACCAATCCGTCGTGTGATGAGCCATGGCTTAACTTACCTTCGGCAGCAGGTGAAAAACTTGCAGTATTTCCCCATTCTGCACCCTGCACATTAACAGCCTTAATAAGCAAGTTGTTAGGTGCAACAACTTCCATTTCAATTCCTTCAACGGTCGCTCTTGTGCTCATTGTGAACCAAGCGTATGATGCTGTGCTCATTGTGATTGCTGCAACGATAAGCATAACTATAGCTGGTATCAATTTGTGTCTCGCTTTAAGTGTTTTCATTTTTGTAACTCCTTCGTTTATTATAATATCCATATAATCTTTTTGCAAAGCTATATTTTAAATTTATGAACCTTCTACTATTTCTACATCCATAGTAACTTTAAATTTTCCACCGATTATATCGTCTACACAGTCTGGATCATCTCCTTCTATCCATATAACCACTGTGAATCTGGTTAAATCATCGGGCTTAAAGTAGGCTCTTCTTCTTCTTGTTACAATCGATTCAGTTAAGAATTCAATTGTGTCTTTTTCTGGACCTGTTCCATCAGACTTGGTCTTTGCATATGTGGTTTCTTCACCATCTACATAAAGTCTAATTCTGACAGCCTCGTCCACTCCCTTAGTAACATTCAAGATGTTAACTGTATATTCATATGTTACAGCCTCAATTCCAACGTTCTTAACATAAAAGGTATATGCTATGTAGTTTGGTCCGTTGTGTTGACCATTTATTTGGTCCACATTTTCGGGGATACTGAGACCTGAAATATTCGTAGCGTTCTCTATTGCATCAGCATTTAATCTAGTTGTGGGATTTGCAAAATCAGGAGTTTCACTTAAGGATAAAGCTAATCTCAATAGAGAACTGCCTCCGGACCCACTTCCTCTGCCGGTACTACCGCCATACGATGTTGATACTGTAAAGCTACTGTACCTGTCATAAAAAGCTGAAACTAAGTATGCAGCTGACAATAGGATTACGATTGATACTAGACTAATTACCAAAGCTCTGAATAGAAGAGAAGTCCTATGTACTCTATATGCGATTTTAGAAACTGAAGGTTCCTGTCTCATCTATCTTACGCTCCTAGCTTTTCTATATCCACCAACCAGTTTGCCACTGTATAGGGTGTGCTCTTCTGGTATTAATTCAAGTATCTTATCTTCATCAACGGAAGGAGTAATTACTCTTACATCAATCTTATTCAAAACATCATACAAGTTTAAAGCTAAAGCTTTCTTATCCATATTGTCTGATGTTAAAGAGTCAACCACACTTTCGTTTAAAAACACATAATCAGGCTTTATATCAGCTATTCTGTTGATTGGTGAAAAGCTATCACCAAAGTCTGTAATCATGGTTTTCATTCCTTCTAGCTTGAGTCTTGCAAATAGGCCGGTCATAACATTGTGATCTTCGTATAAGATTTTGTTATTGAAAGCGAAACAAAGTTTAGACAAGTCGTAATTCTTTTGCTTGGCTGTGTCGAAGAATTCTTCCATGAAGGATAATTTTGTAAGTATTCTTATGGGAATGTAAATGGAATACCATTGTGCTTCTATTTCCCTGTTTAAGAAACGTTCCATATCCATGAAAAGATTCTCAATTAACCAAGAGGTTATTTTTTCAGAAATTACTGTTCTTTCAGCAACAGGCATAAAAGCGTCATCTATGACAACTCCCATATCAGGATCATTAATCCTTAGTTGGGTAACATAGGCGATATTTCCGTCGTGTCTGATATCTTTAATTGGAAGATAGAAGATTTCTAAACTGCGGAGTCCGTATTCAGCTATGCCCTTTCTTGTTGCTACCATTTCTTCACTCACTTTCGTTTAATGCCGGCTTTCTTTTCGTTTTTGTAGCTTCTTATTCTTTGTAAATAAAAAAGCTACATCCAACTTCTCAGCCAAATGTAGCAACCTGGCGGGCTTTTTCTTACGAACGAAGCTCCATGGTTTTGCGTCACTGCATTTCTACAGTTTTGCCTTTGTACACGTAGAATATAGCACTTATAGAAAATCTTGTCAACACCCTTTTTTAATTTTTTTGTTTTTTTTTGAAAAAAACCCTGTTTTTCATGATTTTTGTGGATTTCTCCTTACATTGTTTACAATAATTGTCATATATCTTGAATAATTTATGCTTATCTGAGAAAATTCACAAAAATTTCACAATTTACAAAAAGTTCTTGCTTTTTCATTTTGTATCGTGTATCATAACGCAATGATGATTAAACGTAGTAATTTCAAAAAAGTTTATATTGTACTGCTAACCATCATAAGTCTATTTATCGCATTAATTCCTAACCAGGTTAATGCAGCTTTAATTCTAGCAGAAAGAGACACAAAGTACTATATTTCCAACTCACCTGTCATTTTTAATTTCAAAACATTAAGATTCGCAAATGACAAAGTTGTTACGGGAGGATATTTAGCTGTACCAGTTTGGGAATATTTTAATTACTTTGGTGATTTTTCATATGAAATTAGCGAAGACGGTAAAAGCATTACAATAATTAGTGAAACAGATACATACAAGGTTTACTCTGGAACCAAGTATATGATTAAAAATGGAAAGATGATTTTATCCCCTGCTATTAGCCTTACTCATAAAGGTGATATATATGCATCTATAACTGTGATGAGCATAGCCTTAGGTATAAAGACTAGGTACAATGAAATAACTGACACAATCTCTTTAACAGACTCGACCTTTGATTATAGTCGAAACTATACTGATGATGACTTGTATTGGTTAGCAAGAATAGTTTATGCAGAATCTGGACATGAGTCCTATGAAGGAATGGTAGCGGTAGCTAATGTGGTTTTAAACAGGGTTAAGCACAATGGATTTCCCAATTCTATATATGGTGTAATATTTGACCATGGTGGTGGAAATCAATTTACCCCAGTAATGGCTGGTACTATATATAATGAACCATCTGAAATGTCCATTGCTGCAGCAAGAGATGCCTTGAATGGTTACAATAATATTGGACCTTGCCTCTTCTTCTTTAACCCCCGTTTAGCAAAAAGTACATGGATCAGAGACACATGTAACTTCTTTATGACTATTGGTAATCACGACTTCTATTATTAATTAGAAGAAGACCAATTCTTTGACCTTAAGATGGCCTGGTGCCATCTTTTTTTTAAGCCTATTCTATTTACATTATCATCAGGTATAAAGGTCTTATCCGCCCCAACGAGCATCTTTAGCTCATCTATATCCTTCCAAAAACCTACAGCAAGGCCAGCCAAGAAGGCTGCACCTAGGGCAGTGGTATCTTGGATTTTAGGTCTAGATACTTGGGTGCTTAAAATATCTGCTTGAAATTGCATTAAAAAGTTGTTTCTACTGGCTCCCCCATCTACATAGAGACATTTAATTTTTGTTTGAGCTTCTTCTTCCATAGTCTCTATAACATCACTGGTTTGATAGGCCATAGATTCTAGAACTGCTCTAACCATATGATTCTTATTGGTCCCCCTAGTCATCCCTATAAACAAGGCTCTGGCATACATATCCCAATAAGGGGTACCTAGACCAGTAAAGGCTGGTACAAAGTAGACATCTTGAGTATCTTCTACAGATAAGGCCATACTTTCAGTTTGCTCTGCACTTTCAATAAGGCCTAATTGATCTTTTAGCCAGGTTATGGAAGAGCCTGCATTAAAGATGCTTCCTTCTAGGGCATAACTAGTTTCATCATTTAAGTTCCAAGCAATTGTAGTTAAAAGACCCTTATTTGAAAATACTGGCTTGTTTCCTGTGTTCATTAAAATGAAGCAACCTGTACCATAGGTATTTTTTACATCCCCTTGCAAAAAGCAGGTTTGGCCAAAAAGAGCAGCCTGCTGGTCCCCTGCAATACCTGCTATAGGAATATCATAGCCATCAATCTCAATATGGCCTACTATCTCTGAAGATGACACTATAGTTGGTAGCATATGCTTAGGTATTTGAAAGAGATCTAGTAATTCTTGGTCCCAGTCTAAGCTTTCAATATTAAAAAGCATGGTTCTTGAGGCATTGGACATATCTGTTACATGACTTTTTTCCTTTGTCATATTATATATTAGCCAAGAATCTATGGTTCCACATAAAAAATTGGTAGTAGATTCTTTTGTAGCATTTTCTAAGATCCATTTTATCTTACTGGCTGAAAAGTAGGCATCTATAACTAGACCAGTCTTTTTTCTGATCATGTCTTCATAGCCTTTTTCTTTTAACTCTTGGCAATAGTCTGATGTTCTTCTACACTGCCAGACAATGGCATTGTAGAGGGGTTTATTGGAATTTTTATCCCAAACTACTACAGTCTCCCTTTGATTGGTAATACCAATAGCTTTTATCTTATCTCCACTTATAGAATACTTTTTTAGAAGCTCAAACAAAGCTCCCATTTGACTTTGCAAAATCTCATAAGGGTCATGCTCAACCCAACCAGGCTGAGGAAATATTTGAGTAAACTCCTTATTAACTCCACCTACTAGGTTTCCTTTTGAATCAAAAGCCAAAGCTCTACTGGAGGTGGTACCTTGATCTAAAGCTATAATGTATTGTTCCATGTTGACCTCTTTAAAAGATATTAAAGGGATAAGACTATTTTCTTAAAAATATTACCCTTTTCTTCAAAATTCTTATACATATCAAAACTTGCACTTGCTGGTGACATAATGACTATATCATAATCAGAGGCAGCTTTGTATGCCATATTAACAGCATCTTCCATATTATCCACTTCAAATACTGGTATATCACAGCCATAGTCTTTGTAGGCTTGTAGAATCTTGTTTTTGGTCTGTCCCATAAGAACCAAGGCCTTGACCTTGTCTTTTATTAAAGGCCCCATAATGTCATAGGGGATGTTTTTATCATAGCCTCCGGTTATGAGAATAACCTTTTGATTAAAGGCTTCCACAGAGGCAATTGTCCTTGAAGGAGTGGTACCTATGGAGTCGTTATAGAATTTAATATTATTAATCTCTCTTACAAACTCTATCCTGTGCTCTACCCCACCAAACTCTTTAGCTGTTTTAACAATTGCATCCTTTTCTACTAGGCCATAGGTTGCTAAGATAGCAGCCATATAGTTTTCCACATTGTGGCTTCCTGGTATTAATATATCTTTAATGTCTAGCACTCTATTTATATTATTATCTATATTAGTATATATATGGCCATCTTTTATGTAGGCACCTATAAATTCAGGATCTTCTTTTTTGCTTTTACCAGAAAACATATATACTTGTGAGCTTGTATCTTTTAAGAAGTCTTTTGTGGTTTGGTCATCATAGTTTAGAACCAATCTATCGCCTGATTTTTGGTTTTTAAATATGAGGCTCTTACTATATATATATTCATCATAACTATCGTGAAAATCCAAATGATTAGGGCTTATGTTGGTTACAACAGAGATATTAGGACTTTTACTACCAAACATCTGTAACTGACAAGAAGCTAGCTCTAAGACGATAATATCATCTTTTTTAATCTCTTTTAGTTTATGAAATAGAGGGCTTCCAATATTGCCACCTAGCCATACTTTGTAGCCTTGTCTTTTAAGCATTTCTGCTACTAAGGTAGTGGTTGTAGTTTTACCAGAACTGCCAGTAATACCAATTATTTTGTTATTGCAGTATTTAAAAAACTCCCACATCTCAGAGGTTAATAGGGCGCTTCTGTTAATCTCTTCCATAAACTCTGGTAGGTCTCTTTTCATAGATTGGGTTTTAAAAATAATATTAAAGCCTTTTAGATGAGACAGGTAATCACTACCAGTTACTAAAGAAGCTTTAGGATAAGAAGAAATAAATTCTTTTAAGTCAGCAAAGTCATTAGATTTATCAAATCCAGTGACTTCAAGACCATTTATTACAAGATGCTTAAAAAAGTCCAGGTTACCTATTCCTAAACCCACAACAGCAATTTTCTTTGTGGCTAAGTATTTCATATAGTCATCATAACTAGCAAAAACTTGATTAATCATTTTTATTCTTTTCCAGTATCTCTATTTTATTATATAGCTCTCCAAGAATCTTTTGAAAAAGTTCAATCTCTTTTTCCAATTCTAATATTCTAAGTTCTCTAAATTTCAAAACCTTTAATAGGGTTTCTTTAGACATATCTTCTAGTGTTTCCATATTATCACCACATAAAATCAATCGAGTAGGGAGAAATTTCTTCTCCCTCTCACACCACCTAGCATGCCGTTC